>NZ_JBFAXL010000015.1:0-164069 GCF_040680795.1 Streptomyces sp. NPDC051976
GCGATGAACACCGCCGAACTGCTGGGCGACGGCTTCAGCCGGGTACAGGAGACCGTCCACGCCGCCGTGGCCGGACTCAGCGCCGAGGAACTGGCTGGTCGTGCCACGGGTCGAACGCGCCTATCACGACGCCTCGTTCGACGAGATGGACCTCGACACGATTCTGGCCCGGGCCCCTCAGGTGGCCCTGGTGGACGAGCTGGCACACACCAACGTGCCCGGCGGGCGGCACGACAAGCGCTGGGAGGACATAGAGGAGCTGCTCGCGGCGGGCATCGACGTCGTCACCACCGTCAACATCCAGCATCTGGAATCGCTCAACGACGTCGTCGAGAAGATCACCGGCGTGCCGCAGCGCGAGACCGTGCCCGACGAGATGGTCCGCCGCGCGTACCAGATCGAGCTGGTCGACATGCCCGCCGAGGCGCTGCGCCGCCGCATGGCGCACGGCAACGTCTACGCCCCGGAAAAGGTCGACGCCGCCCTGTCGAACTACTTCCGCGTCGGCAACCTCACCGCGCTGCGCGAACTCGCGCTCCTGTGGGTGGCCGGACGAGTGGACGAAGCGCTCCAGAGGTACCGCTACGAACACGGCATAGGGCGGGTGTGGGAGACCCGCGAACGTGTGGTCGTCGCGCTGACCGGGGGTCCCGAGGGCGCCACACTGATCCGCCGGGCCGCCCGTATCGCCGACCGCTCGGCCGGCGGAGACCTGCTGGCGGTGCACATCGCCCGCAGCGACGGCCTGGCCGACGCCTCACCCGCGGCGCTGGCCAAGCAGCGGTCCCTGGTGGAGTCCCTGGGCGGTACCTTCCACTCCGTCGTCGGGGACCATGTCCCCAGCGCCCTGCTGGACTTCGCCCGTGCCGAGAGCGCCACACAACTGGTGGTGGGCACCAGCCGCCGCGGCCGGCTCGCGCACTTCCTGACAGGCCGGGGTGTCGGCGAGACGACCGTGGAGCAGTCCGGCGACATCGACGTCCACATGGTCACCCATGAGCGGGCCCGCCGCGGCCGCCTGCTGCCGACTCCGAAGAGCACTCTGCCGCTGGTGCGCAGGGTGGCGGGGCCGGTCGCCGGTCTGATCCTCCCGTTCCTGCTCACCGTGCTCCTCAGCCACACCCGCGGAAGCCTCAACCTGACCACCGACGCCCTGCTGTTCCTGCTCGCGGTGGTCGGTGTGGCCTGCATCGGCGGCGTCGTCTCCGCCCTGCTGGCCTCCATCACCGCCTCGCTGCTCCTCAACTGGTACTTCATCCCGCCGATCCACAAGTTCACGATCGGTGAGACCAACAACGTTCTCGCGCTGGCCGTGTTCGCGGTCGTCGCGGTCACGGTGGCGGCCATCGTCGACCACTCCCTGCGGCTGTCCCGGCGCGCGGCCAACGCCACCGCGGAAGCCGAGACGCTCTCCTCGGTGGCGGGCGGCATCCTGCGCGGCGACCAAGGGGTCGAGGTGCTGCTGCGGCGCACGAAGGAGGCGTTCGGCATGGAGGTCGCCGAACTGCACCACCGCGTCGGTCACGGCATCGAACCCGCCGACACCTCGGCCCAGGACGACGCAGCCGGTGTGACCGTCCCCGTCGGAACGGACGATGTCCTGGTCCTGCGCGGCCGCCGGCTGGCCGCCTCCGAACGCCGGGTGCTCGTCGCCTTCGCGGGACACGTCGCGGCCGCCCTGGAACGCGCACGGCTGGCGGAGGCCGCCGCCGAGGTGGAACCGGTCAAGGCCGCCGACCGGATGCGCACCGCCCTGCTGGCGGCGGTCAGCCACGACCTGCGCACCCCGATCGCCAGTGGCTGGGCGGCTGTCAGCAGCCTGCGCAGCCGCGACGTGCACTTCTCGGACGAGGACCGGGACGAACTCCTTGCCACCGCCGAGGAGTCCCTGGCCCGCCTCAACCGCCTCGTCGACAACCTCCTCGACATGAGCCGTCTGCAGGCAGGCGCCCTGAGCCTGCGTCTTCAGCCCACCGCACTCGCCGAGGTACTGCCGCTCGCCCTGGACACCCTGCCCGAAACCGCCGTTCCCGTGCGCACCCAGGGTGTGACCGGCACCGCCGACATCCTCGCCGACCCCCCACTGCTGGAACGCGTGATCGCCAACCTCGTCACCAACGCCGTACGCCACAGCCCACCCGGCGGGAAGGTCCTGCTCAGCGCCAGTGCCCTGGGAGAGCAGGTGGAACTGCGGGTCATCGACCGGGGCCCCGGGCTGCAGGTCCAGGACCGCGACCGCGTCTTCGAGGCGTTCCAGCGCATGGGCGACACCGACAACACCACCGGTCTCGGTCTGGGGCTCGCCCTGTCACGCGGACTCACCGAGGCAATGGGCGGCACCCTCACCCCGGAGGACACCCCCGGCGGCGGCCTGACCATGGTGGTCTCGCTCCCCGCCGCCCGGTCCGTCCGGCCCGAGGAAACACTGAGCTGACGGACGGACAGCCGGACAGCCGGTCCGCTGCCGTCAGCGCAGCCCAGAAGCACCCAGAATGACGGCGGCTTCCGCGGCGACCTGCGTCCCGAAACATGAGCCTGCGGAACGCCCCATGGGGAAATGGCCAAACGATTCCCCATGCGGCCGTGGCGCACCCAACTCTCTCTGGAGGTCACCGGAACCTGCGGCAGCTCCCTGGAGGAGTCCTCACAGCCCGTAGTCCGTATAGGGACGCATGCGGGTTGCTTGGCCACCAGCCAGGATCAGGGCATTACCCGTTCTCTCAGACTCTACGGACACCCGATTGGCGCCGGTCGCAGCATCCTCGCAGGGCGGCGCTTCCGAGTCTCGAAGCCCGGCCACCACTGTCAGGCGTCGGGGCCATCGCGTCCGCAAACCTCCGGCGCCGATCAGGCCATGGGCATCGGCGGAGTGCGCGGGACGGGGGGTGTGACTCCATGACCACACGCAGCGTGTCTAAGTGCCGGTACAACTCCCGTCGCGAGACGTGGCGGCACCACCACTCCTCAGCTACCCAGGCGAGACCCATGATGCGGTCCCACAAGGAAGGCTTCGGGGGGTTCATAATCCGTTCAATGTTGCGCTCGCGGTTCCGCTCAGCGATTTCCTCTGACGTGGGCGGACGCGGGGCCATGCGTAGTCTCATGGCAGCCGATTGCCTTTCGTGATACGCGATGTGGTGGCGCCTCCTGCGGACGCTTTGGGGTGGCCGCAGGAGGCGCCTGACCCCGTACCGGCGGGCGGGGGAGCACGACCGGCACGGGGACAGTGCGGTGCTGCCCTTACCCGGAAACGGCAGCCATCGGGGGTGGCTCAGTCCTGCGTCAGCTCTAGTTGATCGGGGTCCGTCGTCCATTCGACTCCGCCGCCGCACGGGCGGATATAGGCAAGGTCACCCGTGCGCCCCTGCACGCACCAGCCGTACGGGTCCCCGGGGTCCATGTAGGCCCGCAGAATGCCCACGCGTCCGGTCGCGATATCCAGGACCTTGGTACCCGGTTCGATGGCGCCCCGTCCCTTGCCACTCACGGACGCACCCCTTGGCAGCGCGCATCACGCAAGGCGCCGCGCAGGAGTACCGCTGCCGGGCAGTCCTCCCCACCTGTCCGGCACTCCGCCTGGCAATTCTGGACGTGGGCCAGCCACGCCCGGTACGCCAGCCGTGCGCGCCCCTCAGCGACTTGGACGGCTGCGGAGGCGAGACGGCGGGCGCCTGCCGATTCCTCCTGCTGCGAGTGTCCCCCTGCCCTCTCGACGCCGCTCACCGCATCGCCTCTGGCGGGACCATGCACACGGTGCTGTCGCGCGGGCGGATGAGCGTTCCCGGCTGTTCCCACTCCTCGGGTGGGAAGTAGGCGCCCCGGCTACCGGGCGCCGGTACCCAGTCGTGCGGCGGGGGTACCAAGCCTCGACGCTGCCAGCGGCGGGCGCGTCCCGTAGCGACGTCGACGGACCACGGGGCGGACTCATGCACGCGCACGGTGCGGGCGGCGGGCAATGCTCGGCGGTGGCTGTGCCTGCCTCGCGTGGGCTGATGGCGGCGTAAGAGCCCCAGGGTGCATAACAGTTGGACGATACGATTGCTCACGTCAGCGCTCCTTGAAGCGTTGGCCATGCCCCCGGGCCGGTCGCACGGTCGCGGGGGTCCTGTCTCGCTCTAGGCAACCGGTCCGCTACCCACAGCGGTACCGTTGTGACGCAAGGCGTTGTTAAGAGCGATAAGCGGCGCGGGGAGTGGGCACCAGTGGGCGACCGACAGCCGAACGAGAGCCTGAGGCGGCTCTACGCAGCGACGGGGTGGACCCTGCGGCAGTTCGCGCAGGAGGTCAACAAGGTTGCCACTGAGCGAGGCAAGCCGACGCGCTACCAGGGGCCATCAGCGCACCAGTGGTTAGACGGGCACCTACCCAAGGAAGAGGTACGCCCCCTGATCCTGGAAGCACTTGCCCGTCGCCTCCAACGGCCCGTCACACACGCTGAGGCTGGCTTCCCCACGCCTGCCTACGACAAGCACGACGTCAATACCGTTGAGGGTTTACTGGACCTCGGCAGGCAAGACATGGACCCCTCACGGCGCACCGTCATAGGAGCCGGAGCCAAACTCTTCTCCGTGGCTTTAGCCATTCCGGGGTGGCAAGACGTCGTGGGCCGCATGGAAGCTGTGCAATCAGGCCGAATGCAGCGCATCGGTATGCCCGAGGTTGATTCCGTAATCGCCATGACGGATCGACTATCCGATCTCGATGATCAATTCGGCGGACGATACGCGCGCCCGATGGCTGCCGCCTTCATGGTCAACATCGTCGCCCCGTACTTGAAGACTGACGCGCCCAGCGAAGTGCGCAAGGCGATGGTCTCTGCCGCATCCTTCCTGTGCTACCTAACGGGTTGGATGGCGGTAGACGAAGGGGTGCACGGCACAGCCCAACAGTATTACGTGAAGGGGCTGGAACTCGCGGGCGCCAGTGGCGACCACTCGACCTATTGCCACATTCTCCGCGGGATGTCGGTTCAATCGGTGGACTTGGGCCACGGCTCTACCGCGGTGGCCTGGGCCAACGCTGCAAGCGAGGCATCTCCGACGGCTGGACCCAGAATGACAGCCTTCATGGCCGGGCAACAAGCTCACTCCTATGCCGTAGCAGGGGAACGTTCTAACGCCCTCCGAAGCATCCGGGAAACCGAAACGGCACTGAACAAGGCAAACAGCCAAGGGGGGACCTTTGGGGGGTATAACGCCGCCACGCTTGCGTATCACACCGCGCAAGTGAGACAGGCGCTGGGTGATGTTGCTGGGAGCGTGGATTCCCTGCAGTTGTGCTTCCGCTTGCGCAACTCCAAGAACGATTCCCATCGAGGGGACATGCGCTTCGGTGCGATGCTGGCGGAACGTCAACTGGCGATCGGTCATTTGGACGCGGCGTGCGCCACGTGGGGCAAGGTAGTGGACGGCTACCCCACGATTCAATCGGGGCAAGTCGACAAGCACGTCACGGAAATGTTCCGCCTGATCCGCCCGCACCTCAAGAACTCCGCCGCGCGTGATCTCTATGAGCGGGCACGCCTTACCGCCCCCTCACTGGCCGCCTGAGCCAGACCTGAGTATCGCCCGTCGTACGGGGACGGTGCGCTGTGCAACTCGGGAAGACCCGGGGACATCCCTCTCCCTACGCTTGGGGCTTCCAGCAAGAGACCGGGGCGGGGCAGACGGTGATTCAACGGTGGCGAGCACGGTGGGTGATAGCGCCGGTCGTGATGGCGGCTTTGGCCGCTGGGGCGGTGGCGCTACTTGAGGCGGACCAGCGGCCGTCGTGGCTGGGGTGGTGCCCACCGTGGCTAGCTGCGGTGGTCGTCGCCGTCGTAGGCGTGGCTGGTGCTGGCTGGCTGTCTGGAGCAGTAGCTCAAGCACCGCCAGGACGAGGCTGACCTTGAACGGGCCGCCGTACAGCGCATGCTCGCCCATCTCGGCCGCTCTCACGGGCTACCGCGGCTGGGTGAACAGGGCGCCGATGCTCTGATGCTGCGAGTCCACCAGACAGCTCCCCGTCCACCCATCCCCGGAGGCCCGGACGTCGCGCCCACGACGCACCGGCCATTGGCAGTGGGCACCGAGACCCGACCAATACTTCAGGGCACCCGCTCCGAATACCAGGTGCGAGGCGATCCCGGCGAGCCAGGAGAGGCACTCTCCGGCCGCCGTTCCTCCCTATGGCGCAGGGGCTGCATTTCGCACGCGGTACGGGATTACCGCAGCGCCCCGTCTGGAGAAGAAGCCATGAACAAGTTCACCCTTCCGCTGCTGGGCATCGCGGCGATCGCTCTGCCGCTGGCCCTGCCGGCGGTGGCCGGCGCCCAGTCCTCCGGCGGCAGCAATTACCAGGCAAACCTCAACCCCGTCGCCGACAACATGGTCGACGGGTCGGGCACGGCAACCGTGAGCCTGTCCGGCAATCAGGCCACCATCTCCGTGACAGCGAACCGTCTGCTCGACAGCGCACCGCACGCGCAGCACATCCACATCAAGGGTTCCGGAGAGTGCCCGAAGGCGGACGCCGGTCATATGCACAACGGCCACGTGGCGATCAGCACGACCGACGGTCTGCCCGCCTACGGGAAGATCGGCAGCTCGCTCACCACCAAGGGCGACACCAGCCCGGGCAGCGCGCTGGCCGTCGACCGCTTCCCGAGCACCGGCTCCTACCACTACACGCGCACCATCACCGTGACGCCGGACGTGGCGCAGCAGATCCGCGCCAACAACGCCGTCGTCGTGGTGCACGGCATCGACTACAACCACAACGGCAAGTACGACAACGTCCTCGGCCCGAGCGAACTGGACCCGAAGCTCCCCCAGGAGGCCACCGCACCGGCGATCTGCGGAGCTCTCAACGCCATGCCCACCGGGGCAGCGGGCACCGGTGACGGCGCGACTCAGCACACCCACGGCGCCAACACCGCGGACCTGCTCGCCACCGGTCTGGGCGGCGCCGCCGTCGCGGCACTGGCCGGCACGCTGATCCTGCGGCGTCGGGCCGCAGCGAAGCGATGACCCACCGCCCCGCCGCCGACGCCAACCGCGGACCGGAGCCGGAGTCGGAGTCGGAAGGAGCCGCCCCTCGCGTCACGGGGGGCGGCCACCGCCGTACCGTGGCCGGGGCGGTCGCCGCTGTCGTCCTGGGAACAGCCGCCGCAGTGGTCCTGATCACCAGTCAGGGCGGACACCCCGGCCCACCACCCCAGCCCGCGGCCGCGGCAACGCGGTCCGTCAGCGCAGCGCCGAGCGGGCCGACCCCGTCAGGCCCCCCGGCACCGCGCCCGCCCGCCGTCCCGGTCCTGCCCGCGTCCGTGCCCGTATCGCTGAACATCCCCGCCATCGGCGTCCACACCACCCTGCTCAGCCTCGGACGGAACACCGACGGAATCGTCCAGGTCCCCTGGCAGCCGCTCAAAGCCGGTTGGTACCGCAACTCCCCCACCCCCGGCCAGCTCGGCGCCTCCGTCATCCTCGGCCACGTCGACTCCGAACAGACCGGCCCCGCCGTCTTCTACCGCCTCGGCGCACTCACCCCCGGCACCCGCATCACCATCACCCGCGCCGACGGCACCACCGCCACCTTCATCACCGAGATGGTCCGCGAATACCCCAAGAACCACTTCCCCACCCTCGACGTCTACACCACCACCTCCGACCAACCCCAGCTACGCCTCATCACCTGCGGCAACTGGAACCCCCGCACCCACTCCTACCTGGGCAACACCGTCGCCTTCGCCACCCTCACCGCGACGACCCGATAGACAAGCCGCTGGGCAGGACGCGGGTTCAGCAAACCCCGCTTGCCGAGCTACTCCTCCAGGGCCCGCGAGGGATTTCAGGCCCAGTGACAGCACGGTGAGTCGTAAGCTGCCGCACAGTGTTCACTCTTGCAATCTATGTGCAGATAGCTTGATGTAGCAGGTACACGTGGGGTGTTCGGCGGGGCGCGCGGAGGTGCGGCGTGTCCGGCGTGTACACCGGGGCGGCCGTGCGGCCTCCGATTCGGCCACTGAGCGGGTGATTTATGGGCCACCCGGGTGGAGTCGACCGACCCGACCCATCCGGCGGCCTTCTGGGCACGAACAGGGCAGGAACGTGTGATGCGGCCCGCAGGGCCACGTCCCTCCGCCCTAAGAGAAAGCGCCCCCATGACCCTTCGCAGAAAACCCGCCGGCCTCAGCCGGTGGAAATCGGCCGCACTCCTGCTCGCGCTGAGCACGGCCGTCGCCGGTGCGGCGCTGGCCGGCCCCGGCGCCGGTGTCGGCCAGGCCTCCAGCCATCGTGAGGCGCCGCTGATCGCGTCGGACCCGCAGGTCGACAACACCGACGTGTACGCCTTCTCCAGCCCGGACAAGTCCGACACGGTGACGCTGGTCGCGAACTGGTACCCGTTCCAGGAGCCCAACGGCGGGCCGAACTTCTACCCGTTCGCCACCGACGCGCACTACGACATCAACATCGACAGCCAGGGCACCGGCAAGCCGGACCTCACCTACCGGTGGACGTTCCGCAACGAGGACCGGCGCGGCGAGAAGACGTTCCTGTACAACAACGGGGTCGTCAACAACCTCACCGACAGGACACTGCTGTTCCGCCAGCACTACACGCTGCAGGAGCTCCGTGCCGGAAGGCCGCCGGTCACCCTGGTCAGGGACGGCATCGCCGCGCCGTCGAACGTCGGCCAGGCGTCGATGCCCAACTACGGGCGGCTGCGCGCCCAGGCGACCCGGCACCTGCCCGGCGGGGGCCAGACCGTCGCCAGCCAGGCAGCGGACCCGTTCTTCCTGGATCTGAGGGTCTTCGACCTGCTCTACGGCGGGAACCTGTCCGAGACCGGGCACAACACGCTCAACGGCTACAACGTCAACACCCTGGCGATCCAGGTGCCGAAGTCGGCGCTGGCGTTCCACGGGAACACCCGGCGCAACCCGGTCATCGGCGTGTGGAGCTCCACCGAGCGGCGCACCCTGCAGCTCACCCCGGGCAAGGCGACCCCGACCGGCCCGTACGTCCAGGTCTCGCGTCTGGGCAACCCGCTGATCAACGAGGTGGTCGTTCCGGCGGGCCTGAAGGACAGGTTCAACGCGCTGCCGCCGGAGCAGGACCACAACCAGCCCAAGATCGTGGCGAAGGTGCTCGATCCCGAGCTGCCCAAGCTCATCCAGGCGATCTACGGCATCCCGGCTCCGGCGACACCGCGTACCGACCTGCAGGAGATCTTCCTGACAGGTATCGCGAAGGCGGCAGGCGGTCCGCTGGCGGTGGACCTGAACTCGCAGCTGCTGAACAAGGACATCGACAAGGGGCGGTTCGTGCCCGCGGAGGAGCTGCGGCTGAACATGTCCACTCCGGTGACCGCCTCGCCCGACCGGCTCGGCGTGCTGGACGGGGACTTCCAGGGCTTCCCCAACGGGCGGCGCCTCGGTGACGACGTCATCGACATCGCCATCCAGGTGATGGAGGGGGCCACTCCGGGCCATCTCATCCCGGCACTCGCCGCCGGTGACGGCGTCAACGGCCCCGGCAGGCCCTTCACCGGGTCGTTCCCGTACGTCGCGCTGCCGTTCACCGGCGCTGTGAACCAAGCGGGCTGAACCCGTCCGGTGCGGGCGGCAGCCAGCCGCCCGCACCGGGTCCCGCCCCAACCCCCGCAGCCGGGCAGCCGGTCCACGCCCCCTTTGAGAGAGCACGTCGTCCATGCACCGCATCGCCCTGATCGCCACCGCCGCCGCGCTCTGTGCCGGCCTGACCGGATTCGCGGTGCTGGAGCATGCCGCGGATACTGCACCGCCTTCCGCGTCCACCGCGGCCGCCGGCCCGCAGCCGAACACAGCGGGCACCCCCTTGAGCATCGACGCCGTGGTCGACAAGCTCCAAGCCAACCTGCGCGTGCAGCCTTCCGACGCGTCTTCGTGGGCTCAACTGGGCTCCGCCTACGTCGAGCAGGCCCGGCTCAACGTAGATCCCACGCTCTACCCCAAATCCGAGGCGGCCCTGCGGCGGTCCCTCAAACTCCAGCCGCAGCACAACACCGCCGCGCTGACGGGGCTTGCGGGACTGGCCAACGCCCGCCACCAGTTCGCCCAGGCGCGGACCTGGGCGGACAAGGCCATCGCCGACGACCCCTACGCGTGGGCGCCCTACGGAGCCCTCAACGACGCCCTCACCCAGCTCGGCGACGACCAAGCAGCACAAGACGCCGTCCAGCACATGCTCAACCTGCATCCGTCGACCGCATCGTTCACCCGGGCGTCCTACACGCTCGAACTGCACGGCCGCACCGCCGACGCACAGCTCGCACTCCAGCGCGCCCTGGAGGACGCCACCACACCCGCCGATCAGGCGTTCTGCCAGCACTACCTCGGTGAGCTGGCGTTCAACACCGGGCACCCCCGGCAAGCCCTGGACCACTACCGGACCGCCCTCGCCCTCGACCCCACCTACACCGCGTCTGTGGCCGGTGCCGCCCGCGCGGAAGCCGCGCTCGGGCAGACCGCCCAAGCGCTCACTGACTACCAGCGGGCCATCGACCGGGTACCGCAACCGCAGTACGTCCTGGAGTACGGCGAACTGCTGCAGGCCCTCGGCCACACCAGCCAAGCGCGCACCCAGTACGGCGTCCTCCAGGCCGAGCAGAAGCTGTTCGCCGCCAACGGCGTCGTCGACGACCTCAACCTCGGGCAGTACCAGGCCGACCACGGCGATCCGCGCCTTGCGGTGACACTCCTGACCGCCGAATGGAACCGGCGCCACAGCGTGCTGGTCGCCGACGCACTGAGCTGGGCCCTGCACCGGGCAGGGCGCGACACCGACGCACTGCCCCTGGCCCACCAGGCGAACCGCCTGGGCTGGCGCGATGCCCTGCTGCGCTACCACCGCGCCGTCATCGAACAGTCCCTCGGCGACGACCGGGCTGCGCGCACCGATCTCACGGGCGCGCTCGCCGCCAACCCGGCCTTCTCCCCCTTGTTCGCCCCCGACGCACGCGCGCGCCTGGCCGCACTCCAAGGACAGCGATGACCCCCACCACCCCGCGCCGAGCCCGTCGCGCCGCGGCGCTGCTGATCGGTGTGCCCGCGCTGCTGTGGCTGGCCGGCCCCGCCGCATCGGCGCACCCGCTGGGCAACTTCACGGTCAACCGCTACGACGGCCTGACCCTTCATCCCGATCGCGTCGACGACCTCGCCGTCGTGGACACGGCCGAGATCCCCACCCTCCAGGCCGAGCCGGCCATCGATACCGACCACGACGGCACCCTCAGCGCGAGGGAGGCGGCGGCCCATGCCCACAAGGCGTGCGCCGTACTGGACGCGGCGATCGACGCCACCGTCCAGCCCGGCCATCACGCCGCACAACGCCCCTCGGTGCTGCGCTTCCGCGTGTCCGCCAGCTCCTTCCGCCTCGTGCACGGCCAGGCAGGGCTGAACACCAGCCGTCTGGAATGCCAGCTGACCGCCTCCGCCGACATCACCACCGGTGACGTCGTCGCCCTCTCCTCCGGTGTGGACGACTCGCGCATCGGCTGGCACGAGATCACCGCCCGAGGCGACGGAGTCCACATTGGATCATCCGACGTGCCCGCCAACTCCGTATCGAACGAACTGCGCCACTATCCGGCAGACCTGCTGGCCAACCCTCTGGACACGCGCCACGCGCGCGTGGTGCTGGGAGCCGGGCCCGGCGCCGCCCTTGCCACCGCGCCGGGCACTGGATGGTCCTCGGCCTGGTACGCCGCCCTCGACCGGCACTTGAGCGCCCTCACCGACAAGGACACGCTCACCCTGCCCGTGGGCCTGCTCGCCATCACGATGGCTCTGGTCCTCGGCGCCGGGCACGCCGCACTGCCCGGCCACGGCAAGACCATCATGGCCGCGTACCTGGCCGGCCGACAGGGCCGTACCCGCGACGCCCTCACCGTGGCGGGCACGGTGACGCTCACCCACACCGCATCCGTACTCGTCCTGGGGATCGCGCTGAGCGCCTCCTCCGCTCTTGCCGGCGAGGACGTATTGGCGTGGCTCGGTACGGTCAGCGGCCTGGTGATCACAGCCGCCGGGCTGTGGCTCCTGCCCGCAGCACTACGTACCTTCCGCCACCAGCGACCCACCACCTCCACAACGCACCCGCACCACCACGGCGCCGAACACCACGGCCCGGCACCGGATCACCGCCACGCCCCCGCGCAACCAGCGCTCCCCCTGGTGACGTCCATGGCGGCCGCGACCGCCGACAACACCCCGCCTGCCACAGTGGCCGTGTCGCCGCACACCGCACTCCCCCACCAGCCCCAAGATCACACGCATGGCGATCACCACGCCGCACACCACGGCCACCCCCACGACGACCACCACGGACACCACGGACACCACTACAGCCCGGGCCACGAGCACGACACGGACTCTCGCCACACCCACAGTCATGGACTGTTCGGCCACCACCACACCCACACCTCGGGCCCCGCAAAAGGTGGGCTGATCGGCATCGGCATCGCTGGCGGCCTCGTACCCAGCCCGTCAGCCCTGGTCGTGCTCCTGGGCTCCATCGCACTCGGTCGCACAGCGTTCGGCATCCTGCTCGTCGGGTGCTACGGCCTCGGCATGGCCACCGCACTGGCCGCAGCCGGACTGCTCCTGCTCAAGCTCCGCGACCGTCTTCCCACGCTGAGCGGGGGCAAATGGCACCACCTGGCCACCTGGGTCGCCCGCATCACTCCCCTCGGCACCGCACTGCTCATCCTGGCCGTCGGCGTCGGTACCGCCCTGCGCGCCATGCCCCTGTAGGCGCACCCACCACCGCCCAGCGCACCCCCAGCGCGGCGACCCGACCAGCCCCCCAACAGGGCACCCACCAGGAGACCGTCTTGCCTTCCCATCACCGCCTCCGCCCCTTCGCGCCCCTGCTCGTCACCGTGCTGGCGCTGAGCGCCTGCGGTGCCTCCGCACCCCGCACCGGAGCTCTCAACACCGGCACCCCCAACCCCCACCCCACCTGCCGCGTCCACCAGCAAGTTCTTCCCGACAGCGACTACACCGCAGGCGCACACGCCGCGCCGCTGCCCGTCCTGGAGATGCTCAGGTACTACACCTCGCAGCGCACCCTGCCCTTCTGCGACGCGAAGCCACCCAACCCCCAGGACATGGCGTGGTCCAAGCTCTACACCCGCCTCACGCACCCTTGACGTTTCGGGTGGGTGCGAATCCGCGCACGCACCCACCCGAGACCGGGCCGCCGGGGCCCATTCGCCGTCATCGGTGGACCTGTCCGCCGAGGAAGTTCGGCGGTGGCGCTAACTGTTGAGGCCGAAGGGGTCCGCCTCGGCGATCTTCTTTCCCGCCTCCCCGGCGGCCGCGGATCCGCCGGCGCCGGTGATGTGGCTCTTGAGCTTCTTCGCGGGCTCGTCCCCGAGCGCGATCTTGGCGCCCGCGACCGCGGCTCCAACTCCGCCCGGGTGGCCCAGTACCGCCGCGCCCGCTCCCCCCGCGAACATGGCGAAGCCCGCGCTCCGGGCCAAGACGTCCGCGGTGGATTCCTGCCCGAACTCGTGCCCGTTCTTCTTGGGGTGGTATTCGTGGAGTTCGCTGGCTCGACGGATGACGACCGCCCTCACTACCGCCCACGGGTCAGCGCAACCCCCGGCGAAGGCCACCCCGGCCGCCCGGCACCGCACACGGTGATCGTCACCCCCATATGCCCGATTTGCACAGGCAGTTGCGTTCATGAGCCCAGAGCATCACACTGCACGCGTTCACCAGAGGGACGAGTTCCTTTCGGGTGAACGACAACTGCCGTTCGGGGCGGGCTCCGTACGGATTCGGTACGCGTGGTCTCTGTGATTGCCGCCGGACACCGGCGGCCCGGCCGAGGGAGCTGACCGTGTCGTTCTGGAGCGCGAGGTGGCGGACAACGCGTGCGGGTGTCGGCGTAGCCGCCCTCACACTCGGACTAGGGGTTGTCATGGCCTCTACACACCCTGCGGCCGCGATCAATTCGTACAACGCCGTCCCCGCCCCGGAACGCACTGAGGTCGGAGCCCTGATCGCGCGGTGGGACGACGATGCGGATCCCGCCACACCGGACCGGGTGGACTGGGTGTGCTCGGGCACCATGGTGGACGCCGACACCTTCCTCACGGCGGGGCACTGCACCACCGACTGGCCCGCTGGAGTGCGCTTCTACGTCTCCTTGGCGCAGGACGTGCAGTCCGCACTCGACTCCGCGGCGGCGGCCCATCCCGGGGACTCGCAGGCCGTCGCCGCGGCGGTGGGGGTCGAGGGCACCGCACACACCGACCCCGCCTACCCGGGTCCGTCATCCAGTCCGCATGACATCGCCGTGATCCAGCTGCCCGCGGCCGCCGTCGCCGCCAGGTGGACGTTCACCCCCGCGACCCTGCCCACCGCGGGCGAGCTGGACGCCCTGGGCCCCCAGGGGCTGAACACCACCTCGTTCGTGACGGCCGGATACGGCACGCAGGAGGCCCGGCGCGGACCCGGCGGGCAGACGCATCCGGGCGGCGGCGTACGCATGAAGGCGCCCGTCACCTTCAACGCGCTCAACCCGTCGTGGGTGCGGCTGGCGATGACGGAACCCCAGGGCAACGGCGGCGCGTGCTACGGCGATTCGGGCGGCCCCAACTTCGCCACGCTCGACGGCGTACGCGTGCTCGTCGCGACGACCATCACCGGGGACACCCCTTGCTACGCGACCAACGTGACGTACCGGCTGGACTCGCCGGCCGCACGGGCGTTCCTCGCGCCGTTCGTCACCCTCCCCTGACAGCGGCGGGGAAACGAAGTCCGCTCCCATCGGAGCGGCTCGCCCGCCGAGGCCGACGACCAGCTCGGCCGCATCCCGGCTCGACCACTCACCGAGGAGAGTCATATGCAACTGCGCGCACGGCTGTTCAGCATAGGTGTGACGGCGCTGGCGGCGATCCCGCTGGCACTGATCGGTCCCGCTGAGGCCTCGCACGCCACGGCCCTGCCCGCCCAGGCGACCGCGCGCTCCTGCGCGACCGCCAAGGCCGGTTTCGCCTCCTGCAAGGCGGTGGTCCGCACCGACATCGTCGCGGCGAAGTCCGTCTCCCCCCAGGCCACCCCGTCCGGCTACGGGCCCGCGCAGCTCCAGTCGGCGTACAGCCTGCCCTCGTCCACCGCGGGCGGCGGCCGCACCGTGGCCATCGTCGACGCCTACGACGACCCGACGGCAGAGGCCGATCTGGGCGTCTACCGCAGCCAGTTCGGGCTGCCGGCCTGCACCACCGCGAACGGCTGCTTCAAGAAGATCGACCAGAACGGCGGCACGAGCTACCCCCGCACGAACGGCGGCTGGGCTCAGGAGATCTCTCTCGACATCGACATGGTGTCGGCGATCTGCCCGAACTGCCACATCCTGCTAGTCGAGGCGAAGTCCGCCAGCTTCGCCAACCTCGGCGCGGCGGTGAACCGGGCGGCGGCGACCTCCGGCGTGGTGGCGATCAGCAACAGCTACGGCGGCTCCGACGCCTCGGACGCCACCTACGGCTCCTACTACAACCACCCGGGCATCGCGGTGACGGCCAGCTCCGGCGACAACGGCTACGGTGCCAGCTACCCGGCCTCCTCCCACTATGTGACCGCCGTCGGTGGGACCACCCTGAACACCGCCTCCACCTCACGCGGCTGGACCGAGACCGCCTGGAGCGGCGCGGGCAGCGGCTGCTCCGCCTACAACACCGCGCTCACCGCGGCGGCTTCCTTCGGTACCGGCTGCGCCAAGCGGGCCGAGGCGGACGTTTCCGCCGTCGCCAACCCGAGCACCGGTGTGGCGGTCTACGACAGCACCGCCTACCAGGGCCTGTCCGGCTGGCTGGTCTTCGGCGGCACCAGTGTCTCGTCCCCGATCATCGCCTCGGTGTACGGGCTCGCGGGCAACACGGCATCCATCGACAACAACTACCCCTACACCCACTCCACCTCGCTGTGGGACGTCACCTCCGGAAGCAACGGCACCTGCCCCACCACCCAGTGGTGCAACGCGCGCGCCGGATGGGACGGACCGACCGGGCTGGGCACCCCCAACGGCATCGGCGCCTTCTGACCGGTCCGTCGTAGCGGGGCATCAGGCGCGGGCCGGAAGGTTTCCCCTTCCGGCCCGCGCCACCGGCCGACCGCGACCGCACCGGATGCGGGCGTCGACGGCGCCGGCGGTCCCGACGAACCCATCGCGCGATGCCCCCGGGAACTCCACCTGCGGTGAGGGGCCTTGGGCGAAACTCATTTGTACGGGGCCAAACTCGGCGTGACCGCGGCGGACTTGGGTGTGGCCGGGACGGTGATGGGGAGGGGCGTCGTGGTGAGGTGCGGCCCCACGCTCTTCTTCGGGTGGCCCGGGGCGGGCGTTGCCGTCAATGCGGCGCAGTACGCGTCGATCCCGGTCACGCCGCCTGCTGCCTCAGCCAGCCGGGCCTGGGATGTCTTGTCGGGCTTCTTCCCGTTGCGCTGCGCCTTGGCGTATGCCTCGCACAGTCCCTTCGTGCCCTCCTCGCCGGGTGCGCCGGGAGACGGGGACACGGTCGCCGGAGGGAGCGGGACGCCCGCGCCCGTACGAGGTGTCGCGGAACCGGAGGCGCTCGACGGCGCGGAGGGCGGGCCGGTGACGGCACTGCTGCTGCCCGCCCAGGGGGACGAGGCCGACGCGGACGGCTCATGGCTCGCGCTGCGGGTATGAAAGGGGTGCGGAAGATCGCCGCCCTGAGCGGCGATGGCCACCCCGCTCACCGTGAAGACCGCCACGGCGCCGCCCAGCAGCATCCTGGCCGAACGGGTTCCTCGCACGGTACGCCGCCGGCGCCCGCCCACGGCCGAGGCCGGACCGGACGCTGTGGCGGGCCCGGCGCCGACCGCACGCCGGAAGGCGTCCAGGGCTGCCACCTCATCCCGCGGCCTGCCGGGGGGCAGGTCCCGCACCGCAGCAAGGAGGACCGCCAGCTCGGCGGCGCGGGGATGGGCGGCGCCCATGTCCTCGCCGTTCAGCAGGCGTTCCGCGACGCCGGCCTGCAGCCACCGGCCACGGCCGTGCACACCGGCCGGCCCGTCCGCCTGACGGCCCCGGACGCCGGCCTCCCGGCCCTCGCCCCGCGGCGCCCGCACGTCTTCGCCGCTGACCTCCCGCCCAGGGACCAGCTCGCGGGGTCCGGGCTCGCCCCGGCCGTCCCACAGGCCCTGCTCTCGGCTCTCGTTCATCCCCTACTTCTCCTCAGCGCCTTTCAGACGCTCCGACAGACGTACCAACCCTCGATGGGAGGCCGTGCGCACCGCGCCGGGACGTTTCCCCAGCACCTTGGCCGCCATGGGGCCGTTGAGCCCCAGCACCACCCGCAACAGCACCGCCTCGGCCTGGTCGCGGGGCAGCTCCGCGATCAGGGCCAGGGCTCGTTCCGTCGAGAGGTTCTCCAGGGCCACGCCTTCCGAGTCGCGGGCGGTCGCGGGCTCGGCGACATGCTCGTCGAGCACCGTGGTGCGCGGGCGGACGCGACCGCGCCGGACATGGTCCAGCGCCCGGTGCCGGGCGATGGTCGCGGCCCATCCCCGGAATCCCGAACCGTCACCGCGGAACGAGCCGAGGTCGCGGACGATGTCGTGCCAGGTCTCCGAGGCGATGTCGTCCGCGTCGTCACCGATCAGACCACGCAGGTAGCCCAGCAGCATGGGATGGACTTCCCGGTAGACGACGCCGAAGGCGACCTCGTCCCCGCCACGGGCCAAGGCGACGGCGTCACCCAATTCCGTAGCGTCCATCCGCGGGTGCCGGTGCAGTCTCGCCTCGCCCACCACGTCCTCTTCGCGCTCGCCTGCACCCTGCCGTGATCCCGTGCCCGTACCAGGACCGGTTCTCCTGTCGACCGTCCTCACATGCTGGTCGGTACGGGTGGGGCCGTCTCGGCGGGCAGGTGCTCACGGCGGATGCCGTCGATGATCCTCATGTCGTGCCTCCCTTCACCGGACCGTCCAGCCGCTGATCACGCGGTTGCAACGGGAGGCGCAGCCGACCACGGAAACGTCACTCCCCCACGCCCTCACTACGGTTCGTCCCGGTCTGGACACATCGTTGACAAGGTCCAGACCAATCCGTCACCGTGTGGCGCCCCTTCACGAGAACCACCTGATCGCCAGGAGGCGTTCATGCGTGTGCTGTTCGGCAGAGTGAAGTCCTTCGCGGCCGCCGCCGCACTGGTGGCCGCCGCCGCGGTCGTGCCGGCCGCGGCCCCGGCCACCGAGGCACGTGCCGCCACCGGTACCCCACCGCAGGTTTACGGCGCCTGGCACTGCGGCGACGACGCCTGTACGTGGGCGACCGTCCGTGACATGACCGACTTCGACCACAACAACCACTGGCTGATCGACCGCGGCGACGGCCGCCCCTCGGTCAACCTCGTGGTACTCAGCTTCGTCAACCCGCTCACCCTGCTCAACGGCACGACGAACAGCGCCAACACCAACGGCGTTCCGGTCGGCATGAACCAGGCCGTGGTGAACTACTTCACCAGCCACGGCATCCGCGTGATGCTCTCCATCGGCGGCATCACGTACACCGACGCCTGGAACACCGCACTCGCCCAGAACGCCACCCTGCTCGGCCAGAAGGCCGCCGCACTCGCCTCCCAGCTCGGCGTCGGCATCGAGATCGACTACGAGCAGAGCGCGGGCCCCAACACCACGGGCCTGCAGGCGTTCATCGACGCCTACCGGTCCGCGCACCCCTACGACGCCTCGGGAGCCGACCCGACCGCCCGGCTGACCATCGACGTGGCGGCCGGCGACCGCTGGCTGATCGACCTCGACCAGTACGCGACCGCGCACTGGCTCACCCCCGGCACCCCGGTGCTCGACTACGCCAACGCCATGGTGCCCAGCAAGCAGCCGTCCGCGAGCGGCGCCGAGTCGAACTGGCAGGAGCACCTCACCGGCAAGCCCAACTACAGCCCGCCGATCCCGCCGCTGGCCCTCGCGAAGTTCACCGGCAGCCTCTATATCGCCGAAGGATCCCAGGTCAGACCCGAGTGCACCACCTTCCCCTCCTCGCTGCAGAACACCACCGGCACCTGGACGCAGAACGCCGCACCCGTCGGCGCGGGCACCACCAACGGCCTGCTGGGGTACATGTTCTGGGCCGCTGAACGCCCCTCCACCCGTGGTGTGACCACCGACCCGCCGAACACCTGCGAGGGGGGCGTCGGCGCGGGCGCGAGCGCGTACTCCGTCCCGGTCCCGATGCCGGCGCTCCGGCAGAGCTGAGCCGACGGCCAGCGCGGCAGTCGGCTGAACGGCGTTCCTTCTACGGGCAATCCGGCAGATGACCGAAATATCGGCGGCGTCGCCAACGCGATCGGCGTCTTGTAGGGTGCGCGGCTGTGCAATCCCCCGCAGTGCATCCTCCCTCCGACACCGACCCGGCCCCCGAGGCGAGCGCGCACCGGCCGGGCGGCTCCCCTGCGGCCGCCCGGCCGGTCTTCCTCGACCCCTCCGGGCGGCGGCAGCGCCGGGTCAGGCGGTTCGGCCGCCTCCTGGTGATCCCCGCCGCCGGATACGTCGCGCTGCTGCTGAGCGCGGTCTTCGGCGGCCCCTCGGTGAACTCGCCCTACCTCCCGCTGCCCGTCGCGGGCGACCACGGCTCGGGCACCGCCACCAGCGGGCCGACCGCCCCGGGCCGTACGTCCTCTGCCGGGAGCAAGGGGGCCGCGCACGGGTCCGGAACGCCCACCGCGCGCGCCACCGCGGCACCCGCACCGGCAAGCAGGCTGTCGCCGAGCCCGTCCGCACCTCGCACCGCCACCGCCTCGGCGAGTGCGTCCGCCGCACCCACCGTGAAGCACGGCAAGAGCCCCGTGACGCACCCGGTCCCCACCCACAGCAACCACGGCCACGGGTAACCCCCCGGACCCACAGCGCCAGCGGAAACCCGAAGGACGCACCACCATGACGTACGCCCCCGCACCACCCGGCGACGCGACCCCGCCACCGCGAAGAACCCGGGACACCAGGAACACCCCGGACGCCCGGAGACAGGGGAGCAGGTCGCGGCGCGCCCGCCGCGGCCGTCGGGGGGTCGTTCGCAACGTGCCGCTGCGCACGCACTGGCTGCTGCTGACCGTCCTGGTCGTCACACTCTGCGCGGCGCTACTGATCCAGGGCTACACCCAGCACATGTTCGGCATCAGTGACGACGCCGCAGGATCGGGCGCCGGCCCCGCAAGCCGGGTGCCCACCGCCGTCACCCACGGAGGTCCGGTGATCGACAGCGCGGCCACTCTCCCGCGCACCGCCCGCCCCAGACCGCACACCATCGCCCTCACCTTCGACGACGGCCCCGACCCGCGCTGGACCCCGCGGATCCTGGACGCGCTGCGCCGCCACCACGCGCACGCCACGTTCTTCGTCGTCGGCACCCAGGTCGCCGCCCACCCCGAACTGGTCCGGCGCATCCTCGCCGACGGCAACCAGATCGGCATCCACACCTTCACCCACGCCAACCTGGGCAAGATCCCCGCCTGGCAGCGCGACCTGGAACTACGCGAGGCCCAACTCGCCCTGGCCGGCGCCACCGGACAGACCAGCTCACTGCTGCGCCCCCCGTACTCCTCGGGCAACGACGCCCTCGACGACCGCGACTGGGACGCGGTCGAGACCGCGCGCGGGGACGGCTACCTCACCGTACTGACCACACAGGACAGCGAGGACTGGCAGCGACCGGGCGTCAGTCGGATCGTCGCCAATGCCACCCCGCACGGCTCCGCGGGCCAGATCCTGCTCATGCACGACGCCGGTGGCGACCGTTCGCAGACCGTCGCCGCGCTCGACCTGCTCCTGCCGCGACTGGCCGCCCGCGGCTTCACCTTCACCACCGTCGGCGACGCCGTCGGCATCCCGCAGGTGATGCGCCCGGCGAGCGCGGGGGACCACCGGCTCGGCCTCGCGCTGATCGGCACGCTCGACGCCAGCGGGTGGGTGCTGCGGGTCCTCGGATGGCTGCTGCTCGCGGCAGGGGTGCTCGCGGTGCTGCGCGCCGCCGTCGTGGTCACCGCCGCCCGCAGGCACGTCAAGCGGCGGGGCAGGACGTGGGGGGCACCGGTCACCTCACCGGTCAGCGTCATCGTGCCCGCCTACAACGAGAGCGCGGGCATCGAGGCCGCCGTCCGCTCGCTGCTGGCCTCCGATCATCCCGTCGAGATCATCGTGGTCGACGACGGCTCCACCGACGGCACCGCCGATTTGGTCGAATCCCTCAACCTGCCCCGCGTGCGCGTCATCCGGCAGGCCAACGCGGGCAAACCCGCCGCGCTCAACACCGGCATCGCGGCAGCGTCGTTCGAACTGCTGGTCATGGTCGACGGCGACACCGTCCTCGAACCGGAGGCGGTCCGCGCGCTGGTGCAGCCCTTCGCCGACCCGCGGGTGGGAGCGGTGTCCGGCAACGCCAAGGTCGTCAACCGCGGCGGTTTGCTGGGGCGCTGGCAACACATCGAGTACGTCGTCGGCTTCAACCTCGACCGGAGGCTGTTCGACCTCGGGCAGTGCATGCCCACCGTGCCCGGTGCGATCGGTGCTTTCCGCCGCAGCGCTCTGCTACGAATCGGAGGAGTCAGCGACGAAACACTCGCCGAGGACACCGACTTGACCATGGCGCTGTGCCGGGAGGGCTGGCGGGTGGTCTACGAGGAGGACGCCCTCGCGTGGACCGAGGCGCCGGCCTCGCTCGGCGCCCTGTGGCGCCAGCGCTACCGCTGGGGCTACGGCACGATGCAGGCGATGTGGAAGCACCGCCAAGCCGTATTCTCCAGCGGCCAGGCCGGCAAATTGGGCCGCCGCGGTCTGCTCTACCTGCTGCTCTTCCAGGTCCTGCTGCCGCTGATCGCCCCGGTCGTCGACGTCTTCGCCCTGTACGGCCTGGTCTTCCTGGACCCGCTGCGCATCATCGGACTGTGGGTCGCCTTCCTGCTGCTGCAGACGCTGATCAGCGCCTACGCCTTCCGGCTGGACGGAGAGCGCCTGGGGCCGCTGTGGACGCTGCCACTGCAGCAGTTCGTCTACCGGCAGCTGATGTATCTGGTCGTCATCCAGTCGGTGGCCACCGCCCTCGCCGGCAGTCGCCTGCGCTGGCAGCGCATGGAACGCTACGGCAGCCTCACTGTGCCGGCCGGCCCCGTCGCGCCACCCACCCACCACGCCCAGCACGTGCCGTCCCCCGCCGCCCTCCACCAGGACCTGGCCGAGACCTGGCTGAACGAGGTGCGCGGCACGGCGGGCGTCGACCAGGTCACCTACCTGGGCGCCGGCCGGACCCCGGGCCTGCACGGCTCCTCTGACGTGCCGCCGCCGTACGGCCCGTTCCCGTACGACGGCGCCTGAGAAGGTGGTCTCCCACGGTGAGGTGGACGCACGGTCATGAGGTCGAGCCGCGGCCCGGCGGCGACCCTTCGTGCGCCGTACTCCCGCTTGAACCCCGGGCCCGCGCGTCCGACGCGGGGATCATGTGACGCGCGAACCAGTCACCTGCCAGGCGGGCCACGGCGGGCAGGGTTCCCGGCTCCTCGAACAGGTGCGTGGCGCCCGGGACGACGGCCAGGTCGCTGGGGCAGCGCAGCCGCGCCCGCGCCTGACGGTTCAGGCCGAGCACCACGGGGTCATGGCTGCCGACGATCAGCAGTGTGGGTGCGGTGACCAGGGCGAGACGGGGCTCGGCGAGGTCGGGGCGGCCGCCCCGGCAGACGATCGCCGCGATGTCCGCGTCCGGCTGTGTCGCTGCCCACAACGCGGCGGCAGCACCCGTGCTCGCCCCGAACAGACCCACGCGGATGTCCTTCGTCTCCGGCTGCTCCCTCAGCCATCGAACCGCTGTGCCCAGCCTGCTCGCGAGGAGGTGGACGTCGAAGACCTGTGCCCGGTCCTCCGCCTCCTGCGGGGTGAGGAGATCGAACAGCAACGTACCGAGGCCCGCGCGGTTCAGCGTCCGGGCGACGAACCGGTTGCGCGTGCTGTGACGGCTGCTGCCACTTCCATGGGCGAAGACCACGACGGTCCGTACGTCGTCGGACACGGTCAGGTCCCCCTGCAGCCGTGCCCCCTCGACCGGGATGGTGACCTCTTCTTCCCGCGAGATGCCTGTGGTCCCGGCGTGCCCTGGGTTCTCGGTGGCGGCTCGGCGCCCGGACTCGCGGTCGGCGCGTAGCAGGCAGTCCATGACCTCGGCGTCGCTGGTCTGCGAGAAGTCGGCGTAGAACTGGCCCACCCCAGCGAAGTCCCGCGGGGTGTGGGGGCACACATAGCTGTTGGCGGCGTCGCCGAGCGTGCTGGTCCAGCCGGACGGGGCCACGGGTACGGCCATGACGACACGGGCCGCACCCCGTGCCCGTACGACCTGGCAGGCGGCGCGGGCACTGGCTCCGGTGGCGATCCCGTCGTCGACGAGCACCACCGTCCGGCCCGTCACGTCGATCGGTGGACGGTCCTTTCGAAATGCCAGTGCGGCGCGCTCCAGGACGGCCCGTTCACGTGCCTCCGACGCGGCCAGTACGTCCGGGGTGATCCTCGAGGCCGCGAGAACGTCCTCGTTGCGTACGCGTACGCGACCCTCGCCGATGGCGCCCATCGCAAGCTCCGGCCGCCGGGGCACACCGAGTTTGCGCACCAGGCACACGTCCAAGGGCGCCCCCAGAACGTGCGCGACCTCCGCAGCGACCGGGACGCCGCCACGGGGCAGACCCAGGACCACCACGTTCCCGTCCGGCAGGCCGGCGCTCAGCATGTCGGCCAGTTGCCGTCCGGCGTCGTGACGGTCCACGAAGATCACCGAGGCCGCCTCCTCGCGAGGGTTCGGCTCCTGTATCCATCGTGATCACATGTCCCGCGGCGCACAAGTCAGGCTTGACCGCGGGCGCGCCCAGCGGGGGTCAGATGACGCCGCTGGACCGGAGGTCCGGCCGCTGGGCCGTCGGAGCGGTGCGCGACCATGTCGCGCGCGGACAGCCCGCGTGGGCGGTGCCCGGTCCGCAGGGGCCGGCGCGCTCCGCGATCACGGCGGACCGCGTGTCGCACAGCGTGCCGACCACTCCGGAGCCCAGGAGTCGGCGCTGATGGTCGGACCCGAGGTCGATCCGATGACGGGTATGCCCGCCCCAATTCCTTGTTTCGTACCGCCATCAGGCACATTAGGGCGGACGCTGTAACCGATCTTCCCTATGGAGGCCGCCTCGATGGACCACGCGCAGTCGTTCGCGGTCGTCGTACTGATCGCCGCGCTCGTGGGTAGCGTGGCGGTGGCCTCGCACCGGCTGACCGAGCGCACCCGCATCCCGGCCCCGGCGCTGTTCCTGGTGGCCGCCGCTATCGCCTCGGATCTCTTCCCCTCCCTGACGCCGAGGTCGGTGACGGCGACTCAGGACGTGGTGACCGTCGCGTTGGTGGCATTGCTCTTCGACGGCGGCATGAACATCGGGTGGCGGCGTTTCCGCACCGCCGCGGGTGCCATCGTGTGGACGGGCGTGGCGGGGAC
This sequence comes from Streptomyces sp. NPDC051976, assembly GCF_040680795.1. Classification (NCBI taxonomy): domain Bacteria; kingdom Bacillati; phylum Actinomycetota; class Actinomycetes; order Kitasatosporales; family Streptomycetaceae; genus Streptomyces; species Streptomyces sp. NPDC051976. Next base: position 24,522 of record NZ_JBFAXL010000015.1, read on the forward strand.
CTTCGTCACCGCGGCCGGCATCACCGTCGCAGCCCACTGGCTGGCCGGATTCGGCTGGCAGGGCGCGCTGCTGCTGGGGGCGGCGCTGTCCCCGACCGACCCGGCGGTGGTCTTCTCCGTGCTGGGCCGCAAGGAGATCAGCGGACGCAGCGGCACCCTGCTGGAAGGCGAATCGGGCGCCAACGACCCGGTCGGCATCACCTTGATGGCCGCGCTGCTGTCGGCGGGCTCGCACACCGGCGCCGCCGCGGTCGGCAAGGGTGTCGCGGTCTTCACCGAGCAGATGGTCATCGGTGCGGCGGTCGGCGTCGCCGGGGCCTGGGCGCTGGGCTGGCTGATCCGCAAGGTGCCGCTGCCGAGCGAGGGCCTGTATCCGCTGCGGACCCTGGCCGGGGCCTTCGTCATCTTCGGTGTGGCCGCGGTCGCCCATGGTTCGGGATTCCTCGCCGTGTTCACCGCCGGGATCCTGCTGGGCGACGTTCGCGCCCCCTACAAGGCCGAGATCGAACGCGTCCACGCCTCCCTCGCCGCGATCGCGGAGATCGTCGCCTTCATCGCCCTGGGCCTGACCATCCCGTTGCACACCTTCGCCCATGAGCACGCCTGGGGCGCCGGCGTGGTGCTGGCCGTGCTGCTCGCGCTGGTCATCCGCCCTGCCGCCATGGCCCTGCTCCTGCCACCGATCCGGCTGCGTACCGGCGAACGGGTTTTCATCGCGCTGTCGGGACTCAAGGGCGCCGTGCCCATCCTGCTGGGCAGCTACGCCCTGACCAGCAACGTCAGCCACGCCCAGCGCATCTACGACGTCGTGTTCGTCGTCGTGGCGCTGTCCGTCATCGTCCAGGGCGCCGCCGTACCCGCCCTGGCCCGCTGGTGCCGCATCCCCATGCACACCACCGAACTCGAACCCTGGGCGGTCGGCGTCCGACTGCGATCGCGCCCCGAAGGGCTGAGCCGCTGGCAGATCGTTCCCGGATCCGCCGCCGACGGAAGCCTCGTCGCCGACCTGGACCTGCCCGACGAAGTGTGGATCAGCCTCGCCATCCGCAACGACCAGCCCCTGCCCGTCACCGCACGCACCCGCCTCCAGGCCGGCGACCAGATCCTCGCGCTCACCGACACCACCCGACCCGACGCCGCCGCCCACCTGTTCACCCGCCCCGTCACCTGACCACTGCTGCAGGTCGTGCCACCGGGCAGAACGGTACGGCCGTCGGAGTGATCGTCCCGCGAATTCGGTCTCGGGTGGCGTGTGGTCACCACCCCGTCAGGAGCAGGTGGTTGATGAGGAGGGCGACGGATGCTTGTGCGGCCAGCCAGCCGCGACGGTCCCGGGCCGGGAGCAGTGCCGCCGTCGCGGGCAGCCACAGAGTGAAGGGCAGCCAGATGCGTTCGGTCTCCGCCTTGCTCATGCCGGACAGGTCCGCGGCGATCATGGCGAGCAGGAACGCGCAGGGCAGCAGCACTGTCGCGGCCATGTGCGGTGCGCGGCCGCCGCCCCTCCATCCGCGCAGGGCTCCTGGCGCGGCGACGAGCGTGCGGCGCAGGCCCGCGAAGGAGGCCAGCCCTGCCGCGGCCGCTGCGGCGCCGAGGTCTCCCCACATCCAGTAGGCGTAGGGACGTGTTCCGCCGTAGCCCTGGTAGTAGCGGGTCCTGAGCAGGCCGTACGCCTCCCACCAGTTGAATCCGGCCACCGTGAAGCCCACGGCGACCACCGCGAACCCGGCCAGCACGTACGGCAGGGGGCGGACGTTCCGTGTGCTGAGGAGTACCGCGAGGGCGGGGACCGCCATGAGGACGAGGCCGTAGGAGAGGTACACCGCCGCGCCGAACAACAGGCCGCTGCCCAGGCCCGCGACGGCGGCGCGCCGACCTGATGTCCGGGTGGCGGAGACGGCCAGCAGGGCGACACCCCACGCGGACACCGCGGCGAAGTACCCGTCGGCTGACACGCCGACCCAGACGGCGCCGGGCGCGAGGACGAGGAAAGGCGCCGCAGCCCGCGCTTGCCGCTCGCTCGCCAGGGTGCGCAGTGTCACCAGCGCGGCCATGGCGAACGAGCTGCCGGCGGTGATGCAGAAGACGGCCGCCCAGGCACCGCCCCCGAGTCCCAGGCGGTCGAGCCCGACGAAGGTCAGTACGGCTCCGGCGGGGTGGCCGGCGATATGCGTCTCCCAGGGGTGGGGTGACGTGATGAGGATGTGGTGGGTGAAGTCCCGCAAGGTGGCACCGACGTCCCGGAAGCGGCCCACCCCGTGCACGTATTCGCCCCATGTGGTCAAACGGTGGGCGACACCGGTCTGCCAGCCGTCCACCAGCGCCAGTGACCATGTCCAGGCCATGGCCGTCGCCCATGCGGAGAACAGGAGCGCCTTCCACGGCAGACGTGCTGCCAGCGCCGGACCGTAGGCGATGACCAGTGCGGCGACCGTCAGTGCGGCCGGAGTGCCGACCCCGATGTGCGGATCCCAGTGCGCCGCGAGCGGCGGCCAGGACACGAGGATCGCGTGGGTGTGCCGGTCGACGAGCACGCCGACGACTGCGACGACCGCGAAGAGCAGCAGCCCGGCACCTGCGGCAACCAGGTCGCCGCGCCGGCTGGCGAGCGGGTCGGTCCGGTCGCCCGTATCGGCGCCAGGGAGGTGCAGTGGGGAGGGCGTGAGGGTCACGCGACCAGATTAGGCACGGCCGGTGCCGGAATACCGTGCACACTCAGTGACGTCAGAATTTCGTCACATGTCGCTTGGGGATAACAGCTCCGGAGCGTTCTAGTGTCCCGGTCATGAAAGTGCCCACCCGCCTTCCCCTCAGTCCATGGCGCAGCCCACTGCGCGGCCCCTGGCTGACGTCGGTGTTCGGGGTGGTGTTGCTCTGCGGTATTCCCCTGCTCTTCCTCACAGGACTGCTGTCCTACGCCGCATACAATCCCGATCTGTCGTCAATCAACGACAAGACCCCGAAGAAGGGCCTGCTGGGCTTCTACCTCTTCTCGTGGCCGACCCATCCGTACTGGCTCTACCGCGTCAACCAGGGCGTGCACGTCACGCTGGGCATCGTGCTCGTGCCGGTGCTGCTGGCCAAGCTGTGGTCGGTCGTGCCCAGGCTCTTCGCCCTGCCGCCGGTACGCTCCCTCGGGCACGCGCTGGACCGGCTTTCCCTGATCCTGCTGGTCGGTGGCGCCCTGTTCGAATTCCTCACCGGAATTCTCAACGTACAACTGGACTATATCTTCCCGGGATCGTTCTATCCTCTGCACTTCTACGGCGCATGGGTGTTCTTCGGCGCGTTCACCGCACATGTCGCCCTGCGCCTGCGCCGCATGTGGACAGCGCTGCGCGGCCGCGACCTCCGCGCCGAACTCCGCACAGCGAGATCCCGTACGCGGCCGGAGTCCCCGGACGTCACCGGCCTGGTGCCCGACCATCCTGCCGAGCCGACCATGTCGCGGCGCGGAGCCCTGGGCATGGTGGGGCTCGGCTCGCTGGCCCTCTTCGCGGTGACGGCGGGCCAGAGCATCGGCGGATCGCTGCGGCAGACGGCGCTGCTCGCGCCGCACGGCCGCGATCCGGGTTCGGGACCCAACGGCTTCCCGATCAACAAGACCGCCTCCTATGCCCACATCAGCGCCCAGGACGTGGGCGACGGCTGGCGGCTCGTCGTCAAGGGCGACGGCAGGCAGGTCTCGCTGTCCCTGGCACAGGTGCGCCAACTCCCGCAGCACCGCTCAGCCCTGCCCATCGCCTGCGTGGAGGGCTGGTCAACGGAGAACCAGGACTGGGAAGGCGTGCGCCTGGCCGATCTGGCCAAGCTCGTCGGCCACGAGAGTGATCCGCCCGGCGTGTTCGTGGAGTCGCTGCAGCGGTCCGGTTCCTTCCGGGCCGTCGCACTGCGCGACAACCAGGTCCGCGACGGGCGTTCGCTGCTCGCGCTGCGCGTCAACGGCGCGGAACTCTCCCATGACCACGGCTATCCGGCCCGCGTCATCGTTCCCGACGCGCCCGGCGTGATGAACACCAAGTGGGTGCGGCAACTCACCTTCGGCGCCACCACGTTCGGGGCTCAGACATGACCGACACTCCCGAGCCGGAAGAACCGCCGCAGGCAGAGGGATCCATCGCGTCGCGGGCACGGGGCCGCACACTCCTCGCCCGCTTCCGCAAGCTGTACGGGGAGTCGCCGTGGCACCTGCTCGTGCTTGTCGTCTGTCTCGCGGTGTCCGCCTACGCCGCGGTGCGCCTGCTGGACACCAACTGGTTCGAGGTCACCAAGTGGTTCGTGGGAGCGGCCCTCGTGCACGACCTGGTGCTGGTGCCGCTGTACGCCGGGACCGACTGGATGACGAACCGGGCGCTGCGGGCCGGACGTCCCGTACCACCGCCGACGAAGCGGCGCGACACCCGGACCGCGGTGCTCAACCACCTCCGGTTCCCGGCGTTCCTGTCCCTGCTGCTCCTGCTGGTGTACTGGCCTCTGGTGTTCCAGGACTCCAAGACGCCGTACGAGGTGTCCACCGCCCTCGACCCGGATGTCTTCCTGGGGCGCTGGCTGCTGATCACCGCGGTGGTGTTCGCCGCGTCCGCGGTCCTGTTCACCGTACGGCAGTGGCGGGCCAGGACCAGGACCACCGGCTCATCGCACAAGCGGACGGGCCGACCGTCACATCGGCCGAGATGACAGGTTCTTACGAATCTGTGGCGCCCTGCCCATGCAACGCCTCCACCGCCCCACCAGACCCTAAGGTCGGCGCCATGCGCGTACTTGTCACAGGCGGCGCGGGCTTCATCGGCTCGCACATCGTCACCGCCCTCACCGCCCGCGGCCACGAACCCGTCGTCCTCGACGCCCTGCTGCCCTCCGCCCACGCGGTCGCGCCACCACGTCCGGAGGCGGAATGGATCCACGCCGACGTGCGAGACACCGACGCCGTCACGCACGCGCTGCGCGGCGTGGACGCGGTGTGCCACCAGGCGGCCATGGTCGGCCTGGGCAAGGACTTCGCCGACGCCCCCGCCTATGTGGACTGCAACGACGTGGGCACCGCCACCTTGCTGGCGGCCATGGCCGAGGCACGCGTCCGGAACCTGGTCCTGGCCGGATCGATGGTGGTGTACGGCGAAGGCCGCTACGACTGCGTCCGGCACGGACCTGTGGCCCCGGGACCGCGCACCGTCGCCGATCTGACCGCGGGCCGCTTCGAGCCGCCCTGCCCACGCTGCGGCGCCGAACTCACCCCCGGCCTGGTCGACGAGGAAGCGCGCACCGATCCACGCAACGTGTACGCGGCGACCAAGCTCGCCCAGGAGCACCTGGCGGCGGCCTGGGCGCGCGCCACCGGGGGCCGGGCCACCGCCCTTCGCTACCACAACGTCTACGGGCCACGCATGCCGCGTGACACCCCGTACGCGGGAGTGGCCTCGTTCTTCCGTTCCTCGCTGGCCCGCGGCGAGGCGCCGCGGGTCTTCGAAGACGGCGCCCAGCGACGTGATTTCGTGCACGTACGAGATGTCGCCGCGGCGAACGCGGTTGCCTTGGCGGCGCTGCCGGACGGCGAAGCAGGGGCGTTCCGCGCCTTCAACACCGGCAGCGGCACGCCGCACACCATCGGCGAGATGGCGACGACGCTCGCCGCCGCGCACGGCGGACCGGCGCCGCTGGTCACCGGTGAGTACCGGCTGGGCGACGTACGGCACATCACGGCGTCGTCCGAACGGCTGCGCAGCGAACTGGGATGGCGCCCCGAGGTCGAATTCAGCGCGGGCGTGGCCGAGTTCGCGAAGGCCGAACAGCGGGCCGTCCCCGTTCCCTGAGCAGGGTCGCGGCCCGCACTCGGCCGCGTCCCCTACCTCACCCTCCGCATCACCGAGCTTCAGGAACCCCGCGATGGACGTGACCGACGTGACCCCCATGACTGCCGATGTCGTTCTCCCCTGCCTCGACGAGGCGCTGGCGCTGCCCTGGGTCCTCGGGCGGCTGCCCGCCGGGTGGCGGGCGATCGTCGTCGACAACGGTTCGACGGACGGCTCGGCCACGCTCGCCGCCGCCCTTGGTGCGACAGTCGTGCACGAGTCGCGGCGCGGCTTCGGCGCCGCGTGCCACGCCGGACTGCTCGCCGCGCAGGCCGAGTTCGTCTGCTTCTGCGACTGCGACGCCTCGCTCGACCCGGGGCTGCTGCCCGCCTTCGTCCGCCAAGTGGCCGCCGGAGAGAGCGATCTCGTGCTCGGACGGCGCCGGCCCGAGGGAGCCGGGGCGTGGCCACCGCACGCGCGCGCCGGCAACCTGGCGCTCACCAGGATGCTGCACCGCAGGACGGGCTTGCGCCTGCACGACCTGGGCCCGCTGCGTGCGGCCCGGCGCGAGGCTCTGCTCGGTCTCGGTCTCACCGACCGCCGCAGCGGCTACCCGCTGGAGATGGTCGTACGGGCAGCCGACGCGGGCTGGCGCGTCACCGAACGGGACGTGCCGTACCGGCCGCGGACGGGAAAGTCCAAAGTCACCGGCACATGGCGTGGCACCTGGCAGGCCGTACGAGACATGCGCCGTGTCCTCGCCGTACCGGCCACCGACCCAGACGCCCTCCAGGCCGCGGCGGGCACGCGATGACCACCTTGCTGGTGATCGCCAAGGAGCCCGTACCCGGACGGGTCAAAACACGGCTCACCCCCCACTTCTCCCCGCGGGAGGCCGCGCGGCTCGCCGAGGCCGCCCTCGCCGACACGCTGGCCACCGCCCTGGCAGCTCCCGCGCACCGCCGGGTACTCGTCCTGGACGGCGCCCCCGGCCCCTGGCTGCCACCAGGGTTCGAGGTCGTACCCCAGGCAACCGGCGGACTCGACGAGCGACTGGCCTGTGCGTTCGGCCAGTGCCATGGACCCGCGGTGCTGCTCGGCATGGACACACCCCAGGTCACCCCCGAACATCTGCGGCCCGCCCTCGCTCCGCACGCCTGGGACCAGTGCTCCGCCTGGTTCGGCCCCGCCGTCGACGGCGGATTCTGGGCGCTGGGCATGGCCGTACCGGACCCGGCGCTGCTGCGAGGCGTACCGATGTCGACCGCCGACACAGGGCGCCTGCAACGCGAGCGGCTCACCCACGCGGGTCTCACCGTGCGCGATCTCCCCCTGCTGCGGGACGTGGACACCGCCTACGACGCGGGCGTGGTCGCGGCCGAGGCACCCGACAGCCGCTTCGCCGCGGTACTGGGCCAACTGACGAAAGCCGGGGCGCGGTGAGGGCCCCCGCGCCCACCACGGCCGTACCCACCAGGCGGGCCACAAGCGAACGCCCTCTGTGCTGGGAGGCCGATCCGTACACGCGGGCCCTGCGAACCGGTCGCGGACCGCTCTTCCTCCGCAGCACAGCCGGATGGCTGCTGCCGCTCGATGTCCAGCGCTGGTGTGCCGAGCCCGACGGCGCCGACCTCACCGTGCTGGCGCGATGCCGCGGAGCGGTACTCGACGTCGGCTGCGGGCCGGGCCGGCTCGTGCGCACGCTCGCCGCCCGAGGACACCGAGCCCTGGGCATCGACATCAGCCCAGAGGCGGTACGGTGCGCCGCCCGCACGGGCGGCCCCGCCATGGTGCGCTCGGTCTTCGATCCGCTGCCGGACGAAGGCCGCTGGGACACCGCGCTCCTCGTGGACGGCAACATCGGCATCGGCGGCAACCCGGCTGCCCTGCTCGACCGCATGGCCCAGATCGTCCGACCCTCCGGGACCCTCCTCGTGGAAACGGCCCCACCCGGCCTGCACGACGACCTCGACGAACACGTCGAGGTGCATCTTGACGACGGCAACGGCCCGCACGGCGATGCCTTCCCCTGGGCGCGCGTGGGCCCCCGCGCACTGCTTCGTCACAGCAAGCCCGCCGGCTGGACACCAGCCTGCACATGGACGGCTCCGGACCGGCGCTTCGTCGCTCTCGTCCGCCACGGAACCACGGCGGATGCGCGACGGGGTGTGAACGATGGGGCGTGATGGGCTAACGGCAGCGGCGGTACCGGTTCCGCGGTGATTGACTACGGAGAGCGGCAGTACGTCACTTACCCCACGTTCTGAGGCTTCGCATGGCATACGACGAAGGACTCGCTCAGCGCATCCGTGAGCATGTGGGCGCGGAATCGGCACTGACCGAGAAGCGGATGTTCGGCGGCCTGTCGTTCCTCGTCCACGGGAACATGGCGGTCGGCGTCATCGGTGACGAGCTGATCGTCCGCGTCGGCCCCGACGCCACCGACGCCGCACTGGCCCGGCCCGGCGCACGGCTCTTCGACTTCTCCGGCCGGCCGATGCGCGGGTGGGTCACCGTCACGAACAGCGCGCTCGCCGACGACACCACGCTCGGCGCATGGATCGACCACGGGCGTGACTTCGCCGCCGGCCTACCGGCGAAATAGTCATCCGGCGGCGGCAAGGAGCGCCACGCGGTGTACTTCTCCGCGATCCGGGCGAGCAGCCCGGTCGGTGAGTCCTGGCTGTGTCTTCGGCGTCACCTGCGCTACGGTCCAGTGCCGTGGAGAACACTGCGAAACTGGCGGTACTGATCGACGCCGACAACGCCAAGCCCTCGGCCGTCCAGGAGTTGTTGGCGGAGGTCGCCAAGTACGGGACAGCGCACGTCAAGCGGGCCTACGGGGACTGGACAGGCACCCAACTGAAGGGCTGGAAGGACGAACTGCTCACCCAGTCGATCCAGCCGATCCAGCAGTTCGCCTACACCACCGGGAAGAACGCCACCGACTCCGCGATGGTCATCGACGCCATGGACCTGCTGTACTCGGGGCGCTTCGACGGGTTCTGCATCGTCTCCAGCGACAGCGACTTCACCCGCCTCGCCGCCCGCATCCGGGAGTCCGGCCTGACGGTGTACGGCTTCGGCGAACGCAAGACGCCCAAGCCGTTCGTCGCGGCATGCGACAAGTTCATCTACGTCGAGAACCTCAAGAGCGCCACCGTCCCGGCCGAGGCCAAGCCGACGGCCCGCGACACCGCAGCCAAGCTGAAGGGCGACGCCGCGCTGGTCAACCTGCTCCGCCACGCGGTGGAGGCAGCCTCCGACGACGACGGCTGGGCCCACCTCGCCAACGTCGGCCACATCATCACCAAGCAGCGCTCCGACTTCGACTCCCGCACCTACGGCTACACCAAGCTCAGTGACCTCCTGGCCGCCACCACCCTGTTCGAACTGGACCGCCGCACTCCCGGCGGTGGCAAGTCGGCGGCCATCTACGTCCGCGACAAGCGCAACACCGGCAGCGGCAGCGGCCCCAAGTAGCCGCTGTCCGAGGGCTGAGGTCAGCACCCCGGCCGGTCACATGTCGGTGCCGATAGCCGTCGGCAAGGTCGCCCACTGGCTCAAGAAAACCTACCGCGATCAACGCCGTGCTTCCTGGGGCAGCTTCCTGACCAGCGATACCCAACATGCTCAGATGCCGCGAACGGCCGCCTCCGCCCCGGTATGGCGTCAGCTCGATGTGCCGGGGCGGTTGACGCACCCGGGTTCCGGCGGCCGCCGCCCCACTCAACTCTCACCGCTCAGCCGGATGCCGGGCCCTGGTTAGGAGGTGGGCGCCGGCGACGGAGCCTCGCACTCCGGGTGCGACGATCATTCCCGTGTCTTCGCTGCCCGCCTGGAGTGAGAGGACGAGACGACGTGGATGTGTATGAGGCCGTGCACAGTCGCAGGGCTGTGCGGACGTTCAGCGATGAGCCGGTAGCCAGAGAAGTACTCGAGCGAGTGCTGGCAGCGGCGACGCGGGCTCCGTCGAGTGGAAACCTCCAGCCGTGGCATGTGTATGTCGTGGCCGGCGAGCCTTTGGCCGAGCTGAAGAGGCGTGCGACGGCCAGGGCACTGGCGGGAGACCCGGGTGATGAGCGGGAGTATCCGATGTACCCGGCCGAACTGGCCTCAATCTACCTGGACCGTTTTGCCGCCGCGGCCGCCCAGCGGTACGCGGCACTGGGAATCGAGCGCGACGACCCCGCCCGGCCTATGAAGATCGCCGCCTTGAACTCGGAGGCGTTCGGGGCGCCGGTCGTCCTCTTCTGCTACCTCGACCGGACGATGGGACCCGGACAGTGGGCGGACGCGGGGATGTACCTGCAGACGGTCATGCTGTTGTTGCGGGCGGAAGGGTTGCACAGCTGCCCGCAGGTGATGTGGACGATGTATCGCGAGACCGTCAGCCACATCGTCGGAGCTGACAGCGGACTCGTGCTGTTCTGCGGTGTCTCGGTGGGATTCGAGAGGGAAGGCGCGCCACAACCGCTTACCGGGCGGGCTGACATGACAGAAACGGTGAGCTTCATCGGATGACCCGCTGACGGGTGATCTTCACAGCAGACGGGTCGTCAGTGGGTGTCGCTCCGCACGGGCGCCGCGTAACAGTGCACGGTCACCGTCTGGGTGGGACTCCATTGCTGGTCGACGGTGCCCAGCAGGCTCCAGCCGAGGCGCTCGTACAGTGCCGCTGCCGAGACGTCGGAGGCCACGACGTCGAGGACTGGATGCAGGCCACCCTCTTGTGCTTCCCGCGCTGCCCGCGCCATCAGAAGAGCTCCGACGCCGTGGCCTCTTGCCGAGGGTGAGACGAACAGGCGGCTGATCACCGCGGTCTGACCGACGGGCACATCATCGCGTCGGCTCCACAGAACCGGGGCGACATCTCCCTGGGAACTGCGGGACAGGCCGATGTGACCTACGAGGCGTCCGTTGAGCTCAGCCACCCAGGCCGCGATCAGGGACGGCTGCGTCAGCCACTCGCCGGGGCGGGCCGGCCAGTTGACCGGGTAGCCGTCATGGTCATGGACCTCGGCGAGCACACCGACGCACCCATCGAGGTCGGATGCCTCACGCCGCCGCACGCGGCAGATGGGGGTGGCGTCGGCGGTTCGCGTGTCCTGTCGATTCACCTGAACATGGAAGCACACCCCGAACCTCCCTCTCGAGCGCTGCGGCATCGACCACGACTAGGCCCTTGCGGACGATCCGTAGGGTGACGCCGCAGCGGCGGGCTTGGCCCGGGGGCGCTCCTGTGCGGGAGCTCAGGAGACTTTGCTGCGCTCCCGCACCCGGCTCCTGGCCAGGGACGGGACCGCCCGCGTTCACCCGACCAGGTCGGTGCCGTGGCGGACCCCGCCAACAGGGGCCTACAGTGCGTCGATCGCCTTGACAACCAGCGCACGCGCATCGGCGCCGTACACGGCCATGGTCCGCAGCTTCTCGAATGCGGTCACGTAGAGGGCCACTTCGCTCGGCTGCGTGATCGTCACCTCGGCGGACAGCAGTTCGACGGACACCATCCGGTCGTCGTAGACGTGGAACGTCTCCTGCGGCCACATGCGGCGGACCGCTTGCGATCCAGGGATGATGCCGAGCGACACGGAGGGGAGCGCACCCGCTGTCAGCAGATGGCCGAGCTGGGCCGCCATCGCGTCGGCGTCGCCGAGTTGGTAGCGCAGCACCGACTCCTCGATCAGGAACACGAAGCGGTGCCCCGGCTGGTGGATGATGCCGGACCGCTCTACGCGTGCGGTTGCGGCCTCGGGACCGTCGTTGACAGGGATCTTCCGGAAGTCAGCGATCGCCGACAGCAGCGCCGCAGCGTACCCCTCCGTCTGGAGAAGGCCCGGAACCATGGTGGACGAGTACACGCGGAACAGCGCCGTGTCCCGAAACAGATCCGTCACCGCGCCCTGCAACTGCCGCAATCCGCACGCAACTTGCTCGCGCCACTCCCTGTACATGGACTCCGCGCTGAGGGACTGCGCTATCAGGTCGTCGGCTTCAGCCGGTCGACCGCACGCCTGGGTCCAGCGCCGTATGTCCAGAGCGGACGGGGCGGTCCTCGCGTTCTCGATACGGCTGGTCTTTGCGTGGTGCCATCCGCACAGGGCGGCCAGTTGGGCTACCGTCAGCCCCGTCGTCTTCCGCATTTCGCGCAGCCGCCGGGCGACGGTTTCGCGAGCAGCCTGGGCGGACGAGGACGGGGATGCTGACATGCGCTGACCTGCCCATGTGGGAGGGGTGCTAGCGGATTCGGTACTGGTCGTGCGGAGTTCCGAGGTCCCATGCGGCCTCGAAAGCACCGGCGCACAGCTTGGCGGCTGCTGGATCGTCCGTCACTTCTTCACCGGCCCACTGCCCGTCTCCGGTGAAGTGATTCCAGTGGACCCATGTCCCGTCGAAGAGCCAGAAGTCGTTTCCGGGCAGGGCGATGCCCGATGCCAGGCGGCGCGGCAGCCACCGCACGTGCTCACCTGCCGCCACGTTGGTGAAGGTTCCGGAGTGCTCGTACCGGATGTAGTCGCTCACCGGCTCGGACACGATGCGGGTCCGCCGCACGACGACTCCGCGCGCGACGGTCGAAGTGATGAGGTCGAGCCACGGGCGCCACCAGGAAGCGCGGTCGGCGGGATCGAGCCGCACGCCCGCCTTCCAGTCGGCGAAGGGACCCTTCTCGTTGTCGACGGCGTAGGCGTCGCGCATCTCCAGGTGCACCGCCGAGCGTGTGCAGCCCGCCATCAGTTCATCGAAGGTCGGCACGCTCGACGGCATCGCACGCCTCCCTGATCATGTGCACCATCCTCGCGGGGATTCGGATCACCGCCTCACTCTCGGGGATGCCGACGGCGTGCCCGGGAACCTCGAAGGCCGCGAACTCCGCTTCGAGTCCGCCGTCGGGCTTCCAGCCCTGGAGGACCAGTTCGCCCCTCCCCTGATCGACCCACACCGTGGGACTGGCTTTGTCGCCGGTTTCCGGGTCGATTCCGATGAACTGTAACGGCATGTCAGCCTCTCATTTCCGAAGTGCAGTTGTGTGCAACACAGTCACCTGGATGGGTAGGGAGGTCAAGAGCGCCTGCAGAACCTCAATCTTCGGGTGACTTTGAGTGCACCAATCTGCACAATGCTCGCAGCCGCGCACACCGCCCTCGTAGCGTCATGAAGTGTCCGTTCTGCGACGCGGACACCAGAAACCCCCGCAGCTGACAGGCCCGGGGCCGGGACGGCACAAACAGAGGGCGAGACGACATGAACCACAGCGGCGCCGTACAACCGCAGTCGCAGAGCCCGCGCGACGCCCCGGAGGATGGCACGGGCGGGAGCCGCCGCCAGCACGACGCCGTGAGGCAGCTCCGGGAGCGCCTGGCCGAACTGGGTCTGCCCAAGGACCAGGTGCGGCAGATCCTGCCCGTCACCGATATGCAGCGCCGACCCTATGTGCGGCTTGGCACGTGGACGGTGGACAACGCGGAGAAGCTGCTGGACGCGATCACCAGCGCCCCGGAACAGGTGCCGTGACCGCGGCCACGTGACAGAGGGTGGCTCAGGACGACGACCCGCGCCACCCTCGCTGTCACCTCGTCCGCGAGGCGTTTCGGCGGAGGTTCGCCGGCCGGTGGTCCCAGCCACCGGCCGGTTTTCCCGCGCCGCCCTCGGGCAGAACGCTTCCTGGTACGAGAGCGTCTCACGCCACTGCCTCGCCAGTCGCGGGCGCCACGGCTCGCAGCGCTCATCAGGGACCGGTCACGTCGCACACACCGACGTCCTACAAGGAGTCGCCCTGCGGCGTCTTGTCAGCGGAAAGCACACCCGGGTCCGGGAGAGGCCGTCGCGGCTCTCGCACCCCGGTCGTGCCACCGGCGTCCGCGCCCTGGAAACGGACGACGACGCTGTCCCACCGATACAACTCGCTCCCCGGCGCGGGGTCCTGCACGGTGATCCACCACATGCCCGGCCAGGTCAACGCCCTCAGCGGCGGGCCGTCCGGGTCCGGCTGGGCCAGCGCCAGCCCCGCCTTGTGAGCGACCCGCCGAGCGTCCTCAACCGTCATCCCCACGACATCCGGAACGATCACCACATCCGCGTGACGCTTCTTCCCCATACGCCGAGTATGCCCGCCCGGTCACCAGGCCGCACCCACCTGCCGCCACGCCCCCGCACCGAGCCATTGCCCGGAATGCGGGGGCACTTCCCGCAACGCATCAGCCCTAGTTGCTGCGAACCGCGAAGATCCAGCCAGCCACAAAGATCACCGCGATGATCGAGTACCAGATGATGTCCTCTCGTACTTCCGAACTGAGCGCGAGCTGCATTCCTGCGTGCACAGCACGTCCTTTCCTGTGGCGAACCATGTAGGTCACGGCCCCGTCCCCGGGTGACTGCTCTCGGTGCGGGGTGAGCCCGGGCCGGTGCTGCCTGGACTGCCCACGAGACGCAGCAGCTATAGGCGTATCAAGTGCGTCGGAGCGCGTCAGGACGGCGTGACGTGGCGGGCGAGTGGTTCACTCCATCGGACGTCCACCTGAACGGACGCATGACGGTCACCACACGGCGCGTTCGGCCGGGTAGTGGCACGCCGCGACATGGTCGTCCGCGCGCTCCACCAGGGGCGGGGTCTCGGTGGTGCAGCGCTTGGCCTCCGGGGGGTCGAGAGAGTCGAAGAGGAAGCAGCGGGAGCGGAAGGGGCAGCCGGAGAACCGCCGGGTGGGGCTCGGCGGGTCGCCGGGCAGGAGGATGCGGGCGCGGGCGCGCTCCCGTTCCGGGTCGGGTACGGGGACGGCGGAGAGCAGGGCCTGGGTGTAGGGGTGCAGCGGGCGGGCGAACACCTGGCCGACGGGGCCCGCCTCGACGGTGCGGCCGAGGTACATCACGCTCACCCGGTCGGCGATGTGCCGGACCACGGACAGGTCGTGCGACACGAAGAGGTAGGACAGGCCCAGTTCGGCCCGCAGCCGCGACAGCAGGTTGAGGATGCCCGCCTGCACGGAGACGTCGAGTGCGGACACCGGTTCGTCGAGGATCAGCAGCCGGGGATCGACCGCGAGCGCGCGGGCGATGGCGATACGCTGCCGCTGCCCGCCGGAGAACTCGTGCGGGAAGCGGTCCGCGTGGGCGGGGTCGAGGCCGACCTGGCGGAGCAGTTCCGGTATCCGGCGGGCGATCCGAGTGCGGTCGGCGCGCTGGGCGCGCAGCGGCTCGGCGATGATGTCGCCGACCGGCAGCCGCGGGTCGAGGCTGGCCATCGGGTCCTGGAAGACGATCTGCACCTGGGCGCGCAGGGTGTGCGCGGTGTGCCGGGTGAGGGTGCCGACGGCGTGGCCGAGTACTTCGACGCTGCCGCGCTCGGGGGGCTTCAGCTCCAGGATCTCGAAGAGGGTGGTGGACTTGCCCGAGCCCGACTCTCCGACCAGGCCGAGGACTTCACCGGCCCTGATGTCGAGGTCCACGCCGTCCACGGCGTGCACCGAGCCGACCCGCCGTTTGAACAGCGCCCCTTGGAGCAGCGGGAAGGTCTTGGTCAGACCGGCGACCCGCAGCACCTCGGACGCCTCGGGACGTACGGCCGCTCGTTCGTCCCGCTCGGCGGGGCGTCCCGCGCCCGGCAGGGGGAAGACGTCGAGGGGTCGGAGCCCGCTGACCTCGTCGGCCCGCACGCATGCCGCGCGGTGCGAGCCGTCACCGGTCGCCGTGAGACCGGGTTCCGCCGTCCGGCAGCGGTCCTCGGCCAACGGGCAGCGCGGGGCGAAGGCGCAGCCGGGCGGCTGCGTGCCCGGGGCGGGCGGGGAGCCGGGGATCGGCACCAGCGGCTCCGGCCGTCCTTGCGCGCCGATGTCCAGCCGGGGCACGGCACCGATCAGGCCGAGCGTGTACGGCATCCGCGGCCGGGCGAACAGCGCGTCCGCCGGGGCGGTTTCGACGATCCGGCCCGCGTACATCACCGCGACCCGGTCCGCCATGCCCGCGATGACCCCGAGGTCGTGGCTGACCAGCAGCAGGGAGGCGCCGGTCTCGCGCTGTGCGGTGCGCAGCACGTCGAGCACCTGGGCCTGTACGGTCACGTCGAGCGCGGTGGTGGGTTCGTCGGCGAGCAGGACGTCGGGGTTGTTGGCGACGGCCATCGCGATCATCGCGCGCTGCCGCATGCCGCCGGAGAACTCGTGCGGGAAGGCCGCGGCCCGCACGCGGGGCTCGGGTATGCCGACCAGGTCGAGGAGTTCGACCGCCCGCTCGGCCGCCCGCTCACGCGAGAGGTCCTGGTGGGTGCGGAGGGCTTCGACGATCTGGTCGCCGATGCGGTAGACCGGGGTGAAGGCCGACAACGGGTCCTGGAAGACCATCGCGATGCGGTTGCCGCGCACGCGGGACAGGGCGGTGTCCGACGCACCCACCAACTCCGTGCCGTCCAGGCGTACGGAGCCGCGTACGTCCGCGGTCGCGGGCAGCAGCCCCATCGCGGCGAGCGCGGTCACGGACTTGCCGGAGCCCGACTCGCCGACCAGACCGAGCACTTCACCGCGGTGCAGGACGAGGTCGACGCCGCGTACGGCCGACGCTGTACCGAAGTCGACGGTGAGGCCGCGCACTTCCAGGACGGGGTCACCCGGGGTGCCGGACGTCGCGAGGGTGGACAATTCCCTTGCAGGGCCGCTCACTTCGCCGCCTTTCCACCGCGCCGCACCAGCCCGAGACCCACAGCCAACGGCCACCCGGCCCCACGCCACCCGGCCCCGCGCCCCGCGGCTCCGCGCCGCCTGGCTCCGCGGCGGGCGGCGCCGCCCCGCTCGGACGTCGGGTCGATGGCGTCGCGCAGCCCGTCGCCGACCAGGTTCACCGCGAGCACGAAGACCACCAGCAGCCCGGCGGCGAAGAAGAACATCCAGGGGTACGTGAGCGCGGCGGTGGTGCCGTCGGCGATCAGGGTGCCCAGCGACACATCCGGTGGCTGTACGCCGAATCCGAAGTAGGACAGCGCGGTCTCGCTCATCACCGCCGTGCCCACCGCGATGGTGGCGTCGATGATGAGGAAGGACGCCACATTGGGCACGATGTGCCGGGCGATGATCCTCAACGGTCCGACTCCCATGTAGCGCGCGGCGCGGACGAATTCACGCTCCCGCAGGGAGATCGCCATCGAGCGCACCACCCGGGCCGTGACCATCCAGGCGAACAGGGCCAGCAGCAGGGCGAACACCAGCCAGCCGCCGCCCTTGAGGCGGGGCGAGATCACGGAGATCACCAGGAAGCTGGGGAAGATCAGCAGCAGATCGGTGGCGAAGGTGAGCAGCCGGTCGGTCCAGCCGCCGAAGTAGCCCGCGCACGATCCGACGACGGCGGCCCCGGCGGTCGCGGCCGTTCCCACCAGCAGGCCGATGATGAGTGACTTCTGGAGTCCGCGTACGGTCTGCGCGAAGACGTCCTGGCCGATCCGGTTGGTGCCCCACCAGTGCCGGGCGGAGGGTGCGGAGCGCAGCGCGGTGTAGTCGATGTCGCTGTAGCCCCACCGCGTCAGATGCGGTCCCGCGAAGGCGAGCACGAACAGCAGCGCCACCACGGCCAGTCCGGCGACGGCGGTGCGGTGGGCGAGGAAGCGGCGCAGGACGACGCGGGTCCGGCTCGGCGGGCGGGCGACCAGGCCCTCGTCCGAGGCGGCCCCGGCGAGCAGGGCTTCAGGTGTGGTTGCCATGGCGGTGTGGTGGGATCCCTGTCAGGAGTGGCGGATGCGCGGATCGAGCGCGGCGTGCAGCAGGTCCGCGACGAAGCCGGACAGCAGGACGACGACGGCCGCGAAGGAACTGACCGCGACCACCGAGTTGACGTCGTTCTTGCCGATCGAGGCGACCAGCCACTCCCCCATGCCGTGCCAGCCGAAGATCGCCTCGGTGAAGATGGCTCCGGTGAAGACGGCGAGGAAGTTGTAGGAGAAGAAGGTCGACATCGGGATGAGCGCGGTGCGCAGCCCGTGGGTGAGCAGCGCCTTGCGGCGGGTGAGGCCCTTGGCCTGCGCGGTGCGCAGATAGTCGGAGCCGAGGACGTCGAGCATGGTGCTGCGCTGGTAGCGGCTGTAGGTGGCGATGGTGATCAGCCCGATGGACAGGCTCGGCAGCAGCAGGTGCACCGCCCGGTCCTTGAGGTGCGCGAACCAACCGCCTTGCAGCCCGGGGGTCTTCTCGCCGGTGAACTGGATGAGGTCGGTGCCCAGCGTCTGGTTGAGCTTGATCGCGCCGATCTTGAGCAGCACGGCGAGCAGGAACACCGGCGTGGACAGCAGCAGGAACGAACCGAGCGTCACCAGACGGTCGGAGAGCCGGTACTGGCGCACCGCGGTCCACGCCCCGGCCAGGATGCCCACCACCGTGCCGACCACGGTGCCGGCCACCAGCAGCCGCAGGCTGACCCCTACTCGGCGGCCGAACTCGTCGTTGACGGACGTGTCGTCGATGGTCCGCCCCAGGTCGCCGCGTGCCGCGTGCGCGGCCCAGTGGCCGAAGCGGTCGTACAGGGGTGTGTGGTCGTTGATGCCGAGCGCGGTGAGCTGGGCGTCGACCGCGGCGGGTCGCGGCGGTGGCTGCCGGGCTTCGAAGTACGCCCTCGGCTGGAGCGCGGTGGCGGCCAGCGCGTACGACAGACAGACGGCCGCCAGCAGCAGGACCGCGTAATAGCCCAGCCGCCTGACCAGATACGCGAGCAATGCGGGTCCTCTCTCCGGGGTCACCGACGATCTTCCGGTCCACATGTTGCAACTCTGTGAAGAGAGCATGTCAGACTGGCCAATGAGGCGCAGGTGGTCTGCGGTGCGGTTTAGCCTCTGCGCGCAGCACCGTGTCCTGTGGGGCGTCCGGTGCTGCCGTGCTGTGCTCGCCAACCGGAGGGACCGCCATGTCCACCTTGTCCAGGACGTTCAGCAGATCTGCCAGGACGTTGCGCAGACCCCCCGCCGCGGTCGCCGTGGCCCTGTCGGCCGCCATGCTGATAGCGGGGTGCAGCGGCTCCTCCGGCGACAAGGACGGCAAGCCGGCGCCGGGGACGAACTCCGCGGCGCCCGCGGTCGGTTCGCAGCAGATCAACCCGCAGCCGGCGAGCAAGGTCAAGCAGGGCGGCACCTTCAAGACCGAGATCCAGCAGTGGGTGACGCAGTGGAACTTCTACCAGGTGGACGGCACGCAAGGTGACGGCCAGAGCATCGTCGCCCAGGTCGAGCCGAGCCTGTTCACCTACGACGCGCAGGGCGTCTCCCAGCTCGACAAGGACTTCCTGGTCTCGGCCACCGTCACCTCCACCAACCCGCAGGTGGTGACGTACACACTCAACCCGAAGGCCAGGTGGTCCGACGGCAGGCAGTTGGGCTGGCAGGACTTCGCCACCCAGTGGAAGGCGCTCAACGGCAAGGACGACCGGTACCTCGTCGCCGACACCAGCGGCTACGACCAGATCTCCGCCGTCACCCGCGGCACCGACGACCAGCAGGTGAAGATCACCTTCGGCAAGCCGTACGCGGACTGGAAGCGGCTCTTCCGTCCGCTGCTGCCCGCCCCGACGATCGCGACGCCCGAGCTGTTCAACAAGGGCTGGCTGGAGAAGGTCCCGGTCACCGGCAACTCCTGGAAGATCAGCTCGTATGACAAGACCGCGCAGACCATCACCACCGTGCCCGACCCGCACTGGTGGGGCGCCAAGCCGAAGCTGGACGCGATCATCTACCGGGCGATGGACGCCTCGGCCTTCACCGACGCGTATCTCAACAAGGAGATCGACTACGCCCCCGCCATCCAGCCCGAGGACTACAAGCGGCTGGTGAAGGCGCCCGGCACCGACATCAGGAGCGGTGCCCGGTGGGACGAGGTGCACATCACCCTCAACGGCGCCCGCGGCCCGCTGCAGGACCTCGCCGTACGGCAGGCCGTGGACCTCGCCATCGACCGCCAGGGCATCCTCGCGTCCTTCTCCAAGGACCTGCCCTTCCCGGTCAAGCCGCTGAACAACCACTTCTTCATGCCCAACCAGCAGGGCTACAAGGACAACAGCGGCAAGTGGGGCACGTACGACCTCGCGGGGGCCAAGAAGCTCCTCGACGCGGCCGGCTGGAAGGACAACGGGGCGGGCAAGCCGCGCACCAAGGACGGCAGGTCGCTCACGCTCCAGTACGTGCTCAGCGCCGGTTCCAGCTCGTCGGCCACCGACCAGGCGCAGCTCGTGCAGGCGCAGCTCGGCGCGGCGGGCATCGGGGTGAAGATCCAGACGGTCCCGTCCGACGACTACTTCACCAAGTACGTCAACACCGGCGCCTTCGACCTGGTCAGCTTCCGCAACGTCGACGCGATCTTCCACACCCTGCTGTACTCGACCTTCCAGGCCCCCAGCGGCTCCCAGGTCTACGGCAACTACGGGCGGGTCTCCACCCCGCAGATCCAGCATCTGCTCGACCAGGCCGCGGCGACCACCGACCAGACCGCGTCCGACGCCCTCTACAACCAGGCGGACGCGCTGATCTGGGAGCAGGTGCACTCCATCGAGCTGTACCAGCGCCCGCAGATCATCGCCGTCCGCAAGGGCCTGGCCAACTTCGGTGCCTCCGGCCTCGGCGACTGGCAGTACAACACCATGGGCTGGACCTCCTGACCCGCTTCGGTCCGCTCACGCCGGGGCCCGGGTACGCGTCGCGCGTACCCGGGCCCCGGTCCGTGGGCTTCCGGCCGCGGGGGCCGGATCAGCTCACTGGGTCAGCAGCTTCGCCGCGAGTGTGGCGGCGTTGTACGACCCCCAGCCCGTGGTGAAGTCCCAGCCCGTGGCGGCGGAGTAGGCGCCGTTGCTGCCACTGGTGATGTCGTGGAAGCCGGTGCCGTTCGCCTTGTACAGGGCGGGGTTGGCGAAGCCGAGCTTGGCCTTGCCCGCCGCGGTGGCCTGCTGGTTGTAGAGGGCGGCGAAGGCGGCCCACTCGGGCGCCGCCGCGCTGGTGCCGCCCACTCGGCCCCAGCTGCCCTGCGAGTAGATGGACACGCCGGGCGAGGGGTTGGCCAGCGCCGCGACGTCGGGGACCTGGCGCTTGCCGCCGCCCTGGCTCTTCTGTACGGGCGTCTGCCAGGTCGGGATGGTGAACACACTGGACTTGCCGCCACCGCCGCCGGACCAGGCGGTCTCGCGGCTCCAGGCGTTGCCGGACGTGACGGTCAGGGTGGTGCCGCCGACGCCGGTGACATACGGGTCGCTGGCCGGGTAGTCGACGGAGGTGCCGCCGTCGCCCGCGTCGTCGGAGCCGCTGTCACCGGAGGCCGCGAAGAAGCTCAGGCCCTCGGCGGCGCCCTGCTGGAAGACGGCGTCGACCGCGCTGATGTTGGAGCTGGTCCGCCCCGACTCGGCCAGGCCCCAGCTGATGGACGTCACGGGGATGCCGCTGTCCACGATCGCCTGGTAGGTGTCGACCTCGCCCGCGTCGGAGTTGGGTCCCTCGAAGACGGTGACCTTCGCGGCCGGGGCGATGGCGTTGAGCACCTCGATGTCCAGCTCGACCTCGACCTGGCCGTCGCCGAGCGGGCCGGAGCCGCCGCTGACCTTGTGCACGGTGGGGGCCGGGGAGCCGAGGCCGTAGTGGCTGTCGTACGCGGTGATGTTCGACTGCTGGAAGCCGTCGAACTCCAGCAGGGCGATCTGCTGGCCGCTGCCGGTGTAACTGCCCGAGACGTTGTAGCCGCCCTTGATCTGGGCCGGGGTGTAGCCGCCGCCGGGGCCGTTGTGCGGGGTGACGGTGGCGGGCGCCTGGTGGTGGAGCTGGTTGCGGCTGTTGAGTCCTGAGATGTCGCTGACCAGGGCGCCGAGGGAGCCGGGCAGTGAGGGCGCGGCGTCGTTGGCGTAGAAGGTGCGGCCCGAGGCGTTGTCCTTCCATGTCGACAGCGTGGTGCCGAACGCCTTCTCCAGCTGGGTGGCGGTGCCGCTGGCGTCGATGAGCAGGTTGCCGGAGTGCACGGCGCCGACCGTGAGCCCGTGGGAGCGCAGGTAGTCGGTGACCTTCTTGACGTCGGCGTCGCTGCGGCCGAAGCGCGCCGCGAATTGGGCCTTCGTCAGATAGTGCCCGTAGGAGGCCGATGCGGGGTTGCTGACCTGGGCGACGAAGGTGCGGAGCGCCTTGGCGTCGCGGGGTGTCAGGCTGACCGCCACGGATATGCGGTGGGAGTCGGCGACGGCACCGGTGCGTACGGCGTCAGTGTGCAGACCGGTGAGCACGTCGCCGGAGAGCGCGACGCGGGCGGTGTCCGGCTGGGCGGCGGCGAACGCGGCGGGGACGGCCGCCAGCAGCAGGGCCGGGGTGGCGGCAGCGGCCAGCAGTTTCAGACGTAGGGTCACGAAGGTCCTCCATGGGGGGTCCGGTCCCGTGTTCGGGTCCGGATCAGCGGGCCTGATCTCTCGGGGCACCGGGTTGTTCGGGCCGGATCCACGCTAGGGAGCGGGAGGAAGCGCCATAAGCGGGGGAACCCTTGCGCCTGTTGTTAATGGTGTGTTTCCTGGGACACCCGAGGTACGGATCCCAGGACGTGCGCCAACGCCGTCCGCGAGCGCACCCCGAATCTGCGGTACAGCCGGGACAGCGTGCCCTCAACTGTCTTGACGCTGATGAAGAGTTGGGCGGCGACCTCACGGTTGGTCGCTCCCCCGCGGACGAGTTCGGTGATCCTGGCCTCGGCCGGGGTCAGTGCGGTGACGGCGAGCCCGCCGGCCGTCCCGTCGACACGGGCGAGTTCGGCCCCGGCACGCTCCGCGAGCGGCAGCGCGCCACCGTCCACGGCCAGTTGCCGCGCTTCCGCGAGTACGGTTCTGGCTGTCGTACGGTGGCGTGCCCGGCGTTCCACCGTGCCGAGCGCGGTCAGGGTCCGTGCCAGGTCCGTCGGCAGGTCCAGCGGGCGCAACCGCTCGGCCGAGGACCGCAGGAGCTCCGCGCCTTCGGCGAGCCGACCCTCCGCCGCGGCCCTGAGCCCCTCGGCCCGGTCCAGCGCGGCTAGGACGCTGTCCGGTAGCAGCCCGGCGCGCCCACGCGCGGTCTGGAGTACGTCGGCGGCGGCGCCGGTCTCGCCGAGTGCCACCAGCGCCTCCGCGAGATCGGCGTACCAGCCGAGCAGGGCGGGGTCGGCCGCGCCCATCGAGACGCCGATGCCGACCACGTGCCGCAGCGACTCCACGCCCTCGGCCACCTGCACCGGGTCGCCGCTGAACAGGCCGATCTGCCCGAGTACCGCCAGGGACCGCAGCAGGAAGAGCTGGTCCCCGTCCTCCCGCGACGCGCTCACCGCGCGGACGGCCAGACGCCGCGCCTCGGCCGCGGTGCCGCCGAACGCCTGCGCGAGTGCCGACGCGTACAGCGCGGGAGCCGATCGCATGCCCGCCTCCGCGGCGACACGGGAGCAGCGGGCCGCGGTGCCCAGCGCCTCCCGGCAGGCCCCGGCGCGCACTTGGGCCCGGGTGAGGGCGACCAGGGAAGCCACCGTCGACTCCACACCGTCGGACTCGGCACCGTCCAGGAGGAGTTCGCCCAGTTCACGGCGGGCGTCGGCGACCCGGTCGGACTCCATGGCCAGCACCGCCCGCATCCGCCTCAGCTCCCGGCTCCGGGGGCCGTCGTCCGCGAGGGCCACAGCCCGCGCCAACGCCGCATCGGCGCCCGCCGCTTCACCGGCGAGCGACCGCACCCGTGCCAGCGTGGACAGTGCGGCGATCCGCATGCCGTTGTCCCCCGCGCGTGCCGCACACTGCTCGGAGCGCCGGGCGTGCCAGGCCGCCTCCTCCAGTGCGCCGGTCAGCAGCCCGCGCACCGCCGCCCAGTGGTAGAGCGGCGCCTCCAGTTCCGGTGCGCCGGTGGCGTCGCGCAACCCGTCCTCGATGAGCGCGGCATGGTCCCGTAGTGCCTGACCGGCGCCTCGCAGCAGCACCAACCGGGCCCGTACCCGGCTCCGGGCGGAGTCCGACCGCACGAGCACCGCGCGCGCGGCCCGCCTGGACTCCTCCCACCACCCGGCATCGCAGGCGAAGTCCGACACTTCCAGAAGACGCTGGTCGTGGACGGCCCGAGGGTGCGCGGGGGTCCTGCTCAGAGCGAGTTCCGCGAGTTCCACAGCGGCGCCCGGATCGCCGCTCGCGCGGGCGGCATGCGCGGCGGCCATCACGGCCGAGGCGGTGGCGGCGTCCTCGCCCGGGCGAGTCAGCGCCAGATGGCGTGCCGCCTCGCCAGGTTCGGTCACCGCGGTGGCCAACCGGGCGTGTGCGGCGCGCCGTTCGTTCTCCGTCGCCTCGGTGAGGAGTGCCGCGCGTACCAGCGGGTGCCGGAAGCGTACCGGCTGTTCGGCGTCCGCCCGGATCAGACCCGCCCGCGCCGCCTCGGCCAGTGCGGCCTCCGCCGCGGGTACGCCTGCCGCCCGCAGCAGCGGCAGGGTCGGGCGGGCCGCGACGCACGCCACGAGCAGGGCGTGGCGTGCGTCCGTGGACAGGACCCCGGCGCCTTCCAGAGCCAGGTCGCGCAGCCCGACAGGCACCGGCGGGAAGCCGCCGCCTTCCGCCGACACGCTCTCCGCAGGTGCGCACCGGGCCAACTCCACCGCGTAGAAAGGGTTCCCGGCGGCCGTCCTCAGTACCGTCCGCAACACCCGCGGCGGCAGCCGCAGCCCCGCGGCGAGCAGCAGCCGGACGATGTCGTCGTCGGGCAGGGGCGGTACGGCCAACTCGGCGATGTCCGGCGGATACCAGTCGGCGCGCTCGGGCCGCTCCCCCTCAACGACCCTCCGTGTCACGGCGATCCGGATGTCGACCTCGTCCACACGCCTGGCCACGAACGCCAGGACATCGGCACTGGGTTCGTCCAGCCACTGCACACCGTCGAGGAGCAGCAGTACCGGCGCACCGGCAGCCAGCCTGCGCAGCGTGTCGAGGACCGCGACCCGCACCATGAGCCGGTCGGGCCGCCCCGCCGGGCCCGCACCCTGCGCCAGCGCGGTCAGCAGGGCGTCGCGCGGCCGGGACGGCAGTTCGGCGATCACCGCGTCGGGCACCCGGGCGAAGAGGTCGATCAGTCCGAGATACGGCAACTCGGCGTCCTCGCGCGCGGGCGCGCACCGCAGCACGGTGACTCCCGTCTCCCGCAGCCCAGTTGCCACCGTCGACATGAGCGTCGACTTGCCGATGCCCGCGGGCCCGTACACCAACAGCCCCCTCCTCTCCCGCAGATGCCGGAGCGCCTCCTGGGCCGCCGTCTCGCGTCCCGCCTCACAAGCCGGCCCGGGTTGTGCGCTCTGCGGCGGCCGGTCGTGCGAGCCCTGCGGGGCATCGGGGAGGGCGGGGTCCGGCACGTCGTTGACTCTCCTTCTGACACGGAGCCGCCTGCACGAGGCGGCTGATCACCGACGATTTCATATGCTCATGACAATCATCGGAATACTGCGTGTCAATGCCACGGAACGCTGCGCTACTCGGCCGGGGCGGGCGGCGGCACGCGTGGCCTGCGATGGACATTGATCTTTTCCGCCGTTCAAAGGAACAATTAGTGGCGATGTTCCACCTCTTGACGGTTATTTTCCCGGGATCGTAGCGTCGGCTTCCCAGCGACTGGAGCGCCTCAGGCCCTGGACCGCACCCTCATCCCCCCATGGAAAGGCCGCGCCATGGAACGTCGCTCAACCCCTCGCCGCAGCAGACCCCGCCGTCGACTCCTGAGCTCGGCGGTGGTCACGACGCTGGTGGTCTCCAGCGCGGTCGTCGCGTTGACGCAGGCCACGACCTCGTATGCGAGTACGGGCGTGAACGTCTGGCTCACCACCGCTGACCAGGCCAACAAGCTGACCGAGCAGAGCCCGGTCGCCTTCGGCTCCGGTGGTTCCGGCGATGTCATCACGGTCGACCCGGACTCCACCTACCAGTCGGTCGTGGGGTTCGGCGGCTCGCTCACGGACGGGGCGGCGTACAACATCTGGAACTCGCCGTCCCGCGACGCCATCATGAAGAACCTGTTCGGCCCCGACGGGATCTCGTTGAGCTTCCTGCGCCAGCCGGTGGGGACTTCGGACTTCTCGCGGTCGTTCTACAGCCTGGACGACGTGGACCAGGGCTCGACCGACCCGGACCTGTCGCAGTTCTCGATCGCCAAGGACGAGGCGTACATCGTCCCGCTGCTGCAGCAGGCGCTGTCGCTGAACCCCCAGCTGACCTTCATGGGTACTCCCTGGAGTGCACCGGCCTGGATGAAGACCAACGGCAGCATGCTCGGCACCTCGGACGCGGCGCTGAAACCGGGGGACGAGGCCGTCTACGCGCAGTACCTGACGAGGTTCGCGCAGGCCTACGAGAGCCAGGGCATCCCGATCAGCTACCTGAGCGTGGCCAACGAACCCGCATGGGCGCCTGGAACCTACCCGGGCATGCTGATGACGCCGCAGCAGCAGAGCACCGTCATCAACGACCTGGCCCCGGACCTGGCCGCCGCCGGCCGGCACACGAAGCTCCTGGCCTGGGACGACAACTGGGACGACATCACCAACTCCTATCCCGACCAGAGCTATCCGAAGCAGGTGCTGGCCGCCACCGGCGCCAACACCGCCGGAGTGTCCTGGCACGGCTACGACGCGCACGACCCGAACGCCCAAACTCCCGTCTACCACGCCTATCCGGGCACGGAGGTACTGGAAACCGAGCACTCCGGTGACACGGACTGGGCCAGCGAGATCACCAGCCAGGGCAGCGGCACCGCCATCGACGCACTGCGCAACTGGTCGCGCACGGTCTCCTTCTGGAACATCGCCCTCGACGCCAGCGGCGGCCCGAAGATCGGCAACGGCTGCGGGTGCACCGTCCCGGTGACCACCGACGGCAGCAACGTGGCCTACAACGCCGAGTACTACGTCCTCGGGCACTTCTCCAAGTTCGTCAAGCCGGGCGCGCTGCGCATCGCCTCGAACGTCGTGGGCGCGGTCAACAACGTGGCGTTCGAGAACCCCGACCACTCGGTCGCCCTGATCGCCGACAACACCGGCAGCAGCGCGCAGACCTTCCAGGTGTCGTACGGCGGCTCCTCCTTCGGCTACACCCTTCCGGCCGGCGCCATGGCCACCTTCACCTGGCCCGGCGGCGCGACCCGGGTCGGCACCATCACCGGCCACCAGGGCCTGTGCCTGGACGTCAAGAGTGCCAACCCCGCCGACACCACACCGGTGCAGGTCTACGACTGCAACGGCACCAGCGCCCAGGTCTGGACGGTCGACGCCTCCGACAACACCGTCCACGCCCTCGGCAAGTGCCTCGACGTCCAGCGCGGCGGCACCGCGAACGGCACCCCGGTCCAGCTCTACACCTGCAACGGCACCGGCGCGCAGACCTGGGTGCCGCACTCCGACGGCACCTTGTACAACCCTCAGTCCGGCCGGTGCCTGGACGACACCGACTGGGGCGGAAGCGGCACCCAGGCCCAGATCTTCGACTGCTGGAACACCGACGCCCAGCACTGGAACCTGCCGTAGGCCACGCGGCCCTGCCAGGCGAGCACGCCCGACTCAGCTCAGTGACTCGGCCCCGTCCTGCCCAAATCCCCCTCACTCTTCGGTAAGTCCCCATGTACAAGTCTCAGAAGCAGGGAAAGAGACGCACCTCGGTTCTTGCTGTCCTCGCCCTGATCGCCGGTGGTGCCGGTGTACTCGGTACGGGCGCCGGTACCGCGAACGCCGGTACCGCCACGGCGACCGACGTCAGCGCCGCGTGTCCCTGGGTGCATTCCAGCGCGCCGATCCCGCAGCGCGTGAGCCAACTGCTCTCGCGGATGACGCTCGATCAGAAGATCGCGTTGATGAGTGGGTCCGGCGGCGGACGCTATGCCGGCTCCACGCCGACGATCAGTTCGCTGTGCATTCCCGCGATGAACCTGGACGACGGCCCGGCCGGCGTGGGCGACGACACCGGGATCACGGGCGCGACCCAGCTTCCGGCACCGGTGGATGTCGCCGCTACCTGGGACACCTCCGCGGAGCAGACCTACGGTCAGGTCATCGGTGCCGAACAGGCCGCCAAGGGCGCGACGATCGACCTCGGACCGACGATCAACATCGTGCGGGACCCGCGCTGGGGCCGCGCCTTCGAGACGGTCGGCGAGGACCCCTACCTCAACGGGCAGATGGGCGCGGCCGACATCCGCGGTGTGCAGTCCACCGGAGTGATGGCCCAGGTCAAGCACCTGGCCGTCTACAACCAGGAGACCAACCGCAACACTCCCGCCGACGACGCGATCGTCAGCGACAAGGCGCTGCAGGAGCTCTACCTGCCCGCCTTCCAGACCTCCGTGCAGCAGGGCGCGGCCTCCTCGGTGATGTGCTCCTACAGCACGATCAACAACACCCCCGCCTGCCAGAACACGCAGATCCTGGACTCCGCACTGCGCAAGCAGTTCGGCTTCAACGGCTTCGTGACCTCCGACTGGAGCGCGACCCAGTCCACCGTCGCCTCGGTGAAAGCCGGCCTGGACCAGGACATGCCGCCCGGCGACCCCTACTACGGAGGCGCCCTGAAGTCGGCCGTCACCTCGGGCCAGGTGAGCCAGTCCACGATCGACACGTCCGTCGCGCGGATGCTCACCCAGATGTTCGCCTTCGGCCAGTTCGACCGGGCACCGACCGGATCGCCCGCGCAACCGGCCACCAACTCCACCGACCGGAGCGCCGCCGCGCAGCTCTCCGCCGAAGGCACGGTGCTGCTGAAGAACAGCGGCAACGCGCTTCCGCTGGGAGCGTCCACCAGCTCGATCGCGGTGATCGGCGCCGCCTCCACCGACGCGATGACGGGCGGCGGTGGCAGCGCGCACGTCGCCTCCAGCGGCACCGTCACCCCCCTGGACGCGATCACGAAGCGGGCCGGCAGCGGAACCAGCGTGAAGTACGACGACGGCTCGTCCACTTCCTCTGCCGCCTCGCTGGCGGCGTCCTCCAGCGTGGCCGTGGTCTTCGTCAACAAGGGGGAGAGCGAGGGCTGGGACCTCGGCGACATCGATCTGGGTTCGCAGAACGCGCTGATCTCCGCGGTCGCGGCAGCCAACCCCCACACGATCGTGGTGCTCAACACCGGCTCCGCGGTGACCATGCCCTGGCTGTCGTCGGTCCAGGGCGTGCTGGAGGCGTGGTATCCGGGCCAGCAGGCCGGAACCGCCATCGCCTCGCTGCTGTTCGGCGACACCAACCCCTCCGGCCACCTGCCGGTCACCTTCCCCAAGTCGCTCAGCGACGTACCGGCGAACACGACGGCCCAGTGGCCAGGTGAGAACGGCACCGTGCAGTACTCCGAGGGCGTCGACGTCGGCTACCGCTGGTACGACGCCAAGAACATCGCGCCGCTGTTCCCCTTCGGCTACGGCCTGTCCTACACCAGCTTCTCCTTCAGCAACCTGCACGTCGGCACGCTGGCGAAGGGCGGTACGGCCACCGTCACTGCCACCGTCACCAACACCGGATCACGGACCGGCAGCGACGTCGCCCAGCTCTACGTCACCCAACCGGCCTCGGCCAACGAACCCGCCAGGCAACTCCAGGGATTCTCCCGGGTCGACCTGACGGCGGGACAGAGCAAGACCGTCACCTTCCAGCTGAACCAGAGCAACCTCCAGCACTACGACTCCACTGCCCACGCCATGACCACCGCCACCGGCGACTACGGCATCTCCGTGGGCGACGCGGCATCGGACGCGAACCTCCCCCTGAAGGGAACGCTGAACGTCGCCTCCGCACAGCTCGGCCGGCCGGTCACTCTCACCGACCCCGGCCCCCAGGAAGGCCCGATCGGCACCGCGGTGTCCCTGCAGACCAAGGCCACCGACACCACCACCGGCCAGACCCCCGGCTTCGCCGCCACCGGGCTCCCGGCAGGCACCTCGATCTCCTCCTCCGGACTGATCACCGGCACCCCGACCACCGCGGGAACCAGCACCGTCACCGTCACCGCCAAGGACACCGCGGGAGCCCTCGCCACGACCAGCTTCGTGTGGACGGTGGTCCCCGCCGACGCGGCCGTGGCCACCTCCCTGATCGGCTCCGGCGGCAAGTGCCTCGACCTGTTCGGCGGCAACAACAACGACACCAACAAGGTGGAGATCTACGACTGCAACGACACGTCCGCCCAGCAGTGGTCCGAGCAGCCCGACGGCACCGTCCACGCGGCCGGCGCATGCCTGGACGTGGCGGGCGCGGGCACAGGCGACGGCACCAAGGTGCAGATCTTCACCTGCAACGGCAGCAGCGCCCAGGTCTGGCAGCACCAGGCCGACGGCACCCTGCTCAACCCCCACTCCGGCAAGTGCCTCACCGACCCGGAGACCACCGCGACCAACGGCACACAGGTCGTCATCAGCTCGTGCACCGGCTCCGGCAACCAGTCCTGGGTCTCACCGATCCACACGATCACCGGAGCCGGCAGCGGCCGCTGCGTCGACATCCCCGGCGCCGACACCACCGACGGCACGCAGGTTCAGCTCTACGACTGCAACAGCAGCGCGGCCCAGACCTGGGCGCAGCCCGACGACGGCACCCTGCGCGCGATGGGCAAGTGCCTCGACGTACGCGCGGCCTCGACCGGCAACGGCACCCCCGTACAGATCCACACCTGCAACGGCACCAACGCCCAGCAGTGGACCTACAACCCCTCGACCCACGAACTCACCGCCTTCGGCAAGTGCCTGGACGCCACCGGTCAGGCCACGGACAACGGCACAAAGCTCCAGCTCTGGGACTGCTGGGGCGGATCCGACCAGCAGTGGAACCTCCCCGGCTGACGCCTCTCCGTCACCGCCCGGCCGCTCTCAGCGGCCGGGCGGTGTGCGGAGGGCTGACCGCGCCGGGGCTACGCGCTCACCGGTGCGCCGGGCGTACTCGGCTGCCGACGTGAGGACTCCTCGGGGTCCGCGTTTCGCGACGGCAGTTCGATCACCCGGCAGCCGTGGTCGGTGATCTGCCGCACGATGGCCTGGGCCTTGGCATCGTCCATGGACAGGACGAAGGGGCCCGGCAGGATCACCACGTCGTAGAAGCCCGTGGCGACGGCGTCGAGGAGCCGCCGCAGCTCGGGCAGGGGCCCGGAGGCGAGTCGCCCGTTGTCGAAGAAGACGTAGGGCGTCGGCAGCGAGAGTTCCCGCGCGTGGTCCAGCACGGCTTTCAGGTGCGGTCCCGTCCCGAACGTGTCGTAGGGGAAACAGCGCAGGTACGTCGCGACGCTGGGCGTAGTCCTGGCGACGGTGCGGTCGGTGGCGGTCATGGTCACTCCGGTCGGGTTACGGGGCCGGACGCGCTGGTGATCAGCCCTGAACAGCGGGTTCTGAACCCAGCGAAGTGGGTCGGCCAGTGCGGCGGCAATACGTATCCGTGCCCATTCGCGGGGCGGAAGGATGGGTAGTCCACTGGGTGTTTTGTTGTCTCCAGGGGGTGGGGCGACGAGACTGACGAAGGTAGGTTTTTCCCATTGCCGCAGGTCGGAGCCAGGGCGACGAGGGCAGGTGAGGGTATGGAGTACGCGCCTGATCGCCATGCCGCCGGGACCGATTCCGGCTCCGGTTTCGGGTTCGTCGGCAGACGCCGGGAGCTGGCGCGCGTGCTGGAGGCGCTGCGCCATGAGCGCGCGGTCGTCCTGGTCGAGGGTGAGGCAGGGATCGGGAAGACCCGGCTGATCCGGGAGATGATGTCCGCGCTGACCGCCGAGGGCCGCCCGGTGCTCACCGGAATGTGCCATCCCCTGCGCGAGCCCATCCCGTTCGGGCCGGTCATCGACGCACTGCGCCAGGCGGGGCCCTGGCTGCCTCCCGTGGCCGCGATCCCCCCGACCGCGGGTGCCCTCGCGCCCCTCCTGCCGGACCTCGGCGACCGGCTGCCGCCGCCCCCGCACGCCGAGAACGCCCAGGCCGAACGGCAGCTGCGGATCCAGGCGGTGCGCTCCCTGCTGGCGGCCCTCGGCCCGGCGGTACTGGTCATCGATGACCTGCACTGGGCGGATGTCGCCACCAGGGAGCTGATCCTGCTGCTGGCCCGCGACCTTCCGGCGGGACTGAGCCTGGTGCTGTCCTACCGGGCGGAGGATTCCCCGGACGGTCTGGCGCTCGGCGCGGCCTACCGCCGTCCGCCGGAGATCGCTGGTGCCACCATCCATCTGCGTCCGCTGCTGGAGCAGGACGTGGCGGACCTGGCCGTTGACGCGCTCGGCCCCGACAGCAGCCCCCAGCTCGTGCGGCTGCTGTTCCGGCGCAGCGAGGGCCTGCCGCTGGTGGTCGAGGAGGACCTGCTCACCCTCTCCGAACGGTCGCACGGCCAGGCCGGTCCCGCCTCCCTCACCGTCGACCTGGAACAGGCCGCGGTGCCCGCCGCGCTGCGCGAGACAGTCGGCGAACGCCTGTCGGGCCTGTCGGCGGAGGGAGCGGCGATCGTGGAGGCTGCCGCCGTGCTCGCCGTGCCCGCACGGGAGTCGCTGCTCGCGACCGTGGCCGGTCTTGACCGGGGACAGGGCGCCCGGGGGCTGACGGAGGCGCTACAGGCATTCGCGTTGCGCGAGACCAGCCCCGACCAGTACTTCTTCCGGCACGTGCTGGCGCGGCAGGTCGCCTATGAGCGGGTGCCCGGGCCTCGGCGCGGCCGGCTGCACCGGCGGGCGATCGAGACGCTGTCGGCCCGGACGCCGGCGCCGCTGGTACAGATAGCCCACCATCTGCGGGCCCTCGGCGAGCAGGACGAATGGCTGGCGGCCGCCGAGGCCGCGGCCCTCCAGGCCCTTGCCGTCGACGACCCGGGAACCGCCGTCACGCTGCTCCTGCAGATCCTCGATCAGGACCACCTGCCGGGTGACCTGCGCAGCCGGGCCGCGCTGGCCCTGGCAAGGACCGTCCTGGACTTCGCCGACGCGGCGGCCAGCACGCGTGTCCTGGGACGGCTCCTGACCGATCCTCAGCTGCCCGCGGCCGACCGCGGTGAGATACGGCTCGGCCTGGGCCTGCTGCTGGTGGCACAGGCCCAGGACAGGGCCGGATTCCGCGAGGTCGAGAGAGCCGTCGAGGAACTGGCCTCCCGCCCGTCGCGGGCGGTGCGCGCCATGGTCGCCCTGGCCATCGACGAGAAGCAGGAGGGCTGGACCTGGCTGGAGCGCGCCGAGCGTACGGTCCGGCAGGGCGGCTGTGACGAGGCCGCGGAGGCAGCGGTCCGCGCCGCCCGCCTGAACCTCCTGGCACGGGAGGGGGACCCCGCCGTATGGGCGCTTGTCGACGAACTGCCCCGGGCTTCCGATGATCTGGAGGTCCTGCGGCACAGCGTCCGCGCCCTCTACAACGTCGGTGACCTCGCCATCGAGCTCGGACACGACGCCAGAGCCGCCGCGCTGCTGACCGAGAGCATGGAGCTGAGCAGGCAGGCGCGTGCCCCCAAAGCCGAGGGCTACATCCTGATCGACCGGCTGCGGCTCGACGCGCTGGCCGGCCGGTGGGACGGTCTGGAGGCGCGGTTCAACGAGATCGGCAGGGAGTTCCCCGATCTCGCGATGGCGGAGGAGGAGCAGCGGATGGCCGGCGGACTGCTGGCCGCCGCCCAAGGCCAATGGGCCCGGGCGGCCGAGCACTTCGGAGTCATCGCCGCGGCCCGGGACAAGGAGTTCACGGCGACGCCCTCGCTCAGGGCGGCCGCCGCGCTCGTCGCCGTACTCCTGGCGCAGAACAATCCCAAGGAAGCCTGGGCCACGGCCGAACCGGCGGTCGCCGATCTGCGGCGGACACGCGCCTGGGCCCGGGGCACCGGCCTGGTGGCGGCGGCCGTCGAGGCGGCTCTGGCCTGCGGCGACCGGTCCACCGCCCAACAGCTCGCCGACGACGCCGAACGAGGGCTACGCGGCTGTGACGCGCCCGCCGCCTTCGCCGAACTCCATGTGGCTCAGGGCCTGTTGTTGCAGGGCACCGACACCGCGGCGGCAGCCGGGCGATTCGCGCGCGCTCAGCGGATGTGGGAGGACATCGGGCGCCCGTACCACGCCGCCCTGGCCGGGGAGCGGCTGGCAAGCACATTCGCTCCCGCGCACCCCGAGCAGGCAGCGGCCCAGCTGGGCCGCAGTATCGAGATCTACTCCCGGCTCGGCGCGGCCTCCGATCATGCCCGCTGCGAGCGTGCCCTGCGCGACCTCGGCCGCCCCGTCCCGGGCGGGCGCCGCAGTTACGGGCAGGAGCTGTCCCGCCGCGAACGGGAGGTCGCCCAACTGCTCGCCCAGGGTTTGAGCAACCACGACATCGCGCAGGCGCTGTTCTTGTCACCACGCACCGTCGAGCACCATGTCGCCCGTGTCCTGCGGAAGCTCGGCGTCTCCCGAGGCGACGTCAGAGCCGGCCTGCGTGATGCCGGGCCGTGAGGGACGGTCGTGTTCACACCGCGACGGCCGACTGCTGGATGGCGGTCGCCACGGCGCCCAGGAGTTCGGAGCGTTGCTGGAGGCGGCTGACCAGGACGGTGGTGGCGTGCGCGCTGGCCGGTTGCGCGTAGCGGTCGATGGATTCGCGGACGCCGGCCGCCAAGGGCTGCCCGGCGGCGCTGAGTTCGCCGCCCAGGACGATCGCGGCGGGGTTGAGGCAGTTGACGAGGTCGGCGAGCACCAGGCCGATGGTGCGCCCGGCGTCGGTCAGTACGCGGATGGCGGAGGGCCGGGAGGCGATGTCGGCCAGCGAGGGAAGGCCGTCGGCGACCGCGCCGGGTGCTTCGGCCGACAGGACGTGCGCGAGTTGTTTGCGCACCTCGGTGATGGAGACGACCGTCTCCAGACAGCCGCGGTTGCCGCACCGGCAGAGGCTGTTGGCGTCCTGCAACCGGGTGTGGCCGATCTCGCCCGCGATTCCGGTCGCGCCCTGGTAGGTGCGTCCCGCCAGGACGAGCCCCGCGCCGATGCCGTGCGACGCCTTGACGTACAGGAAGTCGTCGAAGGAGCGGGCGGCGCCGAAGGCGTGCTCGCCGCGGGCTCCCATGTCGGCGTCGTTGGCGATGGCCACCGGCTGGCCGAAGCGGCGGCTCAGTTCCGCGGCCGGGCTGATGCCGATCCACTCCCGCAGGATGGTGGGGGCGCGGACCACCTGGGTGCCGATGTCGAGCGGGCCGGGGATGCCGGCGGCGATGCCGGTGATCTCGGCCGCGGCACGGTCGGCCTTCTTCAGGGTCTCCGCGGCCAGTGCGGCCGCGCAGTCCAGTGCCCGCTCCGGCTGGCTGTCCACGTCCAGGGTGGTGGAGGACTCGGCCAGCACCTCGCCTGCCGTGGTGGCGATCGCCGCGGTGACATGGGCGTGCCCGAAGTCTATGGCGAGCACGATGCCGGGCCGTCGCCGCAGTGCGACCACCGTCGACGGCCGCCCCCGTGTGGTCGGCCCGGTGTCGACAGGCGTCTCCTCGGTGACAAACCCCTCCTGGAGGAGAGAAGCCACCACGCTGCCGGTCGCACTCCGCGACAGCCCGGCGAGACGGCTGAGGTCGGTACGCGTCAGCGCGCCGTGCGCGGCCAGCACGGAGAGCACCTGGTCGCGAGTGCGCTGCCGCCGCGCGGAGGGCGCGGACGGTGGCGCGGTGGTCCCGCTCATGCCCGGCGGGTCAGTGGGGTGCTCGTCGCTTGCCATGGCGCAATTATGTCTTTGAACGGCTCAATGCATAGAGCCTCAGACTCTTGACAGTAAGAACTCGCCTCCGAGGTGGATACGGTGGCGGTCAGAGCCAGCCGCCGGCGATGAACTGGACCGGGTCTTCGCTGGGGTTGTCGCGGATGCCGTAGACGCCCTGCGCGGTGGCCCACAGGACCGTGCGTCCCAGGTGGTCGGGATAGCGCTCCACCATGGATGACGTCGCCGGCGACGACCAGCGCGAGGTCGGGGACGTGCAGGACGCTGGAGGCGTCGGTGTCGGTGGATCCGGCCTCGACGATGACGAGGTCCCTGCCTTCGAGGGTGAACCGGTCGTCCGGCACGGTCACGGCGGTCCCCGGGGACTCCGGGATGCCGGGGTAGACCTTGTCCCAGACGAACGGCCGTGCGGCGACATTGGCGTGCATCTGGCCGATGGTTCCCTCGGTCTACGAGGGCGCCAACGCGCTGGCGGCCTCCTGTGACGACACCGAGGTGTTCACCGATGCCCGGCGAGCCGCCCGGACGCTGCTGGCCGCGGCCGTCGCGGCCGCACCCGAGGGGTGAACACCCGGATGAAGGTGTCCGCCCCGCCGCAGATGCGGCGGGGCGGACAGGGGCGGGACCTGGTCAGTGGAAGGTGATGGTGAGGGCGCTGCCGGGGTTCAGGGCCGCGGTGGTGACCGTGGCCGTGCGGGTGGTGGCGTCGTAAGTGGCGGTGGCCGGGCTGCCGTTGACGGTGACGGGGCCGGGTGCGGTGGCCTGTCCGTGCAGGCGTACGGTCCAGGTGCGGGTGGCCACCGCGCCCGGGTAGGTGCCGCGGCGGGGGCCGATCGTCACCGTGCGGGTGCCGTCGGCGTAGGTGACCGGGGTCGTGGCTGACTTTCCGGACTCGTAGCTCTTGTCCTGGCCGTTGTCCTCGTAGAGGGCGAACGAGCCGTTGCGGCCGGGGGCCACGTCGAGCGTGACCTTGGTGAGCGGGTTCTGCACGCCGTTGGTGACGTTCGCGCCGCGGGTGGCGACGATGCCTCCCGAGCGGACGAAGACCGGCATGGTGTCCAGCGTGGTGGCGACGTCCTGGGTGGTGCCGCCGGTGTAGGTCTTGCCCGTGAACCAGTCCGTCCAGGTGCTGCCCGGCGGGAACCAGACGGAGGTGGTGGACGCGGTGCCGGGCGTGGTCACCGGGGCGACCAGGACGTCCGGGCCGTAGAGGTACTCGCTGCCGGCCGCGGCGTAGGCGTCCTGCTCCTCCGGGTACTGCAGGTACAGCGGCCGTACGACGGGGACGCCGGTGGTGGTCGCCTGGTGGGCGAGGGTGTAGGTGTACGGGACGAGGTTCTCGCGCAGGTTCAGGAACTTCTCCGCGGAGGTCCTGGCGGCGGTGCCGTACTGCCAGGGCAGGCGGTCGCTGTGGTTGCCGTGCAGCCGGTCGACCGGCTGGAAGGTGCCCAGCTGCACCCAGCGCGCGTACAGGTCGTCGGCTTCCTTGGTGCTGCCCGGTTCCGCGCCCGCGGTCTGGGTGCCGTCGTTGTTGAAGCCGCCGATGTCGTGGCTGACCGCCGACAGGCCCGTCGCGGCCGATTCGCCGGGGGTGTAGCCGACTTCCATCGCCAGGGTCGCCCAGTTGGAGGTGGTGTCACCGGTGAAGTGGACGGTGGTGCGCTTGTCCGCCCAGGGGCCGGTGGGCAGTCCCGCCTGGCCGCTGTAGCCGCCGGCCTGCAGCGAACCGTAGGCGCGGGAGAAGGCGAAGCCGCGGCCGACGGTCTTGTCGGTGTCACTCGCGTACTGCTGGTTGATCCACGCGTCGGGGGTGACGCCCGGCAGCGAGGAGTAGGAGTCGTCGCAGCACCAGTCCAGCCACCAGAAGTCGGCGCCCTGCTGCTCCATGCTCTGGTGCAGGTCCATGTACGCCTTGAGCTGGTCCGGGTCGCCCCAGTCGAAGACATAGCGGCCGTTGCTGCCGGTGAGCTTGTTGTGGGCGGTGGCCTGCGCCTGCGGGTACTGGGGGTCGGTGGCGTCGATGCTGGAGTGGATGTTGAACGTGTTGTGCAGGCCCTGGGCGGCCGACCAGTCCAGGAATCCCTTGAAGTCGGGGAACTTGGCGGCGTCGGGTTCCCAGCCGTTCCAGGTGTCCTGGGACTTGAAGTCGGTGTCGGTCACCAGCACGTCGAGCGGCACGCCGTCGGAGCGGAACTTCGGCAGGATCGTGTCCTCGTACTGTGCGGCGGTGCGGTCGTAGTACTCCGAGTACCACACCCCGTAGGCCCAGCGCGGCAGCAGTTCCGAGGGGCCGGTCAGCGTCGCCAGGTCCGCCAGTCCCCTGGCATAGTCGTGCCCGTAGCCGAAGACGTAGCCGTCCTGGTACGGCAGGCCGCCGTGGCCGGGGCGGGCGGTGATCGCTTGGGTGGCAGGGGCGTAGAGGGCGGACGTGGTGTCGTCCAGGAGGCTCCAGCCGTCCTGGTAGAGCAGTCCCGCGGTGGTCGCGGGGTCGCTCGCCGCCGCGTTGACGCCGTCCAGGCCGCGGCGGTAGCCGCCCAGCGGGGCGTGCGGGGCCAGGACGGGCGAGCCGGTGGCGGCGACGGCCACGGTGTCGAGGTTGACGTGGCAGCTGGCGGCGTCCGGGCAGCCGAGGGTGATGTCGTCAGCGCCGGCGGTCAGCGTGACCGGGATGGTGGCGGTCCGCCAGGTGTCCCAGGTGCTGGTGGTGGGCAGCGTCGCGGTCGTGGTCGTCCCACCGGCGCTGACCGCCAGCGTGCGGGGCACCGAACGGCCGTCGCCGCCCAGGGAGTTGGCATAGCGGACCTGGAGCGCGTAGGCCCCGCCGGAGGGGACCCCGGTGAGGTGGACGGTGTCACCGGCGCCCTGGTTGAGGCCGGCGACGAAACCGAAGCCGGCGTATCCGTTGTGGTCGAAGGCCAGGGACGCACCGCCGGTCTG
Source organism: Streptomyces sp. NPDC051976 (assembly GCF_040680795.1). NCBI lineage: Bacteria > Bacillati > Actinomycetota > Actinomycetes > Kitasatosporales > Streptomycetaceae > Streptomyces > Streptomyces sp. NPDC051976. The sequence goes on from NZ_JBFAXL010000015.1 coordinate 62,847, forward strand.
CGTGCCGCTCTCCGCGTCGCACACCGTGCCGTAGGCGCAGGGCTGCGCGGCGGAGGCGCCGGGGCCCGGGAAGGACGCGCCGGGCTGGACCAGCGCCACGCTGTCCACGTTGACGTTCCCGGAGTCGGCGGAAGCGCGGGTGAGCGCCAGCGTATGGGTGCCGGCCGGCAGGGTCACCGAAGCGGTGCCGACCGCCCAGGTGTTCCAGTCGGCGGTGGTCGGCAGGTTCACCTGCTGGGCGCTGCCGCCGTCCGCGGCCAGGCTGAGGCTGCGGGTGGTGTTCTGGCCGTCACCGCCCTGGCTGTTGGCGTAGCGCAGGTCGAACTGGTAAGTGCCCGCGGCCGGTACGGTCACGACGGTCGACAGGGTGCTGCCGGTGGTGGTGAAGCCGGCCGCGAAGCCCGTTCCGGTGTAGCCGGTGTGGTCGTCGGCCACGGACAGCGCGCTGAGGCTCTGCCGCTCGGCCTCGCAGAGGGTGGCGAAGGCGCAGGTGGACGGCGGCTGCCAGGGCGAGGCCGTCACCTGCTGGCCGCCCGCCTTCAGGGCCACGGTGAGGTTCTGGCCGCTGAACGGTCCCGAATTCACCTTGTATTTCAGCGTGACGGCGCTGGTTTTGACGGTGAGCCAGCCGCCGCTGGTGGAGGTGGTGTAGGGAGTGGCGGGAAATGTGTCCCGGCCGACCGCATTGAATGTGCCGGCGTCGACGAATTGGGTGTCCCCCGCGTATTCGGTGCGTATCAAAGTGGGCGAGAGGACTTCGAAGCGGGCGTTTCCGGAAGTCACGGTGCGGTGTGCGGCCCGCGCCGCGGGCGCCGCGGACGCACCCGGCGCGCCCCACCCCACGGTGACCAGCGCACCAAGGGCGGCGGCAACGGCGCCCCACACCACGGGTGTTCGTGCCGTCCCTCTGCGATATCTCATACGGTGTCTCCTCGGCGGCTCGGGCGGAACAGGACGAGGTCGTGTCACGGCAGTTCGACGAGCGTGGCAACTATGCACGAGGCGCCGTATTCCATCAATACGTCGTCATAATGAGCGAATTCTGTTCACCTCCGTCCTCCTCGCTCACCGCGCCGGCTGCGATACCCGGGTGGCGCCAGCGGTGTTCGCGGGAAAAGCTCGTCGCTTCGGCGGAGACGAGAGCCAGCGCTCCCCACAGCGATGCGCGCTCGCCCAGCGAGGACACGGTGACACCCACCCGGCGGCCGCCCGGGATGGTGGCCAGCTCGGTGCGGATCGGGCCGAGCAGTGCGTCTCCCAGGGCGGACAGTTCTCCGCCCACGACGATTTCGCGCGGGCTGAGCAGTACGGCGGTGGTGCGCAGCGCGCGGCCCAGCGCCCGTCCGGCGCGGCCCAGGACCGCAGCAACCTGCGCGTCGCCGGCTCGGGCCGCCGCGGCGAGGTCCGCTATGCCCGCCAGCGGGCGGTGCCGCGCGGCGAGATCGGCGAGGATGGCGGCGCCCCCGGCGTACAGCTCCAGACAGCCGCGTTCGCCGCACCAGCACAGCCGGCCGCCCGGTTCGACGACCGAGTGCCCGATCTCACCGGCGTATCCGCTCGGCCCGCGGTAGACGCTTCCGTCGATCACGATCCCGGCCCCGATGCGGCTGGCCGCCTTCAGGTACACCATGTTCCGGGTCCCCGCGCGCGCTCCCCAGGTCAGCTCGGCCAGGGCGCCGAGGTTCGCGTCGTTGTCCTGCACCACCGGGATGCCGAAGTGCGAGGTCAGCGCCTCCGCGACCCGGGCCTCCTCCCACCAGGGCAGCACCTTGGGATCCGTCACCTCACCGGACGTGGAGGAGACGGGCGCGGCCACGCTGACCCCCGCGCCGACCAGTTCGCCGGGGTTGATGCCCGCTTCGGCGACGGCGTCGCGCACCGCGCGCAGGAGCACCGCCTGCCGGGCGCCGCCGCCCATGTCGCTGGGCAGGTGGTGCCAGCGCTCGACGCGCACGCGCCGGGAGAGGTCGCCCACCAGGACGCCCACGTGCTCCACACCGGCGTCCACTCCGACGGCGACGCCGACCCTGCGGTTGAGCCGCAGCAGTGTCGCCGGCCGGCCCGCGCCTGCGCCGTGGTGCACCTGGTCCTCGCTGACGAGGCCCCGGTCGGCGAGACCCGCGACCAGCCGGGAGATCGTCGAGCGGGACAGGCCCGTCTCCCGGCTCAACTGCGCGCGCGTCATGGCGTCCCCGCGCCGCAGCAGATCGAGCACCGCCCTGTGGTTGGCGGCGCGCGCTTCGCTGCCGGTCAGCGTCGCCGGTGGGCGCCCGGAGGGCTGGGCGGGCACAGGTCATCACCTCTCTCACCACGACGAGGTGCGGGCGCCGCCTGGAGGACGCCGATCGCGGAAACGGTGGCCAGGACGGCGCCCTTCACTCACGAGAAGAGTCACCGGAAAAACTCACAAGCCAACAAAAGGAATCGCGCGCGGTCCATCGGACTACGCAGGCGTAGAGGGTGTCAAGAGTCCGCGCACGGCATCGCCCGGTTCCTCGGCATCGGCCGCCCGGCCCAACTCGCCCCGTGGCAACGTCATCTCTCGAACACCCCTCTTCCACCCGCTCACGAGGGGCCGCGGGCGACGACCGCCGGGGCACTGAGCCTCACGTCACGCTCCCGCAGGTGGGGGCGCGGACACCGTACTCACGTCCGTTGGTTCTACGGGGTGTTCGCAGGCTGCCGACGCTGAATTGCGCCACTGAACGGCGTAAATCCGTACGGTTCCAGACTCTTGACGGTCAATTTGGTCCGACCGTAGCGTGATCGCCCGGTAGGCCGTTGCCGCCTGCCGACGCACCGGATCTGCCAAGAACCCACAGACCACTCCTCAAGGACGTGCGTGGATCATGACGAGATCACATCCCCCCACCCCCAAGTCCCGACGGCTGCCGGCGGCGGGCGTCGCGCTGGCCGCGGGGTGCCTGCTCGCCGCAATGGTGGCGGCCCCGGTGCCGGCCGCGGCGTCGACGACAGTCACCGGCGGTACGGCGGACTGGGTGCTCAGCACCACGGACACCGTGTCCGGCTACTCCCCCACATTCGTCGGCAACGGCTACCTCGCCGCACGCGTGCCCGCCGCGGGCGAGGGCTACAGCAGCTCGCCGGTGGTCACCCAGTCGGAGCTGGCCGGTCTGTACGCCCAGCCGGCGGGCTCGTACGAGCGGCGCGCCAGCCTGCCGTCCTGGACGACGCTCGGCTTCGGGCGCGACGACGGCGCGGGCGGCGTCTACGGGGTGCAGGCTCCCCGGTCCTGCGCGTTCGACCAGGTGTGTGCGGCCCGCTACGGGCAGATCTCCGGCGGGGCGTTCGTCGAGACCTCCCATGGCGGCTCGGTCGCGGGCGGCTATCTGGCGGGTCTGAACACCAACAACACACCGACAGTCGGCGGGACCGACCAGCTCGCCCTGCGCAACGCCCCGGCCGGAGCCGCGACGCTCGCGGTGCGCTACGCCAACGGAAGCGGCAGCCCGCAGACCGTCCACCTCGGCGTGAACGGTACGCTCCAGCAGCTGACCCTGCCGGCCACCGCGAACTGGGACACCTGGGCCGTGGTCAACGTACCGGTCACGCTGACCGCCGGATCGAACACCGTGGAGATCACCGTCGCCCAGGGCGACACCGCGAGGGTGAACGTCGACTACCTCGCGGCGTATCCCGTGGGCGCGCAGCCCCCGACGGCCCCGCCCGCGAACGACGGCACCACCAGCGACTACCAGCAGTCGCTGGACCTGAGGACCGGGGTGCTCACCACCTCCTTCGACTGGACCTCGCCCGCGGGCGACGCCACCACTTTCAGCTACGAGGTCAACGCGAACCGGGCCACCGGCCACCTGGGCACGGTCACGGTGAAGGCGGTGCCGCACTGGAGCGGCACGGCAGGCGTCTACGACGAGTTCGACGGCCAGGGCCTCAGCAACGCCTCCGCCAACGGCGCGGCCGTCGACGGCGCGAAGGCCGCGCTGTCGGAGAACGTCGTCACCGACGGCAGTCTCGTGACCGCCGCCCTCAACTCCGTACTGCGGGTGAACAACGCCACCGTGCCCACCACGGCGGTCAGCGCACCGGGCAACGGCACCGCCGGGCAGAGCGCGAGCCTCCCGGTCACCGCCGGTCGGACGTACACGATCACCAAGTACGTGGGCGTGGCCTCCAGCGTCGACACCGACCGGTCGCTGACGGCCGCAACCCCCCAGCAAGCCGCCGCCCGTACCGCCTCCACAGCGGCCTCGGACGGCTACCAGCAGGCACGGGACGCCAACGACAACGCCTGGTCCGCGCTGTGGCAGTCGGGCGTCTCGGTTCCCGGTGACGCGGCGCAGACCGCCCAGCTCCACGCGTCCATGTTCTACCTGCTGGCCGGCATGCGCCCCGGTGTCACCTGGAGCACCAGCCCCGGCGGACTGTCCTCCGACGGCTACAACGGCCATGTCTTCTGGGACATGGAGACCTGGATGTACCCGGCGCTCCTGGCCCAGTACCCCGACATCGCCGTCACCGCCGACACCTACCGGCAAAAGCTCCTGCCCGCCGCCGAGGCCGAGGCCACGGCACGGAACCTGAAGGGCGCGAAGTTCCCCTGGGAAAGCGCCCTCACCGGAAACGAGTCGATCCCCCCGGGCAACAACGAGGGCAACGACGAGATCCACATCGACTCCGACATCGCCCTCGCGCAGTGGCAGTACTACCAGGCCAGCGGCGACACCGCCTGGCTGCGGGACAAGGCATGGCCCGTGCTGAAGGACATCGCCGACTACTGGGCCTCCCGCGCCGCACCCGACTCCGCCGGCGGATACGCCATCGACGACGTGCTCGGCCCGGACGAGTACCACGACCACGTCGACAACAGCGCCTACACCAACGCCAGTGCCCAGGCGTCGCTGCGCATCGCGGTCCAGGCAGCCGCCCTCACCGGCCGGTCCGCCGACCCCGCGTGGGCCAAGGTCGCCGACGGCCTGAAGGTCCCGGTCGACGCCGCCGACAACATCCACTCCGAGTTCGACGGCTACAGCGGCCAGACCGTCAAGCAGGCCGACGTCACCATGCTGCAGTACCCCTGGGCGGTGTCGATGCCCTCGGCCCTGGCGCAGGGCGACCTCGACTACTACGCCCAGCACACCGACCCCGACGGCCCGTCGATGACCGACTCCATCGCCACCATCGACGCCGCCGCCCTCGGATCACCCGGCTGCACCGCCTACAACCACCTGCAAAGCAGCATCAATCCGTTCCTCGCCAAGCCCTTCGACCAGTTCCACGAGACGCGCACCGGCGGGGCCTTCACCTTCACCACGGGCGAAGGCGGCTACCTCCAGCAGTTCCTCTACGGCTTCACCGGCCTGCGCTGGGGCACCGACGCCGTCACCCTCAACCCCTTCCTGCCGCGGCAACTGCCCGGTGACGACGTCACCGGCCTCAAGTGGCACGGCACCACCTTCGACGTCTCCGTCGGCCGGCAGACCACCACCGTGACCGTACGGTCAGGACCCACACTCCCGGTCCGGGACGGCAACGGGACCGTACACCAGGTCACCACCGGCACCCCGCTGCCACTCCCCACCCGTCACCCGGCACCGACCACCGGCCCCACCAATTGCGGCAGCAACCCGGCAGGTCCGATCACCGGAGCCGGCAGCAGCCGCTGCGTCGACATCCCCGGCGCCGACACCACCGGCAACCCGCAGGTGCAGCTCTACGACTGCAACGACACCGCCGCCCAGAACTGGACCCTCCCGGGCGACCACACGGTACGGGCCATGGGCGAGTGCCTCGACGCCCGAGGCGGCAGGAGCGACAACGGGACACCCGTGCAGATCTACCCCTGCAACGGCACCGCCGCCCAGCAATGGACCTACAACCCCACCACCCATGAGCTGACAGCCTTCGGCAAATGCCTCGACGCCGCCGGCAAGGGCACCACCAACGGCACCCGACTGAATCTCTTCGACTGCTACGGCACATCCAACCAGCAATGGAACCTGCCTAGTTGACGCAGATGTCCCGCACAGCCCCCCACACCTCACTTGGAGGTTTCCGCATGCGCAAGGTGAGACTCGCGGTCGCCGTCGCGGCTGCCGCATTGACCGTACCCTTGGCAGTTCCCGGAGTCGCCGGAGCCCTGCCCGCAAGCAACTCCGGCGCGGCGAAACCCTGGCTGGACTCGTCCCTGCCGGTGGAGAAGCGCATCGATCTCCTGCTGGCGCAGATGACGAACGCCGAGAAGGCGTCCCTGATGACGTCGGTGGGCGTGCCCAGCGGCTCGCACGCCACCGGGTACACCCCCGGTGTCGCGCGGCTGGGCATCCCGGGAATGCAGTTCAGCGACGGACCGGCCGGCGTACGGGACGGGCAGCCGGCCACCGCGATGCCGTCGCCGGTGTCGCTGGCGGCGTCGTTCGATCCCCAGGTGGCCAAGAGCTACGGCACCGTGCTGGGCGCGGAGGCCAAGTCCCGCGGCTATCAGGTGCTCTACGGTCCGATGGTCAACATCGTGCGCACCCCGCTGGGCGGCCGCGACTTCGAGACCCTGGGTGAGGACCCGGAGCTGGCCGGGGACCTCGCCTCCGCCGAGATCCGCGGGATCCAGTCGCAGGGCGTGGCCGCCCAGGTCAAGCACTACGCGGGCAATGACCAGGAGAACGCCCGCGACACCTCGAGTTCGAACATCGACGAGCGCACGCTGCACGAGATCTACCTGCCGGCCTTCGAGAAGGCCGTCAAGGACGGCAAGGTCTGGTCGGTGATGTGCGCCTACAACAAGGTCAACGGCGTCTACTCATGTGAGAACGCGCAGATTCTGCGGGACGTGCTGATCGACACCTGGAAGTTCGACGGAGTGGTCGACACCGACTACCCGGCCAACCACTCCACGGTCACCGCGGCGCTGGCCGGGCTGGACCAGGAGTTCGCCGGGACCTCGTACTTCCAGCAGTTGCCGGCCGCGGTGGCGGCCGGGCAGGTGCCGCAGTCCGTGCTGGACGACGCGGCGCGGCGGATCCTGCGCCTGGAGTTCCGCACCGGGCTGTTCGACCCGCAGACCCCGCCGACGGCGGACTTCGAGGCCGACAGCGCCGTCGCCCGCCAGACCGCCGAGGACGGCAGCGTCCTGCTGAAGAACAACAACGCCACCCTGCCGCTGGACACCGGCAAGCTCTCTTCCCTCGCGGTCATCGGGCCCAACGCCGACACCGCGGTGACCGGCGGCGGTGGTAGCTCCGCGGTCACCCCGTACAAGACGGTCGACCCGGTCAGCGGCCTGAAGGCACGGCTGGGCAGCGCGGTCGACGTCAACTACGTCAAGGCGGGCAGCAGTTCCCTGCCGGTGATCCCCGCGTCCGCGCTGAGCGGCCTGAAGAGCGAGTACTTCACCAACACGACGCTCAGCGGGACCCCCGCCCTCACCCGCGACGAGAAGAACATCGACTTCGACTGGGGGGCCGGCTCCCCGGCGAACGGCATCCCTGTCGACCGGTTCTCCGCGCGCTACACCGGTACGCTCACCGCGCCGGTCACCGACACCTACACCCTCTCCTCCACCAGCGACGACGGCACCCGCGTCTACCTGGACGACAAGCTGATCGTCGACAACTGGGGCGACCACGCGGCACAGACCGTCACCAGCGCGCCGATCCAGCTCACGGCGGGCGAGCAGCACAGCATCCGGGTGGAGTACTACGAGGACGGCCAGAACGCCTCGGTCAGTCTCGGCTGGTCCGCCCCGAGCCTTCCCGACTCCTCGATCCAGGCGGCCGTCGCCGCCGCGAAGAAGGCGGATGCCGCCGTCGTGGTCGTGGGCGACTCCTCCACCGAGGGTTCGGACCGCACCACGCTGGCGCTGCCCGGCAACGAGGACGCCCTCATCGCGGCGGTCGCCGCGGCCAACCCCAAGACCGTCGTGGTGCTGCGGGCCGGTGCCCCCGTACTGATGCCGTGGCTGGACAAGGTCCCCGCGGTACTCGACACGTGGTACCCCGGGCAGGAGGACGGCAGCGCGCTCGCCGCGCTGCTGACCGGCGACGCCGAGCCCGGCGGCCGACTGCCCGTCAGCTTCCCGAAGACCGAAACCCAGACCGCGGTGGCCGCCGCACCCGGCCGCTACCCGGCGGTGAACGGCGTCTACGACTACAGCGAGAAGCTGGACGTCGGCTACCGCTGGTATCAGGCCACCGACCAGACCCCGCTGTTCCCGTTCGGCTACGGCCTGTCCTACACCACCTTCAAGGTCGCCCACCTCACCCGCAGCGCCGGCCAGGTCACCGGCGGCGCGGGCACCACCGACAAGGTCACCCTCAGCGTCGACGTCACCAACACCGGCAAGCGGACCGGCTCCGACGTCGTCCAGGCATACATCGGGCACCCCAAGAGCGCCGGTGAACCGCCCAACGCACTCAAGGCATTCGCCAAGGTCACGCTCAAGCCCGGCCAGGCCAGGACCGTGACGCTCACCCTGGACTCCGACGCGTTGCGCACCTGGGACACCGACGCCCACGACTGGACCGTCCTCGACGGCACCTACCCGATCTCCGTGGGAGAGTCCTCCGCGAACACCCCGCTGACCACCTCGGTCACCGTCAACAAGACCCAGGGCACCCAGTACACCTCCGCCACCGCCGCGCCCGTCACGCAGCCGGGCAGCACCCAGACGGTCAAGCAGACCTTCACCAACACCGGCGACACCGCCGTCCGCGCCCTGCAGCTCTCGCTGACCGCGCCCGGCGGCTGGACGGTGAAGCCCGGCGCCGGACAGGTACCCGCCCCCGCCACCGTCCCGGCCCACAGCTCGGTCAGCACCACCTGGCAGGTGACCGCACCCGCCGACGGCGCCGACCCGGCGACCCTCACCGCCCACGCCTCCTACACCCTCAACGGCGCTACGCAGGCACGTACCGGAACGGCGACGACCGTCGTGCCGTACAGCAAACTGTCCGACGCCTACAACAACAAGGGCATCACCGCCGACGACAGCACGACCCCCGGCAATCTCGACCCGGCCGGATACACCTTCGCCGCCTCGCAACTGGCCGCGGTCGGCTACACCCCCGGCGCCCACGTCACCGCCAACGGGCTGTCGTACCAGTGGCCCGACACCCAGCCCGGCCAGACCGACAACGTCGCCGCGGCCGGCCAGGTCATCGACCTCCAGGGCCAGGGAGGCAAGCTCGGCCTGCTCGGCACGGGCATCAGCTCCGCGCACTCCGGCACGGTGACCGTGACCTACACCGACGGCACCACCGACGCCATCCCGATCACCTTCCCCGACTGGTGGAGCAACGCCGCCAGCGGCAACTCCCAACTCGCGGTCACCACCGCCAACTGGTACCGCCACCCCGGCGACACCATCGGCGACCACGCCGTCAGCCTCTACACCACCGGCGGCGCCCTGGACCCGACCAAGACCGTCGCCACCATCACCCTGCCCAACGACACCGGCATCCACGTGTTCGCCGCCACCATCGGCTGAGCCCACAGCCCACTGTGTCCGCCCCGACCTCACCAGGTCGGGGCGGACGGCGTTGCGGACGCCGACTTATTTCAGAGAGTCGCATTGTTGACCGGGAAGAATCGGGACCGGAAGATGGAATCATGACGGACGGCGAACGAGGCTCACGGAACGCGCCCCTTAAGGCGTGCGGTTCCCGTGTCTTCGCGTGTCTGGTGGGCGATTCGGCGCAGGAGATGCGCTGTTGCCACCCCGCGCTCTGCTGTTCCGCTGTTCCGCTGCGATGACCCGGCGGAATTGCGCGTCGTAATTTCGGCGCGCATGACGACTCCGCCACGGCGCGGGTTCCTTTCCCCTGACCGACGTTCCCTGACCGACCCCAGGCGGCGATGACGCCTGCGTCGGCACGCACCGATCGGAATATCGATGAGCTCGGAATTCCTCTGGTACATCCCCAATACCGTCGAACCGGGCCACCGTGGCGACGACACGACATCGGGCTGGGGGTCCATCGAGTACTCGACCGACCTCGCCCGCACGGCGGAGGAGCACGGCTGGGGCGGCGCCCTTCTGGGCACCGGATGGGGGCGCCCGGACACCTTCACCGTCGCCACGGCGCTGGCCGCCCGTACCACGACGTTCAAACCCCTGATCGCGATCCGCCCCGGCTACTGGCAGCCCGCGCACTTCGCCGGCGCCGCGGCGACGCTCGACCAGCTCAGCCGCGGACGGGTACTGGTCAACATCGTCAGCGGGCTCGACAATCCGGCCGCCTACGGCGACACGAACGTGGACCCCGCGCAACGCTACGCCCGTACGCGGGAGTTCCTGTATCTCGTACGGCGGCTGTGGACCGAGGAGCACGTCACCTTCGAGGGCGAGCACTTCCGGGTCAGCGAGTCCACGGTGGCCCCGCGCCCCTACGTCGGAGGTGAACGGGCGCATCCGACGCTGTACTTCGGCGGGGCGTCCGAGGCCGCCGAGCGGGTGTCGGCCGCAGAGGCGGACGTCCAGCTCTTCTGGGGCGAGCCCCTCGACGGCCTCACCGAACGCATCGACCGGCTCAGGACGCTCAGCGAGCAGCTGGAACGCAGGCACAAGCCACTGGAGTTCGGGCTGCGGATCACCACCGTGGTGCGCGACACCACGGACGAGGCATGGGACGCCGCCGAGGCCAAGGTCGCCGCGATGGCGGCGCGCGCCGACGAGAGCGCGTGGACGGGCAACCGCGGCACGGCGGTCGGGCAGCAGCGGCTCCTGGACCTCGCCCGGCGCGGTGACGTCCTCGACACCTGCCTCTACACCGCGCCGGGCAGGTTCGGCGGCGGCGGTGCGGCCACGACCTGGCTCGTCGGTTCCGCGGACGACGTCGCCACGGCACTGGACAACTACCGCAAGCTCGGCATCACCCACTTCGTGCTGTCCGACACCCCTTACAAGCAGGAGATCAGCCGCATCGGCGATGAACTGCTCCCCCGACTCCGCGCCTCGGCGCGGCCGTAGTGCGCGGCGCCGACGGCCTCGTGGCGGATGTCGGGTTCACCTCTTGCGCCACTCCTCGGCCAGCAGCTCGTAGGACCGCACCCGGTCCGCGTGGCCGTGGGTGATCGTGGTGATCAGCAACTCGTCGGCGCCGGTGGCCTCCTGGAGCTGTTCGAGGTGGTCGGCGACCCGGCGGGGGGAGCCGGCGAACTGGGTGTCGACGCGGTCCTGGACCAGGGCCCGGTCGGCATCGGACCACACATGGGCGCGGGCCTCGTCAGGGGTCGGGAACGGGATCGCGCCCTCGGCCGTACGGATGCTGCGGACCCAGAGGCCGTAGCCGGTGGCGAGTTCGCGGGCGGTCTCGTCGTCCTCGGCGACCACGACATCCGCGGACACGCTCACGTACGGCTTGTCCAGGACGTCGGACGGCTGGAACGCCGCGCGGTATCCCTCCGCCGCTTCCAGTACCGAGGCCGGACTGACGTGGTAGTTCGCGGCGAACGGCAGGCCGTTGCGCCCGGCGACCTCGGCGCTCTGGCCGCCGCTGCTGCCCAGGATCCAGACCTCGATGTCGGCCCCCTCCCCCGGTACGACGTGGGCCTCGATGCCGTCCGCTGAGCGGTAGGTCCCCGCCAGCAGGGCGAGGATGTCGTCGATCTGCTCGGCGTAGTCCTGCGACTCGGCGTGGGGCTGGAGCAGCAGCTTGCGCTGGAGGGCGACGCGCGGCGAGCCGAGCAGGTGCTCGAAGGAGAACCGGGGCGGGATGCGCAGGCCGTTGGGGGCGCGGCCGTCGACCACCGGGGTCGCGGTCGGCAGCGGCGTGGTGGGCCCGCCGGGCGGCCGCCCGCCCGAGCGGCCGAGCCCCAGGTCGAGGCGCCCGGGGTGCAGTGCGTCGATCAGGCCGAACTCCTCGACCGTGGACAGGGCGGTGCGGTGGCCCAGTTGTACCGCGCCGGCACCGAGCCGGATGGTCGAGGTCGCCGACGCGGTCAGGGCGATGACGACCGCGGGCGAGGTGCCGGCCACGCCGGGGTTGAGGTGATGTTCCGCGAACCAGTACCTGGCGTACCCGAAACTCTCGGCCCACCGCGCCAGGTCGATGGAGTTGCCCAGCGCCTCGGTGGCGGTCGCACCGGACGAGATCGGGACCAGGTCGAGGACACCGAGGGGGATGTCGGACATGTGCACAGGGCTCCTCACTGCTTGGCGGGCGCGATCAGGGTGATGGCGAGGAACCTCACGACGCCGCTCGCTCGTCGCGCACCTCGTCGGGGTGGGCCAGGCCGAGGTGGTCGCGCAGGGTGGTGCCCGCGTATTCCGTGCGGAACACGCCGCGTTCCTGGAGCAGCGGGACGACCTGGTCCGCGAAGGGGTCGAGACCGCCCGGGGTGAGGTGCGGGACGAGGATGAAGCCGTCGCTGGCGTCGGCCTGGACGAGGTCGTTGATGGAGGCGGCGACCGTGGCCGGGGAGCCGACGAAGCTCTGCCGGTTGCCGGTCTCGATCACCAGGTCGCGGATCGACCACTTGTTGGCGGTGGCGAGTTCGCGCCACTCCCGGGCCGTGGCCAGCGGGTCGCGGAACATCCGTACCTGGGCGCGACCCTGGGCGATGGTGTGTTCGCCGGGGTCGGGGTCGACGTCGGGAAGCGGACCGTCGGGATCGTACCCGGACAGGTCCCGGTTCCAGACGAACTCCAGGTGCTTGATGGCCGTGGCCCCGCTCACCTGCTGGCGGCGCACCTCGCGGGCCCGTTCCTCCGCCTCGGTGTCGGTGTCACCGAGGACGAAGCTCGCGGCGGGCAGGATCAGCAGCTCGTCACCGCGGCGGCCGTACCGGGCCAGGCGCCCCTTGACGTCGGTGTAGAACGCCTGGCCCTCCTTCAGCGTGGCGTACCGGCTGAAGATCGCGTCGGCGCTCGACGCCGCGAACTCGCGCCCCTCGTCGGAGTCTCCGGCCTGGAAGATCACTGGACGGCCCTGCGGGCTGCGCGGGACGTTGAACTGCCCCTTGATGTCGAAGTGCCGCCCCTGGTGCACGAACGCACCGGCCCGCGCGTCCCGGAGGAAGGTGCCGGTCTCCTGGTCGGCCACGATCTGGTCCGCGCTCCAGGAGTCGAAGAGTTCGTTCGCGGTGGACAGGAACTCCTTCGCGCGGGAGTAGCGCTCCTCCTGCGGGAGGAAGCCGCCGCGGCGGAAGTTCTCGCCGGTGAAGGCGTCCCAGGACGTGACGACGTTCCAGGCGGCGCGTCCTGCCGAGAGGTGGTCGAGCGTGGCGAACTGGCGGGCCACCTCGTACGGTTCGTTGAAGGTGGAGTTGATGGTGCCGGTCAGGCCGAGGTGATCGGTGACGGCGGCGAGCGCGGTGAGCACCGTGAACGTGTCAGGGCGGCCCACGACGTCCAAGTCGTAGATCCTGCCGACCTGTTCGCGTAGCCGCAGCCCCTCGGCCAGGAACAGGAAGTCGAACTTGGCGCGTTCGGCGGTCCTGGCGAAGTGGGTGAAGGAGCTGAACTCGATGTGGCTGCCGGCCTGGGGGTCGCTCCAGACGGTGGTGTTGTTGACGCCGGGGAAATGGGCAGCGAGGTGGATCTGCTTGAGCGGCTTGCTCATGGTGAGGGTTCCTCCGGCTCAGGCGGTCGCGTAGCGGTTGGCGGGGCGGGCGAGCCCGAGCAGCCCGCGCAGGGTGCGGGCCTCGTACCCGCGGCGGAAGGCGTCCCGACGCTGGAGTTCGGGGACCAGGCCCCGCGTGATCGCGGGCAGGTCGTGACCGGCGACGGCGGGGCGCAACCGGAAGCCGGTCAGCCCCGACGACTGCAACTCCTGCAGCAGGTCGGCGAGTTGGGCGGGGGTTCCGGTGAAGATCGGGGCGTCGCCGGTGTACGGGTACCCGGCGGCATCGTCCAGGCGCTCCCGGCGGTCCGCAGCCTCGGTGGGATCGTCGTCGAGGAAGACCACCAGGTCTCCGAAGATGTGCAGGGTCTCGCCGGCGCGGCCGGCCGCGCTCTGCTCGGCACGGAGCTCCTCGACGACGGCACGGGCCTGGCCGGCGTCGTGCGCGGTGACGTAGCCGATGTCGGCGGCTCGCGCCACCAGGCGGTAGGCAAGGGTCGCGTGGGCCAGGGCGCTCACGATCGGCTGGCCCTGGGGCGGGCGGGGCGTGATCGAGGGGCCCTTGACGCTGAAGTGCCCGCCCTCGAAGTCGATGTAGTGCAGCTTGTCCCGGTCGATGAAGCGGCCGGTGGCCGCGTCCCTGATCTCCGCGACGTCCTCCCAGCTGTCCCAGAGCCGTCGCACCACCTCGACGTAGTCGGCGGCCTCGTCGAAGGCATCGGCCAGCACCGCCTGGACGGCAGGGGTGTTGAACTCCTCCGGCCGGTCGACACGGATCGGCGGGAACGTACGGCGCCCGAAGTGCGCGGCCTCGTTCTGGCGTGCCGTGACCTGTACCCGCAGGCCCGCCCGGCCGGTGCTCACATAGTCGAGGGTGGCGATCGCCTTGGACAGGTGGAACGGCTCCGTGTGCGTGGCGACCACCGTCGGCACGACCCCGATGTGGCGGGTCAGCGGGGCGACGCGCGCGGCGATGAGGACGGCGTCCAGGCGGCCGCGCACCTGGTCCGTACGGTCGTCGGGTCCCGTCGGGGACGAGGACTGGAGTCCGAGCGCGTCTTCGATCGTCACGAAGTCGAGCAGCCCGCGCTCGGCCTCGGTGACGAGGTCGGTCCAGTAGGCGGCGGTGAGCAGTTCGCCGGGGCGGGCCGCGGACTCACGCCACGCGGCCGGATGCCAGCCCGCGCCGTCGAGGGCGACGGCAAGGTGCAGAGAAGAGGGTGACGAGGACACGGGAGGGGCGCCTTCCTGATCAGCCGTACGACAAGGCCGGCCCCGTACGAGGGGTGCGGCCGCGACAACAACGGATCAGGTGCGACAGAGCGCGCCGGCCACCCGCTGAAGGTCGATGTACGGCCGGGAGTACAGGCGAAGGGATGAGGCGTGCGGGACGCTGGTGGACATGCGGTGCGGAACCCTCCGTATCCGGGAACGCGGCAGGGAGTTGTCGATCGGCAGACCGGTGGCGCACGGGTATACGCGGCACGAGAGAGGGGGACAGCGGCGCACCCAGAAGAGCGATGGGCGTCAGCGCGCGGAAGAAGCCGTGCCTCTGGGCAGCGGGTTCGTCACACGCCCGTACACAGCGCGCTGTTGACGCGCAGCAGGTCAACGGAGCGGTCGGCGCACAGCAGGACGCGGCCGAGGCGGCGCCAAGCTGCCGTCCCGTCAGCTGCGTACATCGCTGTCACCGTCACTTCTCCGGCCCTGGGGCATCTACGTCTGCGCCGCACGTTAGGCATGTGGCGAAAGGAATGTCAATGCGCCTGCCCACCAGGTGAGACCGTATGCGCACCCTTCTTGGCGACGGCTCCGGCGTACGCGGGTGCTTCCCGGGTGCGATCCCCCGTCGGGGAGAGGACCATGGAAGTGGGCCCGGTCCGACGGCGACCGCCCGCGCGGACCCGCCGCCGCATACGGCTCCCCGGCTTCCCAGGGGGCGACGACAACGGCTTCGGCGACGCGATCGGGGCGCGCCACGGAGGTGACGCACCATGACCATCCCCGGCTTCACCGGAGAACGGACCGCCTACCGACCGCACACCGCCCATCGCCGTACGGTCGAAGGAGTGGACTACGGCGCCTGCCAGGACGAGTGCCGGGAGGAGAGCCGGCGTCAGTGCCAGGACTCGTACGATCCGCAGACCTGCGAGGCACGGGTCTACCAGAGCTGCATGCAGGAGTGCACGTACGAGCCGTACTGCTACGACGTGACGAAGCACGATCCCGACGGCAGCGTGTGGCAGCGGACGGTGTGCCGGGAGTACGACGGAAGCATCGCCCCGCAGACTCGCTGGTGCCGCACGGCGCAGAAGTGCGAGGACAGCATCCTCTCGGAGCGGACCGAGTGCCAGCGGGGCGACGGGACCGTCGACGCGACGGATTGGCAGTCGGTGGGCTTGTGCTGACACCCGGCCGCTGACACCCGGCCCGCAGGGCCCCGGCAGCGTCGTGAGCGCCACCGCCGGGGCCTCTTCGTGTCATGCCGAGCCGGGTACGGGCAGCGTGTCGAGGTAGGTGATGCGCTGCGCCGGGAGCCCGTCGGGGCCCGGCAGTTGCTCGTACTCCCGGACGAGCACCCGCATCGGGTGGGCATCGGGCGCCACCGGCAACACCACGGGACCCTCCCAGCGGCCGATGACGCCGGGCACGTCTCGGCACAGTTCGACAGCCGGGTGGTTGTCCAGCGTCTGCCAGGTGAAGGCCTCGCCCGCCGGGCCCGCCATGGTGTTGCGGACCTGCACTTCGGCCGTGACGGTCGACAGCAGGCCGTCCGCTCCGGGAGGCGGCGCGGGGCCGATGACGGCCACGTCGACGCCGGTCTGGGCGGGCTGGAGCGTCACCGTGGTCCGGCGGAAGGCGGGGATCTTGACGAAGCCGGCGTCCACGACGGGTGACAGCCGCAGGTCGTCCGGGGTGAGCAGGGCGTTCTGCTGAAGGCGCGCGACCTTGAGCCGCACGAAGGGCTCGTACAGATTCGTGCCGGCGAACTGCACGTCCGCGTACCACAGATGGCGATCGCAGTCGTACTGGACGGCGTACCCCATCGCTGTCCCGGCCGGGAGCGGCACGGTGGCGTCGGCGTGCAGGTCGGACGGCCCCGGGAACCCGGCCGTGGTCCCGGCTCCTACCTCGCGCACGGGATCCCGCCCCCATGTGGTGGCCGTGTCGGGGGACGCGGCGCCGGACCCCGCGACCATCACGGCGAGCATCTCGCCCTCGCCCGAGACGTACCACGGCCGCTCCAGGTAGACCCGCGCACTCCCCTCGTGCCGGGTGCTCACGACCTGCCCGGCCGCGGTGGACTCCTCCCAGCGGAAGGCAGGCACCACCGAGTGGACGGCCGGGGCGGGCGGGCGCACGCTCGCGGGCACGTGGAGCTGGGCCGTCAGGCCCGCCCGCGTGACGGGGGGCACGACGTAGGCCACCTCCACCTGCTGCCCGTCGGCGATCGCGCCGCTCTGCGTGCGGCTGATCATGCCCTCGGCGTCGAGGACCACGACATCGTCGTCGATGCTGTAGGCCACCGCCGGTTCGGCCGGGGTGCCCTGTCCCGTCGTCTTGGGGACGACGGCGCGGACGACGACGGTCCCGGGCACGAAGGCGGGCGCGACGGAGACGATGTCGGTTCCGGTCAGCCGCACCGTGCGGCGCTCGGTGAAGTAGGGGGCGAAGCGCGAGGTGCCGATCGGGGTGCAGCTCATCACGTGGTGACGGGTGTCGCCCACGTCGTGGCGGACCTGGAATCCGGCTGTGACGACCGGAGGTGCGCCGGGCTCCGGCTCCGGGCGGATGTCCTGCTCACTCTGCCGCAGCACGGCGTAACCGTCGGTTTCCACGGGGTCCGGCTGCGCCGTGTCGTCGACCACGTCGTGCCACCGCGCCTCGGCGTGCACGCTCAGGGTCGAGGGGTCGTGCAGCGTCAGCGCCGGGTCCGCCAGCAGGTACGCGGTCGCGCCCGGCTCCCGTACGACGGCTGCCTCGACGAAGGCGGGCGGGACCACCGGGCAGCGCACCGCGTGGATCATGCGCAGTTCGACCGGTGGCGTCAGCTCCCCGATCCGGCCAGCGAGCGCGTCGGCGCGGTGCGCGGCGATCTGCGCCGCCGTGGGGTTCGCGGACTCCAGCCAGGCCCACCACAGGCCCATGTCCTCCTCGTCACCGGGCGCCAGCACGCTGCTGAGCAGGGCGGTGCCGGTGGCGCCGGGTGCGAGCGCGACGCGCACGACCCGTGCGGCCAGGTCGACGGCCGGTGGCGGCGCGGGCGCCCCGATCGGGCCGGGCTCGACGACCAGCCGCACCGGGAACTGCTCGTGCCAGGCGGTGCCGTGCGGCCACGGCGTGGCCACGTCGGGCTGGCCCGGCAGCCCGCGCAGCGTCAGGCCGCGCGCGAACGGGTCGGGCAGCCACGGACGTTGCACCTGGTCCATGTCCAGGTACGGGGCTCCCCCGGCGTTCTCGTCCGTCGGGCCGGTCGGCAGCGCTCCGCCGTCGAACTGCTTGAGCAGCGCATACACCTGGGCGTCGGTGCGGTGCTGGCCGGCCGTGTCCAGGACGCCGTGGCGCTCCAGTTGCTGCACGGCGACCTTGGGCGGCAGCAGGTGCCGCTCGCACGGAGGGCGCGCGACAGGGGCGGACGGGTCCGCGTTGTCGGTCCTGACGACGAGGACCGCGACGGACTCCCCCTCCGTGACCGGCCGCCGGGCCACCAGGACGGCAGCCGACACCGGCTCGTAGCGGGTGTACCGCAGCGGCGCGGTGGCGTGGTCGCCCGGGTCGGGCTGCGCGGTGAAGGGGGCACTGCGCCCCGCCAGGTCGACCAGCCGGGCGCGGAAGCGGTACGAGCGGCCGTAGCGCAGGGAGGGCAGCGTCCCGTCCGGCACCCGGACCTGGGAGGCGAAGGGCAGCTGCGGGTCCACGACGGGGCCCGGGTCCTGGACCGTGCCGTCCAGCCCCAGCGTCCGGCCCGGCGGCGCGACAGCCAGGCTCCAGCCGCTCCAGCGGAAGACGGACTGGTTCAGCCGGGAGACCGGGCGGCCGTCGGAGTCCTTGAGCCGGGTGATCGCCTCCCCGACCGCCGCCTCGTCGTCGATCGGGACCTGGGCCGGGTAGCCCCGCACGGTGTACGCACCGGCCCGGCGGCACAGCGGGTACCAGTGGCCGGAGGCCACGTCGCACACGTCCACCCGATAGCCCTGGAGCACGTTGTCCCCGTTCACGGTCGTGGTGTCGCCTGGCTGTCCCGCCACGAGGTCGCCGTCGAAGCCGTCCGCGGCCTCGAGCGCCTCCCGGAAGGCGACCTGGCGGTCCGCCTGGGCCACGAAGATCCCGTCGGACCGCAGAGCGGGGGGCACCGGCTGGGGCGGCGGATCGGTGCGGGGCAGACGGCGCAGCGTCGCCGCGTACGACTGGAGGGCCAGGCCGGCGGAGTCGATGTCCAGGTCGTGCGCGGTGAACTTCGAGGTGTCGTCGAGCGGCAGGTACAGCGCGTCCGAGATGCCGTCGGCCCGGGCGAGGAAGAGCTTGCCCGACCTCTTGATGCAGGAAGTGACCGGCTGGAACACCTCCAGGAACGCGGCGTGGTCGACCTGGGCCTGGATCGTCAGCGGCCCGTCGGGCAGGTCGGCCGGCAGCGGCACGGTCAGCCGCCGCAGCAGGCCCACGGGGGCCATCAGACCGGGGTGGTCGGCCAGCGCCGCCACCAGGCCGTGGAAGTCCCGCTCCGGCGGCTGCGGTCCGGCGATCGAGCCGTCCGCCGCGGGCCGCTGCGCGGTGTGGAAGGCGGCCAGACGCGCCCAGCCGTACGGGTCCGCCGCGAGGTCGTCGGGCAGCACGCCCTGGTGGCGCAGCTGCTCGGACATCCTGGCGGCGAAACCGGGTTCGCCGGCCGGGTCGACCGCGGCGACCAGCCGGTCCAGGGCCTCCCACCGCTCGGCCGCCCCCGCCGTCTGCCCGGCGTCGGGCACGACGGGGCCGCGCCCGTGACCGTCGGCGTCGGTGGGCACGAAGACGGTGCCGTATGTGTCGCGCAGCGACTGTGCCAGCGGGCGGGCCGGGTAGGACTCGATCGGGTCGTTCGCCACGCTCGCGTCGAACTGGAAGGAGTGGACGGCGGTGCTGAGAGGGAACAGCGCCCGCCAGAGCGGGACGTCGAGCGGCCCGTCGACGAAAGTGGCGTGCTGCGGCTCCGACTCGCCGGTCGGCTTCCGGAACACGACGGACACCGTGTATCCCAGCTCGGGCAGGTCGGCGATCTGCGGGAAGTCCGAGAGCTGAGGCGGCGGCGCGCCGGGGGGTGCCGGCGCGTCGACGGTCAGCCGCGGACCGAGCACGAGCGACAGCGGCACGGTGCCATCGGCGGTGGGAGGTTGCTGGGGGTCGGGGAGCAGCGTCCAGACGATCGTCTGCTTCATGTGCCCTCCATCGCTGCGAACGCGCCACAACGGGCCTGCCAGGCCGGCTCGTCGGGGAAGGCATCGCCGAAGGCCGGGTCCGCGCCGCTCCCGAAGTCGCGCTCCACCTGCAGCGAGACCGACTTGGAGAAGAACGCGACCCGGACCCTCACCACCACCAGGGCGGTGCCGTGGACGACCCTGGTCTGTGAGTTGTAGGTGAGGGCGAGATAGAACTCGACGGAGATGCTGATGATGCCGAGCACGTCCAGCTCGCCGACGGCCCGGAAGAAGCCGCTCACCTGGGCTTCGAGCGTATGGGGTGCGGCCTCCTGCGCCTTGAGATTGACGTAGATACCGGCGGTCACGGAGACCGACCCGCTGGCCACCCCGAGGTTCAGCGCGGCGGCTGCCCCGAACTCGACCTGGGCCTCCAGTTCGATGATGTTGCCCGCCGCGACGGTGATCCCGAAGAAACCCCTGCCGCCGAGCAGCAGCACCGACACCGTGAACGGGTGGTCGCGCGAGGACAGCGCGAAATGCGCGCGGACCGCTTTGTCGTCGAAGGGCAGGGTGACCGACGACGACAGCGTGAGGTTCTGCATCAGCAGCACACCCGCGGGGATCGCGGGGATGCCCAGGCTGTAGCCGACCTCGATGCCGGTGGCGTCCACCGAGAAGTGCGGGCCGTTGGCCGGGGTCGGGAGGTAGTCCCGCAGGCGGTCGAGGAATTGCAGGTCGCCGCCGAATCCGACCCTCTTGACCTTGGCGTCGAGCGCCGGGGTGGCGCCGGGCTTGGAGGTGAACGCCAGCCGTGTGAAGTCCACGGTCAGGATGCCGCCGACGAACGCCAGGGAGAAGGCGGTGAGTTCGCCGCGGCTCTCCGCCTGCGGAGGGGTGCCGTCGAGCGGGGTCCGCGTGGTGTTGTGCAGGTCGATCCCGGTCTCGTCCGTGGTCGTCAGGATGCCGAAGAAGGTGCCCGTCTTCACCTTCGGTGTCCACTCCAGCGTGGTGAGCACCGCCTTGGGCGGCTGGTCAGCGGCGTCGCGGACGATCTCGGTGACGATGTGCGGAACGGTCGTGCCGTCGCCGGTCGCGGTGCTCGCGACGAGATCGGGAAGGTTCAGGAAGCCCAGCAGTTTCGGGGGGAGGAGGCCGGACGGGTCACTCGCGCCCGGGAAGTAGCTCGCCGGGTCGAACTGCCCGGACTTGACCTTGTCCAGGTCGCCGCCGACGAGCCCCGCTGTCGCCGACAGGCCGGAGACCTGCTGGCTGAGCGCTGCCACGCCGCCCGCGTCGGTCACCGGCGGCGTGAAGCCCACCGGCGGCAGCGGTGGCGGCGGCTGCTGCACCGCCGCGTACACCTGGCCGGCGGCCGCCGGGCCGAAGTCGAGGTAGGTCTGGTCGAGCACGAGCCGGACGGGGTCGGGTGCGGGCGGCGCCGCTCCGGCACTCGGTGCGGCGCTGCTCCGGGGCTGGAATGCCTGGAGCGCGGGCAGCCACGACGACACGACGAGCAGCCGCGGGTACGCGGGGAGGCGTCCCGCTTCGACGAGCGGCGTCACGTCGCCGACCGCGGGCTCGGCGCCGACGGTCAGGCCCTCCACCGCCACGGTGGTGGTCTCTGCGCCGCCGTCCACCGGGGCCAGCTCCAGGTTCCCGGCCGCGGGCAGCGTCAGGCCCGCCGACTTCTGCTCGTACTCGGCGAGCGCCGCGGCCAGCGCCTGCGCTCCGAGGTCGCCCCGGACGTAGGCGAGGGGTGCGCGAAGGGTCAGCGGGTGGCCGCGCTTGTCGGTGCAGAGGATGTCGAAGACGAGCCGCTCGGTCTGTCCTAGCGCGTGCACCCAGAAGCCGAACGTGCCGATCGGCTCGACGCTCTCGTCCACGTCGGCGGCGAGCGGGTCCTGGAGTTGCACCCGGGTGAAGGGGAACGCCCGGCCCTGGTGCGGGAGCCCGGGGGCACCGGCGTAGTCGAGGACGGGCAGCAGGACCGTCAGACGGCTGACCGTGAACAGGCCGACGTCCAGGCGCCGCTCGGTGTGGGTGATGATCTGGACGGGGAAGCCGAACGGCAGCAGGTAGCCGCGCTCCACGACATGCACGGCCACGTCCCGGCCGGTCACCGCGTGGTGCTCGTACCCGGTGACGCCGACGCCGGGCAGCCCGGACCAGTCGCCGGCAAGGTCGACACTCGACCCGAGCGCGCTCAGGTGCAACTGAGTGGCCCGTAGCGGCCTCTGCGTCAACGCCCCGGTGATCGCCTGGCGCTGCGCCGCGTTCAGGGACGAGGTGAACGGCTGGTTCACCCGCGGACTCCCGCCGGGCCCCAGCGGCACCCCGCGACCGGCGGCCGCCGTGGACCTGCCGGGCGGGAGAGCGAGCCGGGTGTGCCACAGCCCGGTCACGCCCGACGGCCCGGTCAGCGGCTCCGTCGGATTCGACCACGCCGCCGGTCCGGGCGGCACGCCGAGCGGCAGGCCCCACACGCACTCAAGGACCGTCCCGGCGGGGTCACGCCGCAGGCCCGCCCAGGCCAGCAGCCCGTCCGTGGTGAAGGGCACCGACGTGCCCGCGGGTACCCGGAAGGCGAGCCGGCTGCCGCCGGAGAGCCAGCCGCCCTTGACCCTCGCCGAGTCGCTCGCGGAGGAGGTCGCCTCCTCCAGAAGCGCCTGCGGGGGAAAGTCGACCGTCACGGAGGCCGGCACGGTGGTGTCGGTGACCACGAGCGCCTGGGGATCGGGGCCGCCGGTCCGCGACAGGTTCGTGAAGTGGAACCTCAGGACGACCATGTCCTCCCGCCGCAGCAGGGTCACGGGCGTGTGGTCCATGGGCACGGGGGTGGGTGCGGCGGCGCACATGCGACAGCTCCTTCGGCCGCGTCGGGCAAAGAGATCTGTGGCTGTTCGAGTGGCCTGGACGGCGGTCTCCCGGAAAACGCCGGGCCTCGGTGAACTACCCGCTTCCCGCAGGCGATTAAGCGGTCGCCCTGACGAGGCGTGACCCGCGTCTCCACTCTACGACGGGCAGCGGAAAGGCGCCGCTCGACCTGGAGATACGGCCTCCCGCGCCCGGCTGCGCGGGGGCGTCGGCCGTGGGAAAATCGAAGGGCGCCGGTCCGTGACGCCGGCGGCCGACGACACGGCCTGCCGCCGAGACCACCGTGCGCGGGCGGGCCGCGTGCAGTTCCGTCCGGAGCAGCCCCCAGGACTGCGTCTATCTCCCCGAGAGGTGCTGGTCATGTCCGGCACGACTGGAAACGTACGCACGAGAATCGCCACTGTCGAGACGACGAAGCCGGGGGACTCCCCCGAAGGCTTCGGCAGCGTCCTCGCGTTCCTTCAGCGGTACGGCTATCTCATGGACGCGAAGCGGGAGTACGGCACGCTCACGGAACGGGTGTCGATCGCGCTGCGGAGGTACCAGCGGCTGCAATCCCTGCCCGTCACCGGCGAATTCGACGAAGCGACCCGGGAGCAGATGGACACCGGCCGATGCGGACTCCCCGACCGCCAGCGCGGGATGGGCTTCTCGGCCGCCTGCGCCTGGACCGGTCCCTGGGAGGAGTACCCGTCACTCACCTACGCCTTCGACCAGGGCACCTCGGACATCTCCGGGGACGGTGAGTTCCAGGCCGTCCGGAACGCCTTCGCGACCTGGGAGGCGTTCCTCACGCCGATGAGCTTCGCGGAGATCAAGCCGACCGACAACCCGGACATCATGGTCGGCTGGCGGCCCACCGTGGATCCGGACCTCGACATGACCGGCAGCGCCATCGCCCACGCCGACCTGCCCCCCGACTGCGAAACCCTGGACCCGGGCCTCCCCCAGCCCCTCCACTTCGACAACGGCGAAGCCACCTGGTGCATCGGAGCCCAACCAGGCGCCTACGACGTGGAGAGCGTCGCCCTGCACGAGGCAGGCCACCTCATCGGCCTCGGCCACTCCAGCGACCCCTCCGCCGTGATGTTCCCCTCCATCAACGGCAACACCACCCACCGAACCCTGGAAAGCGACGACCGCCAGGGAGCCCTCTTCCTCTACCCCTAGCCCGGCCGCCCCGGCCCGGCCCCGTACGACGGCGCGGGCGCGGTGCAACTGCGTACGCTGAAGCGGTCGTTGGGGTGAGGGAGGCGGGGTTGCGGTACTACGTGTATGTGTCCGGGGCGAAGGTGGAGATGCTCCACACGCAGATTCCGCGGAAGCTGCTGTCGCGGTTGACGGCGGAGGCGAAGGTGGATCTGAAGGTCGCGGGGGTGTCTGTGCAGCGGCCCGCGGGGCAGGATGCGGGGCTGTACGAGCGGCTGGATGTGGTGGAGGGGTTCCTGGAGCGGGAGTACGACGTCGGGTGGGTGCCGTCGGGAGCCGAGGAGGAGGAAGGGGCCGGGTTCTGGTTCCGGGGTGAGGTGGGGCTCCGGGTGTCAGGGGACGGGCTGGCCGAGGGGCCTGTGCTGATGTCGGGGGTGGAGGGGGACACGCTGGTCGCGCTGGTGGGGTCGGCGCACCATCTGGTGGGGCACAGTGCGGAGCCGGGGCTGAGGCGGGTGGGGCATTCGTGGCTGCCGTCGCTGTACCGGTTGCTGCAGGACGCCTCGCGGGCGGAGACGGATGGGGTGCCGGCGGCGCGGCCCACGGATGGGGTACTGCATGACGTGGCGGAGGTGTGCGACCGGCTGGCCGGGCCCGCGATGTGGTGCGAGTTCCTGGCACGGGAGCTGCTGCGCGGGAGCGTGACCGACGAGACGGGGATGCGGCGGGAGGTCGTGGTGGGGACGCCGTTGTACGTGGCCCTTTCGGACGAGCGGCCGGGCGGACGAAGGCGGGGGCGCGTGAGGGGCGAGGGCGGATGAAGGGCGTGACCGACACCGGAATCGCGCGGATGTGGATGGCCGGGGATTTCGCCAGGTTGTGCCGGGCGCTGGAAGGACCGAACGATCTCACGGCTGCGCGGGCGGCCGAGGTGCTGGGCGAGGCGGCGTTCGGCCCGGAGGGCGGGTCGGCGTTGATTCGCCACGTGGAGCGATGCGAACCGCTGGTGGCGGAACCGGACTTCGGCTCGTACAACCACGACCGGTCCTGGCCACTGATCGAGGCCGTGCGGGCACTGGGACGGCGGCGGGAACAGCGTGCCGTGCCGGCGTTGTGCCGGCTGTTGGATCAGGAGATCAGTGAGAGCCTGCGCTACCGACTGGAGACCGCCGCGTTCGAGGCCCTGGTCGCGATCGGGGCGTGGGCGGAGGCGAGTGAACGGCTGCTCGTACGATTCGACCAGCGGCTGGAGCCGGATGTGGTGCGGCTGCTCACCGAGGCGCCCCACCCCGAGGCGCTGGAACCCGTGCTGGCCCGGGTGTGGCGGTTGGTGCCGTACGAACTAGACGCTGCCGTCGGGCTGTTGGCCGCTTTCCGTGATCCGCGCACAGCCCCCGCGCTGCTGCACCTCGCCACCGCCGCAGAGACGCCGCCCCGGGTCCGCCGGGCGGCGCTGCGGGCGCTGCTCGAACTGCCGGAGCCGCAGCGATGGCTGGACCTTTCCCGGAACGAACCGCTGGTGGAGCGGCTGCGCGATCCTGACCACGAGACGGCGCGGCTGGCCGGGCGGCTGCTGGCCCTGAGCGAGCAGGGGCGTGCGCGGATGCGGGGACTTCTGAAGGACCCACAGGGAACCTGGCCGCGTGAACACCCGCAGAACTTCCCGGATTCGTATCCGCGGGAGGCATATCCGTACGAGGCCGCGTGCGTGGTCATCTGCGAGGTGGTGGCCGAGCAGCCGCGGCTGTTCGTCTCGCCCTACTTCGGCGAGCTGCGCTTTGCCAAAGAAGCGGAGGGACTGCTGCCGCTGCTGGATCCGGCACAGTCAGCCGCACTGCGCAGGGCCGCCGTGCGGGCGCTGGGAGCGTTCGGCGAGGCCGACTCCCGGGCCGGGAAGGTGGTGGGGGCCGCGCTGCTCGACCGTGCGCTGCCGGACCGGCGGACCGTCGAGCCCGCCGCGGCTGCGCTGGCCCGGCTGCCGGAGCCGCCCGTACGGGAGCTGCTGCGGCTGCTCGGCGAGAGCGAGGACGAGGACAACCCGGGCGGCGGGCCAGGGGAAGAGGGAACCCCAGTGTCCCGGCAAGGCGCGGCGATCGCCCTCGGCTCACTGCGGCACGAGAGCGCCGCCCCCGGGCTGCTCGCGGCCCTCGCCGCCGACGGGCCGCCCGCCCTGCGCCGCGCCGCCGCCGACGCGCTGGGCCTGCTCGGTCACCGCCCAGCCGTCCCAGCGCTCGTGGCCCTGGCCGAGGACGAGGAAGAGGCACCCGCGTTGCGGGCGCGCGCCCTCACGGCGCTGGGACGGATCGGCGCCCACGAGGCCCTCCCCACGCTGCTGGGCGCGGCTCGCTCGAACTCCGAGTCGCTCCGGCTGCGAACGGCCGCATCACTCGGTACCTTCCCTACGGAAGAAGCGATCGCCGCCCTCACAGACCTGGCCTCCGACACGGAACCTGAGACCGTACGGGCGGCAGTCGACTCCTTGGCCCGCATCGGCCCACCAGCAGCCGCCACCCTGTGCACCCTTCCCGACCTGGCCCGCCGCGACCACTGGCCGAGCGCCACCCTCCGCGCCCTGGTTGCGGCGCTCGCAGCCTGCCCCGGGCCGGAGTCCGCCACCGCCCTGGCCCGGCTGGCGGACCGGCCTTACCCGCAGTCCGTCCAGACCATGGCCGAACGCGCCCTCGCTCAACGCCCCGCCCCCGAGGCTCTTCCCCACCTCCTGCGGCTGCTCGCCGACCCGATGATGCGGCACCCCCACGGACCGGCCCTGCTCGCTCTGGCCCGCAGCGGCGCGCCGGAGGCGGAAGCGATCGTCGTCGAGCACTTCGAGCATCAGCGGTCGTTCGTCGCCGACGCCTTCCGGGACGAGGCGCGGGAGGCGTTGCGCGTGCTGCTGCGGGCGGGCTGACGCGGCAGCGCGGCCCGGTGGCCGTGCGCGAGCGCGGTGCTCGCGTGGCCGCCGGGCCGCGCCGGGTGTGCGGTGGTGTCATGCCGGGCCGGGTCCATGCGCCCGGCCCGGTCTGTCAGAAGGTCCTGTTGGTGTGCCAACCCGCCTGGACGGAGGGGTGGTTCACGTCGAAGGTGTAACCGGACAGCCTGCGGTCGGGGCCGAGGGTGCCGGTGTAGCGCCCCAGCGCGCCGTTGGACCAGGAGACGACGAAGTAGATGCTGGTGCCGTCGACCGAGCCGCTGATGACGGTCCCGACGGCGCCGCTGAAGGAGGCGCTGCCGTAGAGCGTCCCGTCCGGGGACTGGGCCAGGTTCATCGTCACGACGGGCCCGTTGCTCTGGTAGAGCGGCCAGCTGCCTCCGGCGTAGAAGCCGGGGACCGCGGCGGGCGCGGCGATCAGATGGGCCGCGTGTGCGGGGGCCGTGGCGGCGTCGGCGGTGGGGGCCATGGCCACTCCGCCCGCGCCGAGGGCGACCAGTAGAGCGGCCGCGGCAAGCTTGGTGCGCATGGGATTCCTTTCCTCGAACGGCAATTGCGGGATATTCCGACGCGGGCCGTGATCTCGTTTTCGCAGACCTGCGAAAAGGCCTGGGAGTGGTTGCGGTTACCGCGTCCTCATCATTGTCTGCGCCGGAATTCCTCTGCGTCCCGCCTCGGTCCGCTGAGCAGACCGGAATTCATGAGTGCGCTCCAGCGGTGGATCCACGCGGCCGGTCAGGGATTGCCGCAGAAATCACGGCACTGGTCCGGTCAAGGTCCGCGGCCAGGCGCGGCAGCGGGCAGGAGGTGCCGCCAGCGGCGTACAGCGCGGCGATCGGAGTCCTCGATCCGGGACCGAGGAGGGGCACCGCCACGCAGTTGACGCCCGGCAGGATGCCCTCCCGGTCGAAGGCCGCGCCCCGCCCGCGGAGGTCTTCGGCGTGCGCGGGGCTCATGATGCCGGGTCCGGGCACGGCGTTCGGACCGACGGCGCTCTCGGCGCCGGGGGCGGATGCCCAGGCCAGCAGCATCGTGGCGGCGGCGGTGCGGCGCGGCAGCGGCATTCCGGCCTCCATCGGTACGCGCCTGGCCGCTTCCCCGCAGGCGACGCCCAACGTCACGACCTGGCCGTACGCCAGTACCGCCACGCCGACCGACGTACCGGTGGCCCTGGCCATACGCAGCATCGGGTCGTGCGCCGCCCGCCGCAGTTCCGGGTCCGGCCGCCACATCCGCCCCAGCGAGAAGATGCGGGCACCCACCCGATACTGGCCGTTGTTCTTCTCCACGGCGCCCAGCGCGGTCAGTTGCTCGAGCAGCCGATAGGCGGTGGCTTTCGGTACGTTCCCCGCCTCCGATAATCGGGTGAGCCCGGCCTCACCCATTGCCCCGAGATGGTCGAGCAGCGTGAAAGCCCCCTCCAGAACGCCGCGGCCTGACTGCCCGCCCGCGTCATCTTTTGCGCTGCCGCCCGGGGCACGCGGAAATTCCGTTCTCATGGCGAATCCTCTCCAAGTGACGTGTCCTGCGCGGCGGCGAAGGCGCCACCTGCTTCAGGCGGTGTGTGCCGGTGACGGCGCGGCCACCGGTTCTATCGGGGCGGGGAGCACCGCCCTCGGCACCCGCTGACCGCTCCGGCCGCACACCGGAGGGACCCGACCGGCCTGTGATACACCGGCGTTCGCATCGGTTCCGTTCCGGGCACGGTCCGACTGGGCGCCCCGGTGCTGTGCCGCTATGGCCGGGCGGTGATCCACTCGGTGATCACGGCGGCGCCCGCCGCGGTGATCACGTGCAGCCGGAACGGGCCCGCCGGGGCCGGCTCGATCACGAACCAGCCGACCTCGTCCACGGGAGTGGTGGTGCCGGGGCCGCCTTCGTCACGAACCCGGACGGTGCCGGGCTGCGCGGGCACGACCTGACCGCGTACGGCATCAGGATGGATCTCGACCTCGAGGGCCAGATCGCGGGCGGCGAAGCTCAGCGTGCGCGGTTCCGCGCGG
Organism: Streptomyces sp. NPDC051976; assembly: GCF_040680795.1. NCBI lineage: Bacteria > Bacillati > Actinomycetota > Actinomycetes > Kitasatosporales > Streptomycetaceae > Streptomyces > Streptomyces sp. NPDC051976. The sequence goes on from NZ_JBFAXL010000015.1 coordinate 91,732, forward strand.
TCCTCCGTGGCAGGCGGTGCGGAGCGCAGGCCGGTCGGCTCGGCGTGGGAGAGCCAGGAGTCCCCCTGGATCGCGGCGAGTTCGGCGTCGGCGGTGCGCCAGTGGAAGGCGGCCTTCCCGGCGCGGAGAAAGGAAGCGGGCACCTGTCCGTCCCGGACCGCCGCACCGAGTTCCGCGACAAGGCGGTCATCGTCGTCCCGCCAGCCCGCCGCCGTGCCCGTCGCCTCGTCCGGGTTGTCCATGCCTCGTCCTCTCCCCTCGCGCCCCGCGCCTACGCCGGTTCCAGCGCGGCCAGCGCCTCGCTGCGACGAAGGCGATCCAGGCAGCGCCGACGAGTGGGGCCGATCGCGCCCACCGGGACGTCGAGTGCGGCGCAGATCCGCGCATACGACACGGGCGGGTCGGCGAAGAGCATGGCCAGCAACTGCTGGCAGCGGGTGGGCAGTTCGGCGAAGGCCAGCCGCAGGGCGTGCCGACGCTCGGCCACCAGGAGGTGACCGTCCAGGCCCCCGGACACGCCGTCGTCAGGCGTGTCCGGGGCGAGTTCACCGCCGTCCACGGGTATCTGCCGCTTCCTGGCGCGCAGCAGCTGGAGGCATTCGCGCTCGGTGGTGCGCAACAGCCAGCCCGGCAGGGCGGCCGGCTCGCGCAGCGTGTCGAGACGCTCCACCGCGCGCAGCCAGACACCACCGCCGACGTCGTCCGCGTCGGTGCCGGTCAGCCCGTACCGGCGGCACACCGACCACACCAGCGGGGCGTAACGTTCCACGATGGCGTCCCACGCCGCGGGATCGCCCTCACGGGCGCGCAGCACGAGGTCGACCACCACGGGATCGTCACGCATGCCGGAATCATGGCCCATCCGGGAACGGCCGCACCAGAGTGCCTTCCTCGATCAACGCGCGCAGTGCCTGCTGCGGCGTCACCGTTCCGGGCACCGTGCGAGCGGCGACGGCACCGGAGACGGTGGCGGCCGAGAAAGAGGTGCCGCTCCACCGGGCGTAGCCGTCGAAAAGCACGTGGCCGCCGTCGCTCAGTTCCACCTCCCCGGTGAGATACGAGCCGACCACGTCGACGCCGGGGGCCAGGCAGTGGACCCACGGAAGGCCCGGGCTCCACGGCGGCACCGCGCCTGCCTCGTCGACCGAGCCGACGGCGATCACGGGCGGCATCGCGGCCGGCCAGCATGCCGAGCGCGCCGTACGGCCGGCGGTCAGAGCAGTGACGGCACCGTGGTTCCCGGCGGCCGCGACGACGAGTACGCCGCTGCCCAGCCGCTCGACGGCCCGGGCGATGGCCAGCGGCGGGCCCCCGGACAGCGTGTAACAGCCCAAGGAGAGATTGAGGATGTCCAGCGGCTGCGCGGCGGCCAGCCGGGCTACCGCCCGGGCGACCTCCCAGGCGTCGGCCCGGCCGGTGGAGGGATCCAGGATGCCCTCGACCGCGACCTCGGCCGCCGGCGCCTGCCGCTGGATGAGGCTGGTGACGAACACGCCGTGCCCGGACCGGAACGGCAGCGTGTGCCCCGCACCGACAGGTTCGGGCGCGGGCCGGGTGTCGACCACACCGACATGTACACCCCGTCCGGTCTCCCCGCTCACCAGCGTCCGCGGCACCTCGGCGGCGCCGGCAGGCTGCGGCTCGGCGCCGGACATCGGCTTGTGCCCTCCCGTGATCACGGAGTTGACCGGCCGGTTCGCAGCGAACATCGGCTTGTGCCCTTCCCCGATCACGGAGTCGACCTGCCGGTTCACGCCGAGCACCGGCACCCATCCGTCCCGTTCGGACGCCGAACGCTGACGCAGCAGCGCCAAAACATCGCTGACGTCGATCTCGTTGTCCTCCGGGGCGGCCAACTCACGTAGCAGGGCGAGTCCGAGAAGTTCATCCTCATCCTCGTCGTCGCCGGAGTGGCTGAACCCGAGGTCGGCCAGCATCTCCTTGACGTACTGCAAGTGCCGCAGGTCGACGACGAGTTGGTCCGGATAGTGCGCGAGTGGATACACATCCTGTGGCATGTCGATATTCTTCCTTCCATGGGGGTGTTGTCTCGGCGCGAGGGTGATTTTCCTGGACGGAGCCGCCAGGGCCGCCCGTGATACATCCGCCGCACAACATCCAGCCATCGGCCGCGCGGGCCGCCGCGGGCGCACCGGTCCCGGAACAGGCCGAAGGCGACGACGTCCTCGCAGCGGCCCGAGCGGCACTGGCAGCGGTCGACCGCGACCCCGGCTCCGGACTGGCGGCGGCCCGGCATGCCGCCCGCCGCGCCGTACGGGCGGGCCACGCAGCGGCGGCATCCATCGCCGAGCGGGCATGGGGACATGCGCTGCTCCACACCGGCGGCCTGGACGGGGCCATCCGGCACCTGAGCCGGGCCGTCACCTGGGGCACCCGGGCCCGCTCCCCCGAACTGACGGCGGAGGCACGGTACAAACTCGCCTTCGCGATCCTCCAGCGCGGCCGCCCACAGCCCGCACTGCGAGAGATCGACGCCGCCCTGCCTGCCCTGCGTGGCGTCCCGGCCGCCCGCGCGCGGGCCCAGCGGGCGATCGTCCTGCATGTCATCGGCCGCCTCGACGAGGCGCTGGAGGAGTTCGAGACGGCGCTACGGGTACTCCGGCGGCACGGGGACCTGCTCGGAATACAGCGGATGCTGATCAACCGGGCGCTCATCCACTCCGACCAGCACGCCTTCACCGCGGCCGAACGGGATCTGGCGGAAGCCGAGAGCCTGGCGCGAAAGCTCGGCCGCCCGCTAACGATCGGCCTGATCGCCAACAACCTCGGCCAGATGGAGACGCTGCGGGGCGACGTCCCGGCCGCTCTTCGCCATTTGGACCGGGCCGAGCGGATCATCGGCGCCCATGGCGCCCAACTGGGCACGCTGCACCAGGACCGGGCCGAACTCCTGCTGTCCGTCGGGCTGGCCGCCGAGGCGCAGAGCGCCGCCACCCAGGCCATTGACGCCTACCGGCGCGAGAAGCGCACCTTGAAGGTGCCCGAGGTGCAGCTGCTCCTGGCCCAGGCCGAGTTGCTGGGCGGTGACCCGGCCGCGGCACTGCACCAGGCCCGCTCCGCGATGCGACGGCTGCGCACGCAGGGGCGGCCGGAATGGACGGAGCTGGCACGGCTGTTCGAGCTGCGGGCCCGGCGGGCGGCTGGCGAACGGCAGCAGGTGCGGGCGGCGACCATCGACGCCATGGTGGCGGCCCTGGACACCGCGGGCTGGCCGGCGGCCGCGCTGGACGCGGCGATCATCGCCGCACAGGTGACCGCCGAGCGCGGCGGGCCGGCAGCGGATCGCGGTGGCGTGCATCTGGACCGCGCCGCCACGGCGGTCCGCACCCGCGGGCCCGCGCTGATCCGCGCGCGCGGCTGGTACGCGCTCGCGCTCAAACGGCACCTCGCCGGCGACGCCCCGGGCGCCATGTCGGCGGCCCGCACCGGCGTGCGGATCCTCGACGAGCACGCCTCCGGCCTCGGCGCCACGGACCTGCGCGTGCACGCCGCCGCACACCGCACCGACCTGGTGGCCCTCGGGCTCACCACAGCCTTCGCCACCGGCCGTACGCGCCATCTCCTGGAGTGGTCGGAGCGCGCGCGGGCCAGTCAGTTGCCGACCGTGCCGGTCCGCCCGCCCGACGACCCGCAGCTGACGGCACTGCTGGCCCAACTGCGGTCGGTCATCCGCGATCACGCCGATCAGAGCGCCCGGCCCGGCTCCCTGCTGGCCCGTCAGGCGGCGCTGGAGCGCGCGATCCGGTACCGCAGCCGGCACCTGGGCACCGCGTCCGCAGGCACCTCGCGGCCACCGGCGACGGCGCGCGAACTCGGCGCGGCCCTGGGCGGCTGGGCTTTGGTGGAGTACCTCCGCCGCGACGGTGTCCTGCACGCCCTGACCCTGGTCGACGGACGCGTACGCATCCAGCCCCTCGGGGCCGCCACGCACGCGACCGACCTGATCGAGCGGCTGACCTTCGCCCTGCGCCGGCACGCCCGCCCCACCGCCCACCCCGCGCTGCTCGCCGCCGCCCAACTGCGGCGCGCCGCCGCCGAACGACTCGACGCGCTCCTTCTCCGACCGCTGACCGAGCTGGGCGACCGTCCCCTCGTGGTCGTACCTACGGGGTCACTGCACAGCCTGCCGTGGTCCCAGCTCCCCTCCTGTCAGGGACGACCGGTCACCGTCTCCCCGTCCGCGACGCTCTGGCACGCGGCGCACGCCCGCCCGACACCGGCAGACGGCACGGTGACCGCGGTCGCGGGTCCCGGTCTTCCCTGGGCGGGCGCCGAAGCGAGGGCGGTCGCCGCGATCCACGGCGGTGCGGCGCTCACCGGCCGCCGGGCCACCGTCGACGCCGTCCGGCAGGCCCTGGCCGCCACCGGGCTCGCCCACCTCGCCGCGCACGGGCGCCTGTCCGCGGAGAACCCGCTGTTCTCCGCCATCGGGCTGGCGGACGGACCGCTGATGATCTACGACGTCGAACGGCTTCCCCGCGTGCCGCACACTCTGGTGCTCGCGGCCTGTGACAGCGGCCGTCCCGTGGTCCGCGCCGGCGACGAACTCATGGGCCTTGGCGTGGCCTTCCTGGCCCGCGGAACCGCGCAGCTGATCGCTCCCGTCCTCCCGGTGCCCGATGCCAGCACGACACCGGTCATGGTCGCGTTCCACCGGCGGCTGACGGCTGGCGACGCACCCGCGGCCGCCCTCGCCCACGCACAGCAGGGCCTCAACCGGGACGACGCCGAACCGGCCGCGGCCGCGGCTGCGGCCGCCTTCGTCTGCATCGGCGCCGGCACCCACCCATGGGGCGCGGGCGCCACGGCCGCCGGGATATGAGGGGGCATCAGTCCGCTTTCCGGAAGGCGGCAGGCACACGCCCAAGCCACACCAGCCCCTTCCGGCGGCGGCCCCAGCCCGCCCGCGTCACCTCGGCCCATGCGGTCGTTCCGCCGTGGTCCTTCTGCTCCGCTCCAGTCACTTCGGCAGATCGGCGGAGAGGAAGGGAGCGAGGAGCGCGAACAACGCGTCGGGGCGGTCGAGGGGGATGATGTGGCCGCAGTCCTGGAGATGGTGTCCGACCAGGTCATCGGCGAGGGGACGGAGTTGGCGTTCGAGCCCGGTGCCGACGGGGTGGGAGCCGACGGCCATGGTGGGCATGGTCAGCCGGGCCGTCGCGACGGCGTCCTGGATCTGCTGCGCGCTGGTGGGCAGGGCCCGGTAGTAGGAGAACGCGCAGCGCAGGGCCTCTTCCCCGGTGTACGCGTGGACGAAGGCCGCACGGATGTCGTCGGGTACTCCTCGCCCGAGCGTCCCCGAGTCGAGAAACCAGTCGATGTACGGGGCCTCGTTGCCCGCCAGGACGGTCTCGGCGAGGCCGGGGACGGCGTGGAAGCCGAACCACCACGGGGCGCCGCCCGCGACGACGTCCTCTGCTCCGGGCAGGCGGCCGAGCAGTGCCTCCATCACGACCAGGCGCCGGACGAGGCCGGGTCGGCGCAGCGCGAGCAGGACGGCGGGGGCGGTGCCCGCGTCGATGCCGACCACCGCTGCCGAGGGCTCGCCGAGTGCGTGGAGCAGCCCTTCGGCGTCGGCGGCGAGGGTGCCCGCGTCGTAACCCTCGACGGCACGTGCGCTGGCGCCGAAGCCTCGAAGGTCCGGGGCGATGACCCGGTACTGCCCGGCCAGTCGGCCCATGATGCCGCTCCAGAGCTGCCAGGTGTGCGGGAAGCCGTGCAGCAGGAGAACCGCGGGTCCGTCCCCGGCGATTGCGACATTGAGTTGGACGCCGTTCGTCGTGATGCGGCGCAGGTGGTGTGCGGTGGTGACGGGCATGACGGCGCCTCCCGGATGGTTACCATTGGTGACCACAAAACGATAGGTAACCGTCCAGCCGCTTCCTAGACGGCACTTTCAGGGAAGGTGGTGAGCCGCAGGTGACCACCCGAGGAGCCCCGGCCGCCGGTCGCGGGGTACGCGGCGATCTGTTCGATCCCCAGTGCCCGACGCGGCAGTTGCTGGACCGCATCGGTACGAAGTGGACGTCCATGGCCGTCAAGGCGCTCGCCGATGCCGCACCGGACGAGGTGCGCTTCGCGGAGCTGAGACGCCGGATGCCCGGTGTCTCGCAAAAGATGCTGTCCGTGACGCTGCGAAGCCTGACCCGCGACGGGCTGGTGTCGCGCCGGGTCGAACCGACCGTGCCGCCGCGGGTCTTCTACCGGCTCACCGGACTCGGGCTCTCCCTGGAAGCCGCGCTTGCGAGTCTGCGGACCTGGGCGGAGGAGCACATGCCCGAGATCGACCGCGCCAACGAAGCCGCCGCCCAGGAGACCGACAGCTGATGCCCGGATCCGCTACGAGATACGCGCCGACCTTCACCTGGCAGCGTGGTCAGTGGTCGTGCCGATCGCAGTGGTCATGACGCCCGTCGTGCCCGCCGCGGTCGTCGCCGTGGCGCTTGATCGTGGTGGTGTCGGTGGCAGTGTGGGTGGTGGTGTCACCGCCTCCGGTGACGGTGGCGGTGTTGGTGACCCGCGCACGGGCGGTGCAGGAGATGTCGACCTTCAAAGTGACGGGCGGGTAGCCGTGCCCGGCGGGCAGGACGTCACTGCGGGTACAGGTGAGGGTGGCCAGCGTGCAGTGCCAGCCTCTGCCGGTGATGCTGGCGGCCCGAAGACCGGTGGGGAGGGTGTCGTGGACGGTGACCGTGGTGCCGTTGGTGGGGGCGGCCGCGGTGGTGTTACCCACGGAGATGAGGTAAACGCCTTCCTCGCCCTGGGTGAAGGTGCCCGCGTGATGCTTGGCGATGGTCAGGGAGGGTTGGCGGACCGGAAGGACGGTGAAGGTGAGGCCGGTATTCGCGGCGCTGGCGCTGACGCCCGGGTCAGTGGCGGCGGTGCCACTGGGTTCGGTGAGGCTGGTGGTGGTGAAGGCGCCCATCACCGGCACCGTCTCGTCGTTGACGTAGCTGCGCTGGACCGTGGCGGTCGAGGCTGTGGCCACGACGATCGCCAGGACGGCCAGCCTGGCCAGCATGACCGTCCCCGTCCTGCGGGGCCGCGCCCTCGGCCTCAATCGAAACATGCCGCGCGAACCTCCTGTGCCGGAGCTTGCTGCAGCCCGCCCTTCCCCCTGCCTGAACAGCGACATCTCCACCTCCAAACCGTAGACAACAAGCCGTAGATACTCATCGTGACGAGATAGGTCGGAGCGCCGGCGCCGGCGCAAAGGGTCACCGGCGGCGCCGGAGGAACTTGGCGAGCGGAAGGCACAGAGCGGTGAGGACGAGGGCGGAAAGCGCGGTGACCCCCAGGGTGGAGAAGCGCCCTTGCTGGGCGGCCGACGCGACGACCGTTCCGGCGCTACCGGAAGTCGTCGGGAAGGTGACGGTGGCGCGCGCGGTGTGTTCGACCAGGCCGCTTCTGAGCGTGAGCGCCACGCTCCAGGGGCCGTCGGGCAGACGTGCGTCCAGCGGGACGACCGCCTCCGCCTGGTCGCCCGGAGCCAGTGTGGTGCCCGATTTGGCGGTCGGGAACGGTCCGGCGCGCAGTCCGGCCGGCCCGTCGGAGAGGGAGAGTGCCCCACTGATGTCCAGGGCGCGGCCCCCCGTGTTCCGGATCCGGGCGCGGACCTCGTCCTGCCCGTCGCGGGCTCGGGTTGGATAGAGCCGCTCGATCGTGAAGTCCGAGGGTGGCTCACCACCGGGACCCACGTCGATGTACATGCGGACGCCCACCCGGCCCAGCATCGTCAGAAAGTGCGACCGGTCCGTGCCCATGCCCGTCTGCGCCCAGATGACGCCGTACCGCTCCCCGGCGGCGGCGTCCCTGGGCACCCGGATGGTGGTGCGTACCCGCGCTGATTCGGAGGCCGCCAGCTCAAGGCCCGTCTTGTCGAGTGACGTCCAGCCGGTCAGCTCGTTGGGCGTACGCTGCGGCGCGAAGGTGAACTTGCCCTGGGCGATGGTGGCCGCCGCGGCGTAGACGTCGACGTGGACCGGTGTGGACGACTCGTTGGTGACCTCCACCCGCCGCTCGATGGTCGAGCCGGGCGCGAGGTGGTCGATGAGGTAGGCATGCGCCCTGGGATCCGCACGGCGGCTCTCCGGAGCGTCGAGCAGCTTGATACCGATGGTCCTGTCCCCCGCCGGGCCCTGGGGGGAGGACACCCCGGGCGCCCCCGCCGCCGGCATCACCCCGGCCGCCTGTACGAAGGCCAGCACGAGCAGGAGAACCCAGCAGCGGCGCGCGCCCTTCATTCCGTCAGGCAACGGATTGGGTCAGCGTTCCGGTGTAGTTCCCGCTGACGGCGCTGGCGGGCACGGCAACGCTGACGGTCGGGTTCCAGGTCGCGGTGTTGTCTCCGACACCGGAGGATCCGGTGACCACCGTCTGCGCGGAGTTGGTCAGCGTCACGGGTGTTCCGGTGGCGGTGATGGTACCGGTCGTCGTAATCGACCCGGGATCGTAGCCGGCGTCAGTGGCGGGGATCGTCGACGGACCGCTCGTGAAGTCCGTCTCCGCCGCGGTGACCGTCCAACTGGCCGAGGCGAGGGCGCGATTGTCGGTGACGGTCACGGGACCGAGCGCCCCGCTGATCGTGGTGCCGGGCGCTCCCGAACCGAGGGCGACGCTGACCGGTGCCGACAGCGTCAACGCACCGGACGTGACGGTGTACGTGACGGTGGTGGAGGGGTCGTCCGCCGCGACGGCGAGGCCCGGCTGGACCAGGACGAGAGCGGCGACTGCGGCCGCGACAGATAGGCTTCGTGCGCGCACGGTAACTCCCGAAGTAGCCGCGCCCGCCAGCGAACGTGCTGACCGACAGCGGACATGCTGGCTGACGCGACGCAGACAATCGGGTGCGGCCCGTCCACACAAGCCGACGCGCGCCGCACTCCCCCACACGAATGACGACGTTTCAGCCGGACCGAGGTACGGCCCGCCTCGCCGGCACCCTCGGATCACCTGGCCGCGATGACGGAGGGCGGCAGCGAACGGCAGCGCAAGCCGCGACCCCGTCCGGGTGCCAGGCGGCGGGCGGGTGGGGTCGGTCACGGCGGTCCCGTCCCGTTCAGCCAGAACGCACCGTAGAGGGCTGACGACGCGGCCAGCGCGGCGACCAGGGTGATCGAGTGACGGGGTCTGGCTCTGGCCAGCCTGACAGCCGGCGGGATGAGGAGGCTGAACGCGGGAAGCAGCAGACGCGGTTTGGACCCGAAGTATCCGGACGCCCCCAGGGCCAGGACCACGACCGTGCCGGCGTAGACCTGGACGGTCAACGGAAGCCGGAGTGAGAATCCGCGCCAATAGGCGGCGACGACCACGGCGACCCCCGCGATCAGGAGGAGACCACCGATCGCCCCCGGACCGCGGAGGAGGCGCCCCAGGAACACGGCGAACGCGACCCCTCCGTCAAAGCCGACGCCCCATGCTCGCTGGACGTCCATATAGCCCAACACGCCGTCGTGCCCGTGCCGGCCGACCCAGATCGGGTATGCCATCAGGCCCATCACCGCGATCAGTGCGCCGACGAGCCGCCGGATCTGCTGCTGAGCGGAGACCCGGGAGCTTCGCAGGGACTGCCCGCATGCCCCGACCACCACCGCCAGCACCACAGCGACCCCGACGGGGCGGGTCAACCCGGCCGCGGCCGCGAGCGCTCCTGCCGCTACCCAGCGTTCCTTGGCAGCCAACACCAGGGTCCAGGCCGCCAGGGCGGTGAAGAGCGCTTCGCTGTAGGCCATCGACTGCACGATGCCCACCGGGACGGCCGCCCACAGCACTACGGCAAACGCCGCGGTCCTCTCCCCCGTTGCCTCCCGGACCGCCTCGTACACTCCCGCCGCGGCACAGAGGGACGCCATCGCGCTGACCATCAGTCCCGCCGTCGGCAGGGAGACGGACGTCGCCACGGACACGGCGTGTTCCGCCCAAGGGAAGAAGGGATAGAAGGCCCGATCTGAAAGAACCCGGCCGTCCGGTGCCGTCAGCGTGAAGTCGTAGCCCCACTGAGTGACACGTACGTACCACAAGGAATCCCAGCGTCTCGACAGCAGGACGTCGGCGCTCTTCCCGGTCGTGGTCGACCAGATGGACAGCACCACTACGCCCAGAATCCGCACGGCGGCAAAGCACAGGAGGGCACGGAGCAGTAGGTGATTCCTGCCCGGTTCCGGCCCACCCTTCTTGGCCCTTGTGTCGTGGGGCGCTACATCCCGCCTCTTGTCGGCCATGAGTCCTCGGGTCAGACAGGTCACGCATGTCAAGCGATGTCACAACACCGGGTTCCCGGCCATCTGCCTGTGTTCCCCCGTCGCGCCATTCCGTCGCGGCTCGTCGAAAAAACGACTCGTTCGGCACGCATGTCGACGCCCCGAAAACGGATGGCCGGGGGCGGGCGTGACGCGGCAGGATGCCCCGCATGACGCTGCCCACCCCCGAGCTGCACACCGCCCGCCTGCGCCTGCGGCCCTTCACCGACGCCGACGCGGCGCCGCTCTACGCGCTGCAGAGCAGCGCCCACGTGCTGCGCTACTGGGACTCCCCGCCGTGGGCCGAACCCGCCCGCGCCCAGCGCTTCATCGCGGCCTGCCGGACCATGGAGGAGGAAGGCACGGGAGCGCGGGTCGCCGTCGACCGCGTATCCGACGGCACGTTCATCGGATGGTGCGGCCTGACCAACTGGAACCCGGACTTCCGCAGCGCTTCCCTGGGCTACGTCTTCGACGCGGCCGCGTGGGGCCACGGCTACGCCACGGAGACCGCGCACGCCGTCCTACGATGGGCGTTCGACACCCTGGACCTGAACCGCGTCCAATCCGAGACCGACACCCGCAACGCGGCGTCCGCCCGGGTCCTGCGGAAGCTCGGCTTCGTCCGCGAAGGCACCCTCCGCGAGGACTGCGTCGTCAACGGCGACGTCTCCGACTCCTGGGTCTTCGGCCTACTCCGCCGCGAGTGGCACGCGACAGACCCGTTCCTGCCGGCCGGCCGCCAGGAAGGACCCTGACCGCCCGGGGAAACGCAGGCGGGTGCCCGCCTACGTCACGGGACCGACGGCGGCGAGTACAGCACCACCTCGCTCACCCCCACGAACCCCAGCCGGGTGTAGACGGGCTCCCCCTGGCTGCTGGCCTGCAGCGTGCAGACGGACATCCCGTGTTCCCGACCGATCTCCATCGCGGCTGCGGTGAGCGCCGCACCGATGCCGCGTTCGCGGTAGGCGGGGTCGGTGCCGATCCAGTAGAGCCCGGCTACGCCATTGCTGACGAGTACCGCCGACGTGGCCACCGCATGTCCGTCGATTCGCCCCACAAGTCGGATGAGACGACCGAGGTCGGTGCGTAGACCGGCTTCGGTGTCGATGACCGCATCCCGCAGGTCGGGGCCGATACCGAAGGACGACGCGTAGGCATCGACGTAGTCCGCCAGGTGCTCGGAGGTATCGACGCGCTCGACGGTGAGGCCGGCCGGGACAGGCGGCTCGGGCACCTTGTCGAGCCCAGCAGCCATGATCGGCATGCTGCCGACTCGGGCGTAGCCCCGTCCCTCCAGTACATGTGCCACGCCGGGATCGCTGTCCGGTCCTATCCACCAACGCCACGGCACACCGCTCAACTGCTTCTCCGCCTCCGCGGCCGCGTCTTCCACAGCGCACCCGTGCACCCTCAGCACGCCGTTGAGCAGCCTGTGCGGGAGGCCACTGCGGTAGACGGCGTGGTCGGCGTCGAGTCCGCTCGAACTGCCCCAGGCGAGCCAGTGAGCTCGGAGGTTGACCATCTGCGGAAGGAGCTCATGGATCGACGTAGCGACCGGTTCGGCGGATCTCATGCCAGGAGTGTAATGAACTCCCGTTGACCGTCGGCGAGTTGCCTGATGAGTAAAGCCGGACTGCGGCGGGATCCGAGGTGGATCGCGGAGCTGGCCCCAGGCTGGTGCCGGGGGCAGCTCCGCGGTGGGGGTCGTCTGCTGGGTGCCGGGTGTGGGGTCGGCTCAGCTGAGGGTGTTCAGCATTGCTTCTTCGACGTGGTCGGCGGCGTTGCGGTGGCCGAGGGCGTTGGGGTGTACGAAGGACAGCTGGTCGGGGAGGGTGACGAAGCCTTCGACCCACTTGGCGTCGTCGCAGACGCTGTGCTTCTGCGACGAGGTGTAGAGGTCGACGTAACTGGCGGCGTCCTGGGTTCCGGTCGAGTCCTCGATCGTCTTGTTGAGGGGTTCCAGGACGTCGGTGCGCAGCCAGGCCAGGTCGCCCTGAGTGATCGTGCCGAACTTCGTCAGGTCGCCGTAGCCGCACTTGGAGGTGTCGTTGGGAATGACCGTGGGGTAGCCGACGGCCAGGATCTTCGCCTTCGGGGCGCGCTCGTGGAGCACGGTGAGCATCCGGTCGTATTCGTCGCGGACGGTCGTCAGCCGGGAGGGGACGTCGGCGCCCAGGGCGTCCTTGCACGGAGTGCCCTTGCCGTCGTTTTCCCCGCCGAGCTGCATGCACTTGGTGAGGAACTCGTCGAAGCCGAGGGTGTTTCCGCCCACCCCGACGGTGATGACGTTGGTGTCCGCGCCCACCGCCTCGGACTGAGGGGGCACGGCGGGGAAGGGGTAGTCCGGGTCCTCGGAGAAGGGTGGCAGGTGGCGGCCGATCGGGTTCTGGGGGGTGTCGGTGACGTTCGCGATAGTGGCGGCGCCGCAGCTGACGTTGGTCAGGTCGAAGAGCCCGCCGAGGTCGCGGTCGATGACCTGGGGGTAGGAGCGGTCGGTGCGCTCGCAGCCGTCGCGCGGGACTTCGAAGGTGTCGCCCGCGGCCCGGATGACCCCGGCGGTGTAGGAGTCGCCCAGAGCAATCCACTGCTGCTGCTCCGCCGCGGCGGCGGGGTGCGCCCCGGCGAACTGCGCGGGGACGACGGCGCCAGCGGCGAGCGCCGCGGCCGAGCCGAGCAGGGCGAGTCGAGTACGGAAGCGTGACACGAATCCTCCATAGATGCGGTGTTAGCGTCTCCTCGACCTTATACGGAGTGTAATCGTTTGCACTCTATTGGTAACAGAGAGTCCCTCTTACGAGGTGTCGCCCGCGGACAGCCGACGTTGACGCATGCCGATATAGGCATATGATGGTGGCCATGGCACGAGCGGCGACGACCTCGGATGCGTTCAACGCGATCGCCGAGCCGCAGCGGCGGGAGATATTGGTGCTGCTGCGGGGCGGTGAGCGGCCGGTGACCGAGCTGGCACGGGATCTGGGGATGAGCCAGCCTCAGGCGTCCAAGCACCTGCGGGTGCTGCGGGAGGTCGGGCTGGTGCGGGTCCGCGGGGAGGGCAGGCAGCGGCTGTACGGGCTGGACGCCCGCGGGCTGCGGCCGGTCCACGAGTGGGCGGGCGGCTTCGAACAGTTCTGGAACGGCGCGTTCGACCGGCTGGAGGAGTACGTGCAGGGCTTGGCGCAGGAAGGGCAGGAGGAACCACCCGATGACGGCGACCAGCGGCAGCGGCGGCCGGCCTGACCGCGGGACCGCGGACCGCGAGATCGTCATCTCCCGGGCCATCGGCGCCCCCAGACATCTGGTGTTCGAGGCGTTCACTGAAGTGCGGCACCTGTCGCAGTGGTGGGGACCGGACGGGTTCACCACCACCACGCGGTCCTTCGAGTTCCGCGCCGGCGGGGTGTGGGCATTCGTGATGCACGGGCCGGACGGGACCGACTACCAGGAGTGGATCACCTTCATCGAGATCGTCCCGCCCGAGCGGATCGCGCTGGTGCACGGCGAGTCCGGAGACGACCCCAACGCCTTCACCTCGGTCCTCACCTTCGCGCCCGAAGGCGCCCGGACCCGGGTCGTGATGCGCACGGTGTTCCCCACCGCTGAACTGCGCGAGGAGGCGGTGGCCAAGTACCACGCGGTCGAGGGCGGCGAGCAGACGCTGAGCAACCTGGCCTCGTACGTCACCGCTCTCGCCGCCGGAGCCGACCCGGACCAGGACGCCGCCGCCGAGGCCGCGCCGGACGGGAACACCGCGAATGGAAACACCACGGACGGAAGCACATCCAAGGGAGCGCAGGACTGATGGCCGGAAAAGTGTTCTTCAGCGTGACGATGTCGCTCGACGGCTTCATGGCCCCGGAGCCGATGCCCGTCGAGGACGTCTTCTCACCCCAGGGCCAGAGCGACCCCCGCGTCCAGCACTGGATGGCGAAATGGTCGCGACTGCAGGCCTGGATCTTCCCGCAGCGGTTTTTCCGGGAGAACCTCAAACTCGGCGAGGGCGGCGAGGAGGGCACCGACAACGACATCGCCCGCGCGACGTACGAGCGCACCGGCGTGAGCATCATGGGCAAGCGCATGTTCGACGCCGGCGAGCTGGCATGGCCGGACGACGCGCCGTTCCACACCCCGGTGTTCGTCCTCACTCACACCGGCCGCGAGCCGTGGGAGCGGCCCGGCGGCACCACCTTCCACTTCGTCAACGACGGCATCGCCAGCGCGCTGGACCAGGCCCGCAAAGTTGCGGGCGACCGCGACATCCGCATCGCCGGCGGCGCCGACACCATCCAGCAGTACCTCGACGCCGGCCTGGTCGACGAGTTCTCCCTCACCCTCGCACCCGTCCTCTTCGGCACCGGCATCCGCCTGTTCGACCACCTCGACCCCGACGGCATCACCCTGACCCAGACCCGCACCGCCGCGTCCTCCCGGGTCACCCACCTGACCTACACCGTCGGCGAACGCTAACCCGCACCAACGGCCACCGGTGGTCTGGTGCAGGACTTACCCGGGCCGCCCCGCCGGTCACGCGTCCACGCGCGCGGTCACGTACCGGTCGGTGGGCCCGGCCGGTAGTAGCTGTTGATGGGTGCGCGTGCCTCGTCGAACAGGGCCGGGCCGTCGTGCGTCACTGAGGGCCACTGGCCGGACTCCGGGTTGAGTTCGACGAGTTGCTCGGTGGAGAGCGCGTATACGACGCGGCCGATGCCGGAGCGGAGGATGCCGCCGCCGCACATGCCGCACGGCTGGCAGCTCGTGTACAGGGTGGTACGGGCGGCCGTTTCCGCGTCCAGCTCGCGGGCCGCCCAGCGGGCCAGCTTCAGCTCCGGATGGGCCGTGATGTCGGCGTCCCGGCGGACCGTGTTGTGCGCCTCGGCGAGGATCGCCCCGTCCGGCCCGGCCAGCAGCGACCCGTACGGCGCGTCGCCGAGGTCCACCGCGCGCGCCGCGATACCGATGGCCTGCCGCAGCAGCGCCTCGTCAGCAGGGGTGATCACGATGCCCTCACCCACTGCTCGGCCACCGCGGTGAGCGTGCGCCACGCGGCCTCGGGACGACGGGTCTCAGCCGGATCCCCGTCATACGGGTCGAGCACCACCGTCTGGGCGCCGAGCCCGCGAAGCTCCGTCAGATCACCCACGATCTGCCGCATGTCGCCGACACCGGCCGCCCGTTCGACTTCCTCGACCGGAGCGTCGGTGAGCCGCAGCGCGATCCGCGGCGCGAACCCCGGCAGCGCGTTGTCCGCGAGCACCGACCGCATCCGCGACACCGGAAGCCTCAGCGGATGCCAGGCATCGCCGAACCTGACCGCGCGCCGGATCGCCGCCGCACTGTGCCCGCCGACCCACAGCGCAGGCGGAGCCTGGTCCTCGGCCTTCCACACGTGCCGCATCACTTCCAGGTACTCGTCGGTCAGCCGGCCCCGCGCGCCGAACGATACCCCGAGCGCGTCGAACTCCTGCCGCGCCCACCCGACCCCCACTCCGAGCACGAACCGCCCACCGCTGAGCCGTTGCAAGGTGCTTGCCATCCGCGCCGCCAGCAGCGGATGACGGTACGGCAGCACCAACACGGTCGTTCCCAGCCGCAGTTGGTCACCGCCGATCCCGGCCAGCCAGGACAGCGTGGTGAACGGGTCGTAGAACGGCTCTGGATACCGCTGCGCCACATCAGGGGTGACGGCCACATGGTCCGACACCATCAGCAGATCGAACCCGAGGCCCGCCACAACCCGCGTCCACTCACGCAGCACGCCCGGGTCGGTCCCCGGCCCAAAATTCGGTACGTTGACACCAAGTTGCATACCCCGAGGTTATTGCGGTGATCACCGAGGAGGGAACCCAACCCTCCCGGTAATTCCAGCCTTCCACAGGGAATCTCCCGGTAATCTCGCGCCATGACCGTGAACCTCGACCACATCGACTGGGCGATCATCGAGCAGCTCCAGCAGGAGGCCCGCATCTCCCTCAGCGAGCTGGGGCGCCGCGTCAGCCTCAGCCAGTCGGCCACCACCGAGCGGGTACGAAATCTGGAATCGCTGGGCGTCATCACCGGGTACCACGCCACCGTGGACCTGGCCAAGGTCGGCTACCCGGTACTCGCCGTCGTCCGCCTGAAGTACCCCGGCAACCGCCACCAGCCACTGCACCACCTCCTCACCGAACGCCACGAAATCCTGGAGTGCCTGCGCACCACCGGCGACGACTGCTACACCCTGAAGGTGGCCGCGACCTCCATGGAGCACCTGGAAACGCTCATCGACGAACTGGCCGCCTTCGGCAGCACGACCACAAGCGTCGTCTACAGCCGCACCCTGCCCCACCGCGGACCCAAGCAGCCCTCCTGACCAACGGCAACGGGCCAGCTGGCGCATTGTCAGGTTCGCGCGCCACTAGAGGCACCCCCCGTGAAAGCAGGTCACCGGCCGACAGGGAACGAAGTCGCACCCCCGAGAGCCGCCGTCAGTGCACGTGGACCCGCAGCAGCCGGGAGCCGTGGGCGGGCAGGGTCGCGGTGATCGCGTCGGTGAGGTCGCCGAGGTTCTGGTGGGTCCACAGGTCGCGGGCCCAGCCGTGGTGGCCGGTGGCGCCGAGGTCGCTCCAGGCGGCGGTGACCGTGGCCGGGGTGGCCGACAGGTTGAACAGGGCGACGGTGTAGCTGCCGTCGGTGTTCCGGCTCGACCAGACCTGCTGCGGGGTCGCCTGGGAGACCGGGCGGGCGGGGTGCCCGGCCCGGTCGACCGCGATCACCTCGTCGTTGGTGAGCAGCTTCAGGTCGTCGGGGTCGAGGTGGGTGAGGTCGGTGCCGAGCAGCAGCGGGGACGCGGAGATGGCCCACAGGGTCATCGCGGTCTGCCGTTCGTCGGGGGTGAGGCCGTCGTTGACGCCGTTGCCGACTTCCAGCGAGTCCAGGTCGTTCCAGCCGCCGCGGCTGCCGTACGCCGCCCACTGCGGGGCGTCGGCGAACCGCTTGGCCACGTGTGTCCAGTCGGTGAGGCCGACGGTGGTGCAGTGGTAGCACTCGATGTCGCCCTCGATCCGCCAGCCGTTGCTGTCGGCTTTCCACAGCGGGGCGTTGGCGAGGCTGAGGGAGTTGGACAGCTCCAGGTTGACCGGGTGGCGGGTGTGCTGCAGCGCCTCGTGCCAGGCCGCCATGTCGGGGCGGTCGTCGGCCGGCACGAGGCCGCCGCCGGGTCCCACGAAGTCCATCTTGATGTAGTCCACACCCCAGGACGCGAGCAGGTCCGCGTAGCCCTGGACGTAACTCTGCGCGCCCGGCTTGCTGAAGTCGATGCGCCAGGAGTCGTTGTGGGTGTTGCCCGGCTGGGTCGTGTCCGCGATGTCGGCGAGGTGGTACGGGGTGCCCGCGATCGGCAGGTCGGCGGCGACGGCGGCCTTGGGGATGCCGGGGGTGAGGTAGATGCCGAACTTCAGGCCGAGGTGGTGCAGATACGCGGCGACGGCGGGGATGCCGTCGGGGAAGGTCGTGGTGTTCCAGGCGTCGCGCCCGTACGCGTCCAGGTGGTCGCTCCAGCCGGCGTCGATGTTGACGTAGCGGTAGCCGTGCGCCTCCAGGCCGCTGGTGCGCATCGCGAGGCCCTGTGCCTCGATGTTCTGCTCGGTGGGCTTGCTGCGCAGGAAGCTCCAACTGCTCCACCCCATGGGCGGGGTGAAGGCGGTGCGGATGACCGGGGCGTGAGACGCGGCCGCGGTGCTGCTCGCCGCGCCGGCCGTCGCGCTAGCCGTCGCGCTGGTGCTCGCCGTCACGCCGATCGCCGCGGCCGCGAGCACCAGCGCGGAGATCAGCGGGCTCTTGGTCAGGTGCATGGTGCGCTCCTCGGAGAGGGAGTTCCGGTCGCTGAAGAAGATTCACCATCGTGAACAGTGCCACGGCATGGAGGTGTACACCTCATACCTGCACCCGGTCAACAGATTGATCCGATGACTGCACTTATCCAAGGAGTCTCTGCGCACCTCCTTGACTGCCCCCCTCGCACCGGCCTAGCGTCCGCATGCCGATAGGTAGGATGAGTGTGTGTATACGTGAACTTTGGCCAGGTATACAGGAGGCGTGATGCGCGGCAGGACGGAAGTTTCCCGGCGTACGGTGCTGGGCGGAGCCCTCGCCGGGGCTGCGGCAGGCGCCGGAGTGGCAGCGGCGGCCGGGACGGCGTCAGCCGCCACCGCACCGGCCCCCGGCAGCGGATCCGAGAGCGCCCCCGACGGCGTCGTCACCGGTTTCGGGGATCACCTCGGCAGCGACGACCGGCCATGGACCGAGATCCTCGCCGACTCCGACATGGTCTGGCAGAAGATGCCGAAGACGTGGCAGGAGGGCCCCTACCTCGGCAACGGCTTCCTCGGCTCCGGGATCTACGCGGAGCCGGGCGCGAACGCCATCCGTTTCAACGTCCAGCACAGCGAAGTACAGGACCACCGGCCCGAGTTCGGCTCCATCTTCGGCCTGGCCCGGCTGCCCATCGGGTACTTCACACTGGAGCCGGTCGGCGCCATCACCGCGGTGGACTGGCGCCTCGACCTGTGGAACAGCGAGCTGACCGGGACCGTCACCACCGCCGCGGGCAGCCTGACGCTGCGGGCCGTCATCCACACCTCCCGCCCGGTGCTGGCCGTCGAGATCGTGCCCACCGCGGGCGAACGCGGCTACCGCTGGACCTTCCACCCCGCCGAGGCGATCAGCCCGCGCGCCGCGTTCAAGCCACTGCCCGCCGGCTACACCGCCAATCCGCCCGCGGTCGTGAGCACGCACGGCAAGGCCACCGCCGCCGTGCAGTCGCTGCTCTCCGGCGGTCAGCACGTCACCGCCTGGCAGGAGGTCACCCGCGGCCAGGCGCGCACCCTGTACGCCTCCGTCGCGCACTCCTTCCCCGGCACCGGCGCCACCGACGCGGCGCTGCGCGCGGTGGGCGCCGCGGCGCGGCAGCCGCTCGGCGCGCTCACCACCGACCACCGGGCGTGGTGGCACGCGTACTACCGCAAGTCGTTCCTCTCCATCCCGGACGCGCGGCTGCAGAGCTTCTACTGGATCCAGCTCTACAAGGTCGCCTCGGCCGCCCGCCGGGACGCGCCCGTGATGGCCACCACGGGCCCGTGGCTGGAACCCACCCCGTGGCCCGCGTCCTGGTGGAACCTCAACGTGCAGCTCGAATACTGGCTGATCCATGGCTCCAACCACCTGGAACTCGACGGCCTGACACGCTCGTTGAGCGAGTTCCGGGACAACATCAAGGCGCAGACCGCCCCCGCGTACCGCTCGGACTCGCTCGTCATGGCGCGGTCCAACGACATCACCCTCAGCCACGGCGCGGACGCCGGACCCGGTGGCACCGGCGGCGGCATCCCCGGCCAGGACCCGCCCACCCCCGAGGTCGGCAACCTCACCTGGGCACTGCACAATGTCTGGCTCTCCTACCGCCACACCATGGACGAGTCGATCCTGCGCGACGTCGTCTTCCCGCTGCTGCGGCAGTCGGTCAACTACTACCTGCACTTCCTGGAGCCCGGCAGCGACGGCAAACTGCACCTGCCGAAGACCTTCTCGCCCGAGTACGGCGTCGACACCCCCGACACCAACTACGACCTGGCGCTGATCCGTTGGGGCTGCACCACGCTGCTGGAGTCCGCCGGCACGCTGGGCGTCGACGACCCGCTGGCGCCGCGCTGGCGCGACGTACTGCTGCGTCTCGCGCCCGCACCGGTGGACGCCAACGGCTTCATGATCGGCGCGGGCCAGCCCTTCGCCATGTCCCACCGGCACTACTCCCACATGCTGTCGGTCTTCCCGCTCTACCTTGTCAACTGGGAGCAGCCGGAGAACCGCGACCTCATCAGGACCTCCGTCGACCACTGGATCAGCTTCAAGGGCGCGCTCCAGGGCTACAGTTACACCGGCGCCGCCTCCTTCGCCGCGCAGATGCTGGACGGCGACACCGCCGCCGGGTACCTCGCCGACCTGCTGCGCCTCTATGTGCAGCCGAACACCATGTACAAGGAGTCGGGGCCGGTCATCGAGACCCCGCTGTCGGCCGCGCAGTCGCTGCACGACATGGTCTGCCAGAGCTGGGGCGGCGTCATCCGGCTCTTCCCGGCGATCCCTTCCACCTGGAAGGACGTCGCCGTCCACGACTTCCGCACCCAGGGCGCCTTCCTGCTCAGCGCCTCCCGGCAGGGTGGCACCACGCGCTGGGCGCGTCTGCACAGCGAGGCTGGTGCGCCCTGTGTGGTCCGCACCGACATCGCGGGCCCCCTGGAGGTACGGGACAGCGAGGGACACGCCCTGCCCTGGACCGACCTGGGCGACGGCACCCTGCGCATCACCCTCCACCGCGGCCGGGACGCCTGGATCTACCCGCGCGGCACCCGCCCGCCGACCACCCTCGCCCCCGTCACCCCGAACGCACCCGCCGCACGCTGGGGCCTGCCGACGGCCTGACCCGACAAGATCAGCGAGAGATCCGGAAACACGCCCGGGCGGGGACTCCCACGGAGGGAGTCCCCGCCCGGGCGACTTTTTGTGGAGGCGCGAGGTCTACGGCCGCGCCCGCGACGTTGAGCACCAGGTGAGCACCGGCTGACCTGGTGAGTGGCCACCGCGTCGGCCCATCGTCTACCTCGTCGGGAACGCACCGAGAGGGCCCGGCCGCACGGCCCTCCTCCCCCAGCGCATCGAGCGGCGCCGGCACGTTCACAGTCAATTGCACGCGAGTAATCCTAGGCATGCATTACATGCACTTGAGGTTAATCAAGAGGCTCTATACCGTCGATACCACAGCGCCGAACAGCGCGCACAGCGCGGCCCGAACGGCCTCACCACCCCTACTCACACGGGAGTTCACCATGCCCGAAACACTTCCCACCACGGACGCCGCCGTCTCTGACGCCTACCTGCTCGGCCAGACCGCGGTCGCCGTGCGTGAGGCGGGCGCGGCCCTGCTCGAGCGCTTCGGCGAGGTGGTCCGCTACGACAGCCGCGACGAGCTGATGCGCGCGCTGGCCGCCAATGACGAGACGGCCCTCGGCATCCTGCGCCCGCATCTCACGAGTCTGCGCCCGGGCGCCGGTTGGGTGGAGGACGAGCTTGCCGGCGGGGCGCTGCCGCCCGGCGAGTGGTGGGTGGTGGATCCGGCCGAAGGCAACGTCAACCACCTGCACGGCCTGCCGGATTGGGCGGTGACAGCCACTCTGGTGCGTGACAACCAGCCGGTGCTCACCGCGGTCCACCTGCCGTTGACGGGCGAGACCTACACCGCGCTCACCGGCGCGGGCGCCCACCTCGACGGCCTGCCGCTGGAGGTGTCCCCGCGCACGGACCTTGGCCTGAGCCTGGTGGCCACCAGCCAGGCCCGGCCAGACGAGGACGAGACCGTCGTGCGGCGCGTCGGCTCCTCGATCACCGCGATGCTCCACGACGCGCTCGTCGTGCGCACCTCCGTACCCGCGACCCTGCACCTGCTGGATGTGGCCGCCGGCCGGATCGACGCCTTCTGGCAGTTCGCCGGCGCCCGCGCGGACCTGCTGCCCGGCGCGCTGCTCGTCACCGAGGCCGGCGGACAGATCTCCGACGCCGAGGGACACCCCTGGACCCCGCAGAGCGAGAGCTTCCTGGCCGCCGCGCCCGGCGTCCACGCCCAGGCCGTCGCCACGCTCTCCCGCTGACCGCACACCACCACCCGCACCCACGAAAAGGACCACATCATCATGACCACGATCGCCGTACTCGGAAACGGCCGCGTCGGCGGCAACCTGGCCACCGCCCTCACCCGGGCAGGGCACGAGGTCACCGTGGCGGACCGCGCGCCGGGCGCCGCCGCCGACGCCGCCCGCACAGCCCAGATCGTCATCAACGCCACCCCGGGGGCCGGCTCACTGGACCGGCTCGCCGCCCTGCACGAGGAACTGCGCGACAAGATCCTCGTCGACGTCTCCAACGCCACCGTCGACGGACCGGACGGACTGCCCGCCGATCTGATCTACCGCGGCGCGAGCCTCGCCGAACAGCTGCAGAAAGCACTCCCCGACACACGCGTCGTCAAGACCCTCAACACCATGCTCTACACGGTGATGACCGCGCCCGCCGCCCTCACCCAGCCGCCGACCGCCTTCCTCTCCGGCGAAGACCCCGACGCCAAGCACACCGTTGGCGAACTGCTCACCGACCTCGGCTGGCACAAGGAATGGATCACCGACCTCGGCGGGATCCAGACCGCCCGCGCCACAGAGGCCGCCATCCTCTTCGTCCCCCACGTCATCCGATCCACCGGATTCGCCCCCTTCGCCATCTCCATCGCTCGCTGACCCGTGCCCAGCGCCGCCGAATCCGCTTCCCCACCGAGAGTGACCATGACACCGAACAACCAGCTGGCCCACGACCTCGACGGCACGGGACCGCTACTCGTGGCCGTCCACGGCATCACCGAGAACCGGAGCTTCTGGGATCCGGTCTCCTTACGGCAGCACTTCCGCGTTCTCCGCGTCGACCTGCGTGGCCACGGGGACTCGCCTCGGATCCCGCCGTACGGAATCGACGAGTCCGTGGACGAGATCCACCATCTGATCGAGTCGCTGGGCGAGGATCTGGCCGGGGACCAGCCCCCGTTCATGGTCGGCCACTCCTTGGGCGGGGTGATCGCGACTGCCTACGCGGCCCGCTATCCGACCCGTGGCGTGGTCAATGTCGACCAGTCGCTGCGCATCGGCCCACTGCCCGCGGAGATGGCCGCCGCAGTGCGGGGAGAAGGCTTCGCGGACTTCGTTCGTTCGCTTTTCGCCTCGCACTACGGTGAGCTGGACCCTGCACTTGCGGTCGACATCGAGTGCCGCCGCGACCTCAACCAGGAAGTGTTCAGCGGGTTTTGGACCCCGCTGCTCGATTGGGACGCCGACACGCTGGCAGCGTGGTCCCGACGCACCACGACCCTCCCGCCGGGTGTGCCGTACCTGTCGTTGCACGGGACCGACCCCGGCGAGGACTACGCCGACTGGCTCACCGATCGCATCCCCGCGGCTCTGGCCGAACACACCCCGGCCCGCACGCACTATCCGCACCTGGCAGAGCCCGAATGGTTTGCCTCTCGCGTCCATGAGTTCTTCAGCACCCGTATCCACCCGTCAACTCGCCAATGGCGGCGAATCGCGAGGAGAGAACCATGAACCATCTGCCGAGCACCGACGTTGGAGTCCTGATCCCCGTGGATGTCCACTTCGACGATCTGGACCCGATGGGGATGCTGCACAACAGCCGGTATCAGGTCTGGGTCGAGCGAGCGTGGGGGGAGTTCGGCCGGGGGCAGGGCCTCGGCGGCGCGTCAGGCTTCGAAGATGACGGCTTCCACGTGGTGAAGGCGTTCACCATCACCTACGACGTCCCTGTGATGGGCATTGGTCAGTGCGCGGTGCACCTGTGGATGGAGCATGTGGGCAACGCTTCGGCCACCATTGGCTATCGGGTGTGTTCAGATGAGGGCAGAACCACGCACGCGCACGGTACTCGCACTTTCGTTCGCCTCGACAGCACCACGCTGCGGCCCACGCCGTGGTCCGACCGAGCCCGTGAGGTGTCCCGGACCATCGGACTGCCGAAGAGCAGCGACCAGCCCCAGGTGAGGACGGGGCCCGCCTCTTGATGACGTAGCCGTGTCGCTGCCTGGCCGTGGCCGTACGCGCCGGGGCCGTTGCTGCGCCGCGGGCCTTGACTCCGCCGCACGACCCGCGCCCCCGTCGGGACGAGCGGCGGCCCCTGGGCACAGGCCAAGCCCCTCCCCGGCTGTGCCCAGGGAAACCCGCGCCGCCCTGCCGACCAGTTTGGGCGTGTGGCGCGGAGGGCTCGCTGAAGCATCGCGCCGGGTCCAGCCCGCGCATGTCAGCGAGCGGCCGTCCGCCGCGGCCAAGACGCGCCGCGGCGGACGGCACCCCGTCCCTCCGGCACATACACCGCTGAACGAGGACTCCACGATGTGCCCACCCGACCATCCATCAAAAGCAACGACCGCACGGCAACGGGCCCGGATCGAGTTCACCGCGGAGATCAAGGCGGTGGCCCGCAGACAGCTCGCCGAGAGCGGCGCCGCCCTCTCGCTGCGCGCCGTCGCCCGGGAGCTCGGCCTGGGCTCGGTGTCCGCGCTCTACCGCTACTTCCCGAGCCGCGACGCCCTGCTCACCGCGCTCATCCTCGACGGCTACGCCTCCCTGGGCGACGCCGCCGAGGCCGCACACGCGGCGCCCGACACGGATCGAGCGGACGCACTGGAGCGCTGGGTCGGCATCTGCCACGCGGTGCGCGACTGGGCGCTGGCGCATCCGCACGAGTACGCGCTGATCTACGGTTCGCCGCTGCACGGCTACGCCGCCGCGCGGGACACCGTGACTCAGGCGGCCCGGGTCCCCTCTCTGATCGGGGCGCTCTTCACCGGCCTCCCCGGCAGGGACGACCGCCCCGGCGCTACCCGGCCCGTGATTCCCGACGACGCCCGGCAGTCACTGGCACCACTGCTTACGGGGCTCCCCCGGGACACTCCGGACGACCTCGTCATGGGCAGCTTGATGGCCTGGACCTACCTCTTCGGTGCCATCTCCTTCGAAGTCTTCGGCCACCGCCGCGACATCATCGCCGACCCCCGAGCATTCTTCGATCACGAGGCCCGTCGCCTCGGCAGCGCCCTGGGACTCGCCACCCGCCGGTGACTCGGCGAGACGCACCGGGCGGGGGGGCAGCCTCGCAGTGCTTCGATTAACCGAAAAGGCATGTCATGCATGGCTAGAATTACCCACATGCAATTGGATTTGAACCTGCTCGCCGCGCTCGACGCGCTGCTGGAGGAGGGAAGTGTGGCCGGGGCGGCAGCGCGCCTGCATGTCACCGCCCCCGCGATGAGCCGGAGTCTGGGCCGCATCCGGCGCACGACCGGGGATCAGATCCTGGTGCGCACCGGTCGCACGATGACCCCGACGCCATATGCGATCGCCGTGCGGGAACAGGTGCACGAGCTGCTGCACCAGGTCCAGGGGGTGCTGGCGCCGAGCCGTGAACTCGATCTGGCAACGTTGGAGCGCACGTTCACCCTCCGCTGGCACGATTCCCTGGTCGCCTTGAGCGGCCCCACCCTGCTCTCGGCCGTGCTCCGGCAGGCGCCGGGCGTGCGACTGCGCTTCGTCGCGGAATCGAGCGTCGACACCCCCGAGTTGCAGCGCGGCCAGGTCGACCTGGAGGCCAACGCCAACCGCCCGAGCGCACCCGACATCCGTGCCGAGAACGTCGGCGAGACCCGCCTCGTCGTCGTCGTACGGCAAGGCCACCCCCTCACCCGCGTCAAGAACGTCACCGCACAGCGCTACGCCGCCGCCGAGCACGTCACCGTCTCGCGCCGCGGAAACCTCACCAACGCCGTCGACGACGCCCTCGCCCGTCTCGGCCTCACCCGCCGCGTGGTGGCGACCGCGCCCACCGAAGCAGCCGCGCTGGAGTTCGCCCGCAGCTCCGATCTGGTGATCAGCGTCCCCGAAGCCACCACGCGGTCAGCGATCGCCGACCTCGGCCTGGTCGTGCTTCCCCTCCCCCTCGAACTGCCGTCGGCAGCGATATACCTGTCATGGCATCAGCGCTACGACACCGACCCCGCCCACGCCTGGCTACGCGATCTGGCCCGCACCGCGCTGACCGGCCCGACGAGTTGACGGAGCCGGACAGCGCGTTGATCACTTCCGGCGGGGCGGCTGACCAAAGGTTGGCTGTGGAGTAGCGGTGCTCTGGCAAGCGAAGCGCTGATACTCCCTCGCGGAATTCCCGCGCCGAGAGCTCATACGGTGAATTTGACCGCCTCCAGCCACACGTCGTTGGTGAGGGTGCCGCCGAAGATGTACTCGGGCTGGGGACCGACACAACCCCACTGTTTCCAGTCGGAGTTGTGGACGCGGGCGGACTGGCAGACCTTGCCGCCGCTGCCGATGCTGATGGCGAAGCCGAGCATGTGCGGCGCGTTCGTCCCTGCGTGGCCGATGTAGATGTCCTGGCCGTCGCCGGTGTTGGGGGTCCATTTCGGCATCCACACGCCCTTGCCGTCGGTCGAACCGGGTTTGTACACGAAGGCGTTGGCCGACACACCGCCTGTCCCGCGTACCGCGAGGTCGAGGGCCATGATCGACCCGGTACGACCCGACGTGCCGGCCACTCCCCCGTCGCACACGGGCTTCTGCCAGCCCTGCCCGGACACGTACGCGCGGTAGCAGACGTGCCGTCCGGGGCCGTTCCTGGCGAGGCGGTTGACGGCGGTGGCGGCGGTGTCCGCGGCGGGCTTAGGGGTCGCCGTCGCGTTGCCGCTCGTCGCGCTGCTGTCCGTTCCTGTCGGCGAGGTGCTGGGCGAGAGGGACGACAGGCTGGGCGAGACAGAGACCGTCGGCGTGGATGTCAGCCGCGGGCCATGGTCCGGCGGCGACTCGCTCAACTCCACATTGGCGCCGGCGGCCTTGTTCTGCCCGCCGCCCGAACCTCCGCTGCCCAGCAGCACCAGCGGCACGACGACGAGCGCGGCCACCCCGAGCGCCACCGTCCCGACAACCAGCGGGCGGTGCAGCAGGCCCGACGCCCGGTACTCGTCGTCGGACTGACGGGAGGTGTTGCCGGCTTCGGGCTGGGGGCGGCGCAGCAGCGGGCCGCGCACGGACTTCCTTCCGGAGGACGGCCACGTCGCGTACGGCCCGTCGTCATCGTCCACATCGTCGAGTCGCGGGGCGCCGGACGGGGGCTCGGCCTCTGGCGTACGGCCGTGGGGCGCCGGGCCCGGGCCCTCCGGCCGGCTGGCCGGCGCGCCATGTCCCGTCTCGACCCCGACTGCCTCGTACGGCCGTTCCACCAGCCGACTCGAACCGTCGGGGGCGACCTCGACGAAGGTCACCTGCTGCACCGCCGGGTCCGAGATGGCCGCCGTGACGGCGGCGTCGCGGTCGCGCGCGTATCCGTGCAGCGCGTCGAGGACCGCCGAGTCGACGGACTCCCCCTCCACGACCCGCACCGGTACCCCGTCGATGGCGGCGGAACCGTCGGCGGCGATGACCACCGAGAAGTGTTCCGTCTCTTCGTCCCCGCTCATGCCCTTCCCTTCCTTGCGCTCTGACTGCGAGGTACAACGGGCCTCGCGCGGGCGCGGTTCAACCCCCGGCCCGTCGACCTTCAACTCGTCGACCGGTCCCGGACGGGTGCGTCAGGCCGTACCGGCGGCGGCCCGAACGGGTCCATGGAATCGACAGCCGGGGTCTCCTTCTCGCGGTGACCGCCGGGCTTGCATCCGGCGAAGGGCCCCTGCGGATCGCGCAGCGCTGCCATCACCGGGCCGAGGTAGTCCCGGTGCCAGGAGGCCGGCCCGGTCATTCCGCCGTCGGGACCGGTCAGTTCGCCCCAGGCCAGCCACAGTCCGTGCAGTTGGGCCACGCCCTCGTGGTGCTCCCACCAGCGGCCGCACCAAGGGGAGGTGGAGGTGACCTCCCGGCCGTAGACGGGCAGCAGCACGTGGTGCACCCAGAGGGTGAGCTGGCGCAGCGTCTCCACGTACTCGGCGCCCTGGAGATAGAGGATGAACGGCGGTGGGCCGGGCGGCTGGGGCTCGGGCTGGGCAACAGCCTGGTCCGGGTCCGTACCGTCGCCCGCCGCGGTGGCGGGGACGCCGGTGAGGGTTTCGGACGTCTGAGTGGTCATGGCGGGTGCCCTTCCTCGGTCGGGGACTCAACCGCACTGAGACGAAACGTGTCCGCGACGGCCACGGTTCACGCCCGCCTGAGTGAACCGCCCGTCCTCGCGTGCCGTTGTGTCCCCCAGGGACATCTCCGGCCCATGAGAAGGGGCGGCCCTCCGGCTGCCGCGCGCGCCGGGCTCGACGCCGGCGTCCTGACCGGGCGGCGGTGTGGCACATCCATCCAGTGGAAGGGAGAGGACCAAATGCCATGGAGTGAAGAGAAATTCAATTACGACGTCCGGACCGCCTGGGCCCGCATCGAAAGGTGGCAAGCGGTGCTGGGCACCACCCAGATCGCGGAGGCGTTCCGCGGTGTGGTCGAGCAGATGAGGAACGAAGGCACCTGGATCGACAAGCACGGAAGAGAACCCCGCGGAGCAGGCTGGGACACGCGGGCGGAGTCGGTGAATGCGCGCAACGCTTTCGTCGCCGGCCTGAGAGATGCGAACGCTTATCACGTCTCCGCCCTGTGGGCGACCCAGAACAAGGAGATCGGCAACTGGGAGAGTCTGACTGAGGAGCGGCAGAACGTGGCCGCGGCGGCCCGCGAGAATTTGGCCTTCTGGGTCAAGTCCACCGCACGCCCGGCGGAACAGCTCGGCCAGACCCTGGAGGCGGGAGCGGCGGGCGGACTCCTCGACGGTCTGAACTTCGGTTTCACGCAGGGCTCGTACTCACCCACACTGTGGGCGCTGTGGGGACAGCATTCACAGGAGTTCGCCCGAGGCACGCGGGGCACCGCCGAGGCCACCGTGTGGGAGGGGCTCCCGGAGCACTGCGTCCTCAGGGAACAGGAGTGGCCGGTCCTCGCGGAGCTGATCGAGCAGGGCAAGGTGGACAACCTGCACGTCAACGTGATCCGCAGGAACTCGAAAACCGGCATGCCGGAACGGGTCGGTTCGTACACCGTCACGACGCAGGAGGACTTCGAGAGCCTGCCGGCAGCCCCGCGCACCGACTCCTACATCGTCCGGCAGCAGCAGCAGTTCGTCACCCAGAACATCGCACGGTCCATTCAGCGCAACCGTGAGGGTGTGCAGACTTCACTCGACAACTTCCGACGGTACTGGACGAAGGACGACGTGCCGACAACATTCATGCTGTCTCCGGTGGACGGGACGGGCCTCGGCCTCGATCTCTCGGAGACCCCGCGGAACCTCTCCCGGGCACAGACCAACGCCTCGGCGCAGTGGTCCACGACGAGGGAGAGGCAGGGCTCGGCAGACTCGCTGATGGCCAAGCTGCAAGCCCTCGAGGCCGCGCAGCGGAGGGGGAGCGCCAGTTCCACAGCGTACGCCGGGAGTTCCAACCCGACCCCGCTCCCTCATCGCGATTCGACGCTGAGCACGGCGTCGGCCGGGTCCTTCGACGGGGGCGGTGAACTGACGAGGGTCCAGGCACACACCGGTCGGTCGCCCGAGCGGCCCTCCAAGGAGAAGAAGGACAAGAAGGCCTCCTCGACCCTCCAGTGGCTCGCGGGCACGCCGTCGAAGCCGTCGAAGAAGCGCAGGTAGCGGTCTTCGTCCGGACCGTTCGGTGCGGCGCTCCCGGCCGGACGCGGGCGGTCCGGCCGGGCAGCTCACGCCCGCGCCCTCACGCGGGCGTGGCGTCCCGCTCCCAACGGGTCTTCTTCGTCAGCGGCACCCCGCCGGTCGCCCGGACCGCGGCCCGGGCCGTGATGGCGTTCGCCTCGGCCTTCGCCTGCGCCGCGATGGCGTCGGCGCCAGGCTCCTTGTACCAGGGGCGCAGCCGTATCAGGGCGGGCCGGATGCCGGTGGCGAGCAGGAGGGCGGTGCCCTTGGGCAGGGCGCGGATCTTGTCGGGCGGCAGGATCGACTCCTGCCGGTAGGAGTACGAACGCTGCGTGCCGTCCTTGCTGCGGGACAGGCTCGGCGTCTTCACGTCGTGCTGGCCGACGAGCGTGGAGATCTTCTGCACGAAGTCGGCGTCGTCCAGGCCCGCGCCGAGGAGTTTGACGGTCGCCGCGCTCCACAGCGCGTCCATCCCCACCTCGCCCCACACCCTGGCGCCCTGCCGGTAACTCTGCAGCAGGGTCACCACGTTGATGCCGCGGGAGCCGAAGTGCGAGTACAGGTCGGGCAGATCGGAGATGCGGCATACGTTGGCGGCCTCGTCGAGGACCGCGGTCAGCGGCGGGTCGAGGCGTCCGCCCATGCGTTCCGCGGCTGCCACACCGGCACGCATCGTCGCGTCCGCGAGGCCCGCGATGACGCCGGCCGCGGAGCCGCCGCCGTCCTTCGACAGCAGGTACAGGGTGTCCGTGCCGACGACGTGCCGGTCCGGGCGGAACTCCGGGAGATACGGGTCCGGGGTGACCCAGGCGAGGATCTCCGGGTCCAGGAGGCAGGACACGGTCTGCCGGGCGGTCTCGTAGATGCCGTCCCGGGTCTCCACCGCCCCGCGCACCGTGCCCTGCAACTGCTCGGCCATCGCGAGCAGCCCGGCGTCGCGCAGCAGGTCGACCGGGGTGCGGTCGGCGGGGTCGGCGAGCCAGCCCAGCAGGTCGGTGACCGGTGCCCCGCCGCGCGCCGCGGCCAGGAAGAGCGCGGTGAGCGTGTTCTGCGCGGCCGAGATCCAGAAGTCCTTCTTCGCACTGTCGTCGTTGACGGACGCGACGAAGTGCCCGGCCAGCCGGCGGGCGCCCTCGATGGTGTGGCAGTCGCCGAGCAGGTTCCACCACATGGAGCGCTCGGTGTGGGCGATGCCCTGCGGGTCGAACGTCCACACCCGGCCCGCTTTCGTGCGCTCGGCGCGGGTGACGGCGTACACGTCGGACTTGTTGGAGGTGAGCAGGACGGCGCCCTGGGCGCGCAGGACGCGGGGAACGGCGATTCCAGTCGACTTGCCGGCCCGCGGAGCCATCAGGTCGAGTTCGACGTCCTCGTGGCTGCTGCGCAGTTCGGGCCCCTTGGGGTCGAGGTCGCCGAGCAGGTTGCCGGTCTCATCGGGGTGGAGCCGGTCGCGGCCCTTGAGGCTGGGGCGCAGCTCGCGGGCCCTGGCCTCGATGCCCTTGGGGACCATGCCGGCCAGCTCACGTCGGCCGGCCAGGCCCTCGGTGCGGCCTGCCCGTGCCAGCAGCAGCCGTACGACGACCACCCCGGGAACCGCGATCAGGGTGAGCAGGCCGAGCATTCCGCCGTAGACCGCGAGGGGCGGGGTGTCCGGCCACAGGGCGCCGGGACCGTCGCGGACGAGGTGCGAGGCGGTGGACAGGGCGAACGGCGGCGCGTTCCAGCCGTGCCCGGTGGCCCCGGCGCCCAGTGTGCCGCCGGCCCAGCCGACGGTGAAAGCGGTGAGGGAGGCTGCGGCGACGGCCACGATCGCCCACGGCGCCAGGTCGGCGGCGCCGCTCGTGGAAGGCGGTCCGCCGGTCATCGGGTCCACCTCCCGGGCGGCTGCCGGGCTTCGTCCTGGGCGGCCCGCGCGACCTGCGCCGCGGTGTGCGCGACGGCCTGTTCGACGGCCGTCTCGTTGGGCGTCCAGCGGGTGTTGGTGTCGTGCAGCCGCCGTTCGGCGTCGGTGATGGCCACCTTGATGGGGATGCCGGGCCGACCGCCGACCTTGATCAGGAAGCGGCCCCGGCCGGGCGGCTCCTCATGCTCGCCGGACACGCCCCAGCCGGGCGGTGAGGACCAGGACGACACCAGCTCGATCTCCCGCCGGGTCAGGCCCACCACCTTGCCGAGGTCTTCCATCTCGGCCTTCGGCAGTCCCGCGCAGACCACCATCCCGGCCCGTTCGACGAAGCCGCGGGCCTTGGCCCGGTCGGCGTCGGTACCGAGGGCCTCGGCGTCCTTGAGGGTGTGGGTGATCTTGGCGTCGCCGAGGCCGAGAGACCGGTTGAGGCGGGTCAGCGCGTCGATGCGGTCGACGATGCCGGAGGCGGCCCGCAGCGGGCGCCACAACTCGTCCAGGACGGTGAAGAACCAGCGCCGGGGCGCCAGCCCGGCGTCCGCCAGGGCGTGCGAGGCGGCCACCGTGCCCAGCCCGTCGGACCAGGCGGCGAGCATCGCGGCCGCGGTGAGTTGGGTGTCGGCCTCGCCGATGCCGGAGATGTCGATGCACACCGCCGGCGCGGCCGGATCGATCCGGGTCGACGTCTCCGAGGCGAAGGTGTCGCCCAGCGGCCCGTCGAGGATGCCCAGCAGGGAGCGGTGCAACGGGTCGACGGCGTCCCGGTAACGGGTGTCGTCGCCGCGGTCGAGGGTGACCGCGCGGACCCGGTCGGGCCCCTCCGTCAGCACCCGCAGAAGGTCGGGCAGGAGCGCCGGACGGCCCTCCGGGGTGCGTTCGCGGAGGTGGTGCAGCACAGCGGAGAGCACCGACTGCTCGTGATCGTCCATGGGGCGGCCGCGCACGATGGTGACCAGCGCGGCCACCATGTTCAGCACGCGGCCGTGTGTCTCCGCCTTCAGGATCTCGCCCGCCTCGCCGCCGATCCGCGCCGCCGCCGCGCCCATCGCGCCGGGGTCCAGGACGTTGATGCCGCCCCGGCCACGGCCGATGGTGATCACCTGCCCGCCCAACGCCCGTACGGTGTCGGCGTAGTCGGGCTTGAGGTCGCCGAGGACCAGCGGGACCACGCCGGTGGCGGTGAGCCCGATCAGCATCCGGTTGACGAGGGTGGACTTGCCCAGGCCCGGCATGCCCAGCATGAACAGCGACGGGTTGGAGATGTAGCGGGCCCGCGTGAACCAGTTCAGCGGATCGCCGCACACCGTGGCGCCCGTGAACAGGTGCTGGCCGAGCGGCACTCCGGTCATCGGAGAGCCGGAACCGGCGACGAACGGCCACATGCCGCACGCCTGCACGGTGGTGGCACGCCACATGGTCGGCGGATCCATGTACCCGACGCGGCCTCCGCCGGGGCCGTACCAGCCACGCGGCGGGACGTACAACTCCTTGGGGTGGGCGGCCTTCTTGCCGACCTCCTTCTTCCGGCTCCGCGTCGTGCGCTGCGGATTCCGCTGCGCCCAGGGCGAGTCGACCGCCGGAGGCCGCTCGCCGAGATCGGCCAGCCACAGCGTCTCCTCGGCGAGCCGGTCCTCCCGCTCGGCCCTCTTCTCCTCGCTCCGGCGGCTCACAGCGCCTCCTGCAGTTCGTGCGGGATCAGGGTCTGCTCCCACGGCAGGATCCCGGCGGGCAGCGTGCAGGTGAACGCCGCCGCTTGCATGCGGTCCGCGGGGCGCATCAGCACCCGGGAGGCAGCGGTCAGATTGCGTACGGCGACGCTCGCGTCGGCCAGTTGATCCATGTCGTCGACGGTGACCGTCAGCATCAGCGAGAACTCCACGAGCCCGGCGCCCGACGCCTCCTCCGCCGCGGTCTGCTCGGCCGCGCGCATCTCGGAGGCGGCTCGCGCCTGCACCATGCCCCGCCCGGAGGTGGCCATGAACTGGGCGGCGCGCCGGTCCGCCTCGACGATCCGTGCCGAGGTGGCCGGGTCAAGGGGCCGGTAGACCAGTGCGACCCGCTTGCGGCGGGTGCCGGGGGTCGCCTCCAGCAGGCCCTTGAGCACCGAGGACCGCACGGTGCCGCGTGGCGCCAGGGTCAGCATCCAGGACCGCGACACCCCGGAGTCGTGGCTGTAGCTGCCCACGGTCTCCACCGCGGCGGCCGGTCCGGCGTCCTCCCACTCCAGGCCCGTTCCACCGTACTGGGCACGGGCGTCGAGGACCTCGGCGGCCACCGCGGGATCGTAGGCGACGCGGACGACCTCGGCGATCCGCTCGGCGGACAGCGGGTACGCGGCCCCGCCGCCGGCCGCGACGAGACTGCCGAGCAGGCCCGGGATGCGGATGGCGAGGTCGGTGACCACATCCTCCCTGCTGCGCTTCTGGCCCGGGGGCATGCCATAGGTGAGAGTGACATACGTGTGCATCTCGGAGGAGGCGGTCGGGTAGCGCTCGACGACCTCCTCCATCACCGCGCGGGCCGCGGGCGGCGCCTGGGGGTGGATGCGGGGCAGCACCTCGTGGGCGAGCGTGGTGCCGGGGTCGGGCGCGGTCTCCACGATCAGGGAGGCGCCGCGCAACCCGGGTTCGTGGGCCAGCCGCGCCAGCCACTCGCCCCACAGAGCGACCCAGACGTCGACCTGGTCCGGGTCGACCAGCGAGCCGCCGTCGGGGTCGCAGCCCAGCACGATCGTGAACAGGCTGCGCGCCGGGTGGTGCAGGACGCCGAAGGGCCGGTCGTAGGCGTCACGGCCCTCGGTCGCGGCGACGTTGTTGAGCAGGCCCGGTGGGCGAAACCTGCCGCCCGGCCGCGCGGACAGCGGGCCGGAGACGTACAGGTGCGCGCCTCTGGCCTTGCGCCGCCACCAGCCGACGCGCAGGGTCAGCAACTGGTAGACGTTGCGCCCGTCCTGGGTGCGGATGGCGAGCGGCGTCAGGAACAGAACGACGGGGACGAGCACGACCAGCGCCGCGTACAGCGAGATCAGCGACGCGAGCAGGGTGACGACGAGCCCGCCGAAGACACCGAACGTGCCGACGAGCCCGAGCGGTCCGAGCCCCGGCCGCCGTGGGCGGCGCCAGTTTCCGTAGGTCGGATGGGTGACGGCTTCCGTGGACATGAGGGTCCGATTTCCCTTCGTGAAGTGGTGGGGCCGCGGCGCCGGGGGCCGGAGAGCCGGGGATCCGGGTGAGAGGGAGGGCCGCCGGCCTCCGCGTCGGGGGGAGCGGAGTCCGGCGGCCCGTTCAGGGGGTGGCGGTCCGCGGTCGGCCGCGGCGCCGCCCGGTCACCTGGGTCAGCGCGGGCTGGGGTTGTGGCCCTGGTCGCCGTCGGCGCCGTCCACGGTGCCGGCGGCGGCCTTGCCGACGATCTGCGCGGCGGTCACCGCCGCGGCGACCGCCACACCGGCCGGTCCGCCGGCGGCCGCCGCGGCGCGCCCGGCACCGCCCGCGCCGCTGGAGGCTCCGCCCGCGCCGGCCGGACCGCCGCCGCCCGCACCTCCCGACGCGCCGCTCGGTCCCGGCTGGCCCTGGCCACCGCTGCCGCCGCTGCCGCCGAGGGAGCGGGCGCCGCTGGCCAGGCCGCTGCCCACCGACTGCATCGCCCCGGAGTACGCGGAGCCCCCGCCGAGCGCGGCGGTGGCGGGTACCACGAGCTTCAGCAGCGCGGGCAGGGCGACCGCGGACAGCAGCATCACGCCGATACCGGCGATCTTCTCGTTGACCGCAGGGCTGTCGTGGTTGCCGGTCTGGCTCGACACGATCATCTCCGAACCGGCGTACATCACGAGTCCGGCCGCGGGCTTGTACAGCAGCCAGGCGATCATCCAGCCGATGTGCTTGCGCCACCAGCCGCCGCCCCAGTCGGTCATCGAGGCCGCGGCGGCCAGCGGCAGGGTGCCGAGCAGAAGGATCATGACGCCGAGCCGGATGTACATCAGGATCGTCTGGATGATCCCGGCGATCAGCAGCAGGAAGGAGAGCAGCAGCATCAGGAAGGGCAGGATCCCGGTGCTGTTGGAGCAGGCGCCGGACTTGGTCAGCACGTCGTGTGAGCCCGTGTTGAACAGGTGCGTCGAGTAGTCGTCCGCCACGGCGGCCGCGGCCGTGACGATGGTGGTGGCGGCGCCCGAGACCATGATGACGCGGAGCATGCCCTTCAGCGCGGTCGTGCCCGCGTGGGCGCGGCGCTCCACGGCCATACGGGCGGCCGCGTAGAGCAGCGAGCCGACGGCGAGGTAGACCACGAGCCACTGCGTCTGGCCGTTGACGTTCTTGGCCGTGGTCGTTCCCGTCAGGGTGGGCACTCCGGTGTCCAGCGCGCCGAACACGTCGATCGCGCTCGCCAGGATCGTCTTCGCGATCTCCTCGACGATGGTCCCGATCGGGTCGTTGAGGAAGCTGAAGAAGCCCTTCACCAGGTCCCCGAGCGGATTGCCGGTCGAGCATTTCATATCAATTCCCCCACAAGACATAGCCGTTGGGGCTGCCCTGGACCGTGGTCACCGGTGTGTGCAGGGAACCGTCGTCATCGGGTACGACCTTCCAGTCCCCGCCGCTCCAGCGCAGGGCGATACCGGTCGTCGCGTAGCCCTCACCCGTCCTGATCAGCAAGCTGATGTTCGCGGCCCCGCTCGCGTACGAGGTCACGGAGAAGCCGGCGTACGTGCCGACGGACTCGCCGCCTGTCTGGGCGGCGCTGTCCATGTTCTGTACGGTCGAGCGCTGGAACTCGAACATGTCGCGTCCACGCCCTGCCACCACCTGCTGCCTGCTGACGGTCTTCCAGCCGGAGCCGCTCATCTCGGACGGGATCACGGTGGCGGCCAGTGCGGCGCCGACGGGTGTGTGCGCGTAGCACCAGCGCACCGGCCCGCTGGTGCGGGTGGGCCCGGCCGAGGTGGACTCGGGCACCCGGCCGATACCGAGCGTGTGCCAGCTGATGTCCTTCGGCGCCGACGTGGGGAGCGTGCCCCCCGCGCTGTCGTCGGTCTGGCAGCCCTGGGGCCGCCCGTCCCGCGGCACGGAGTCGCCGGGCAGGGGGCCCTCGGGCACCACCGCCGTCGCGCCGTCACCATGGGAGGTAAGTGCCACGAACCCGCCCAGGAGCACCACGAGGCCGAGGAACCCCGCCGACAACTGCCAGCTGCGCTGCTTCCAGTACGGCCCGGCCGGCTCGGGCCGCCGCTTCCTGCGTATCAGCATCTCGATCGTCCGCCGGCTCAGGCGAAGACGAAGCCGACCAGCGGGCCGGCGGTGGAGACCAGCACGCAGCCGCCGAGCACCATGCCGAGGCGGCTCATGTGCTCCGAGCTCTCGCCGCGCTTGAGGGAGACGGCCATCATCGCGCCGGTGGCCAGAACCCCGAGAACGCCGGCCGCGGTGCCCGCCCAGGCGACGATGCCGAGGACCGTGTTGACTTTGGTGGACAGCTCGCCGGGGGCCTTGCTGACCGGCTGTGGCACGTCCGCGGCGAGAACGTTGATCGCTGTGATGAGCAGTGAGGGCATGGTGGATCTCCGTGGAATGAGTGCCCGCGCGAGCGGTGGGGCGAAGGATGGGCGGTGGGGACGCGAAGGTTGAGTGGCGGGGCCTACGGCCCGAGGAGGGACAGGTCGCCGAGGAAGCTCACGAGCGGACCGGCCGTCGAGGCGATCAGACAGGCGAGGGCCACGATGAAGACGCCGCGGAAGTGCGCGCCGCCCTCTCCCGGTTCCCCGCGGTTGAGCTGGATGGCCATGGCGATCCCGACGGCCATCAGTCCGAAGACGCCCGCGGCGGTTGCGCACCAGGCCAGTGCGTCGATGATGGTGTGCGCGCCGGCGGGTGGCGTGTAGGTGTCGGCCAGGAGCCGGGCACCGGGCAGGGCGGGAATCATGACACCGCTCCCTCGCTGTAGAGCTCGCTGCCCACCAGGTCGGCGAGCGCGTCGAGTTGCGGGGGCAGGGACTTCGGGTCGCTGCCGGTGCGCCATGCCGGTATCCACGGCACCCGTTGCACCCGGACCGCGGAGCGCAGCACACGGATACGGCGCAGCAGGGCGAGCGGCAGTCGGCCCGGGGCGTCGGCGACGAGGACCACGCCGAGCAGCGTGAGCCCCTGCGGTGCGCGCCCGTCGTTCAGCGCGCCCAACGCCCGGGACACGGACCGCAGCCCGCGCGCGCTGGTCCGCCCGACCAGCACAATCCGCCGCGGCTCGCCCAGGGACGGGTCCGGCCAGCGGGCCCCCACGTCCATCCCGCCGAGTACCTCGACCAGCGAGGTCACGCCGGCACCGCCGTGCGCCTTGACCCAGCCCACCTCGTCCCGCGGCCTGCCCCGGCTCGGACCCGGCCTACGGGGCTCACCCCAGGCCGGATCGGGCGACGGGGCGGTGGAGCGCTGACGCGGTCGGGTCTGGGGCTGGGGCGCCGGGCGTACGGCGGTCTTCGTGCCCCCTTGAGGAACGGTGTGCTGGGGCGGGGGGCCGGGGTGAGGGGTTTGCGAGGGAGCTGCCTGAGGGGTTTTCGGCCCCCGGACCCAGCCCCCCTGGCTGGTCGTGGTCGGCGTCGCCGAAGGTGCGGCCATCTGTGCCCCGCCCCCCTCTTGACTCGTAGGTCCGCTGTGCTGACTCATTTGGTTTCCACCGCTTTGAACTTCTTTGCGTAGAGGCCCGTTTTGATCTGCCGAGCCCGTCGGACAACACAACGGGCCGTCCCGGCACAGTGGTTCAAGGTGAGGGAAAGAAGGCGGCCACCCATGGGCGTGGACACCGGAGACAAGAGCGGCGCGTCAGGGCAGGCGTCGGCCGACAAGGAGGACGAGGACGGCTCGAAGACCGCCAGGAACACGGCGATCGCCGCCGGCGGCGCGGGCTGCCTGCTGTTCCCGCTCGGCCTGGCCGGCGCGGCCGTCATCGTCATCATCTTCGGCGGGTTCGGTGTCCTCCTGGCCCCGCTGATCGCGATCTACCTGTTCTTTCACGGCATCTTCCACGGGGGCGGCCACCAGCCGGGCCCGAGCGACGCGAACTCGGTGATAGCCGTCTTCGAGAGCGATGGCCACGGCGATCTGGACCCCTCGACCGTCCCCGACGACCTGGTGGATCCCATCCAGCAGGCGGGCGGGATCTGCGCCGCCATCGGCCCGATCGTGATCGCGTCGCAGATC
This sequence comes from Streptomyces sp. NPDC051976, assembly GCF_040680795.1. Taxonomy (NCBI): domain Bacteria; kingdom Bacillati; phylum Actinomycetota; class Actinomycetes; order Kitasatosporales; family Streptomycetaceae; genus Streptomyces; species Streptomyces sp. NPDC051976. The sequence continues at coordinate 130,359 of NZ_JBFAXL010000015.1, forward strand.
GAGCAGGCGTCCGGCTTCAACGCCTCCCTCACCGGCCCGGAGGGCAAGCAGGGCATCTCACAACTGCCGCCCGGCATCTTCACCAAGTACGGCAAGGATGACGACGGCAACGGCACGATCTCCGCGCTGGACGCGAAGGACTCGATCATGGCGCAGGGCCGCTACATGTGCGATCTGGCCGACCAGGCGCAGCGGTTGATCGACGCCGACGAGGCCGTCGGCAATGTGCTGGACCTCGCCCTGAACGGTTACGACGTGGGGATGGACGCCGTCCGCACGGCCAAGGGCATGACCGCCGAGGCCCAAGGGTATGTCGCCGCCGTCCGGGCCCAGTTCGCCAAGTACGCCGGGGTCGCCGCCATTCCCTTCGGCACCCCCACACCCACCGGCATTCAGATTTCCCCACCCACAACCCCCCCACCGAGTCCCTGATCTCTTCCGCGCCCGGCCACGGTTTCGCGGCCCGCGCGTACGTCGCCGCGTGGACCGATCGTCGATCGACGCGTGGACCGCACGTCAAGCTGATGTGCATCGCACGTTGGAACACTCCGAGCTCCACGAGGCCCGGTCCGTCGATCCGCGGACCGGACGGCCGGGCTACGCCAAGGAGCAGGGGCACACCATGAACGTGACGGTCATCGGATCGGCGGGCGCCGCCTCCGCCGAGGAGCGGGCGCTGCGGGATCTCTACCTGGAACACGGCCCGGCGCTCTACTCGTACGTGCTGCGCATGCTGGACGGGGACACCCACCGCACGGAGGACATCCTCCAGGAGACGCTGCTGCGCTGCTGGAACAAGCAGACCCTGGCCGACGGCGAGGGCATGGCGGTGCGCCCCTGGATGTTCCGCATCGCCCGCAATCTCGTCATCGACGCGCACCGGTCACGGATGGCGCGGCCGACGGAGATCGGCGCCAACTCCTGGCTGAGCGACATGTGCTTCGAGGTGGACGACATCGAACGGATGCTGTCGTCGATGGTGGTGCAGGCCGCCCTGCGGTCATTGACACCGGCACACCGCGAGGCACTCCGGGCGACGATCTTCGCCGACCACACCACCCAACAGGCGGCCGAGGTCCTGGGTGTCCCGCCGGGCACCGTGAAGTCCCGGGTGCACTACGCACTGCGCAGCCTGAAGTCGGCCCTGGAGGAGGACGAGGTGCGCTGAGCGCCCGCGTCACCCGGTCAGCACCTCCGGCTCCCGCGCGACGCCGGTTCACCGCATCCTGCGCCGCTTCCGCGAGGACTCCGGAACGTTCGGGCCCGCGGGATTGTCACTCGGAGTCCGTGACGACCTGGAGCCGGGCGGGGTGTCGTGGACAGCCTTGACCCCCTCGGGACCGAGCAGGGATGCGCCGGGCCCGGAGGATGCCGGACTCGAACCCCCGGCGATGGCGAAGAACTCCATGCCGCTGTAGGGCTCGCCGCCCACCGTCCCCACCCTCGCACCGACCTCGGCAGGCGCGGGACCCCCGGTCGATGCCGAGCGCTCCCAGCGCGCCTGGTACTGCCCGTCCTGCTCCGGGTCGGTCCGGGTGATCTCCGTGGCCGCGTTCAGCGCCTCCGCGATCTCCACGCCGGGGCCTCGCTCCCCCTTCGCCTGCCGCTCGTACGCGTTGTTGGCGAACCTCGCGGTGTGGAGCATGCTCGCGGGGGATGTGTCATACGCGTCCCCGTACGCCTTGTTGGTCCGGAGCAGATGCATCACCGCATCCTCGACGGCCTCGCGCTGTTCGCGCGGCATCCGGTGGATGGTCTCGCTGAGCCCGCTCACGGTGTCGAACGGCGACTGTCCGGCGCCGGCGCTCCCGGAGAACATCTCCCGCGCCGAGCGCCACAGGCCGCGCCATGTGCTCTCCCCATCCTGCCGGTCCCTCCGATCGGGCTCGGCCCGCGATCTCGCGCCGCGGTCGCGTGGTTCGTGTCTCAGTGCGTACTCGGCCGTGACCAGTGCCTGCGCCCACTCGGCGGCCCATCCGGCGTCAGTGCTCCCCTTGGTCAACCGATTTCGCTGCCCGGGAGCCGGGGTGCTGTCGGCCATGTCCGTCCTTTCTCTCGGCACAGAACACGACGGCCCGTTCCGTCGTGCGGTTCAACGGCCGTGGCCGCGTCCGGGGTGTGATCCGTGCCCAGCGCCCTGGGCCCGGCGCGGTCGCGCGTCAACTGTGGCTAGAGTGCGCAGCGTGTATGAAGCGAACTCGACGTCCTTACGTTTCGCGGTACTGGGGCCGATACGGGCTTGGCACTGCGACCGGGAACTGGATCTCGGTTCTCCGCAGCAGCGGGTCGTGCTGGCCGCGCTGCTGCTGCGCCGGGGGCGGGCCGTCACACGCGGCGAACTCGTCGACGCCGTCTGGGGCTTCGAGCCACCGACGGCTGCCGTGTCCGTCCTGCGCACGTATGTCTCGCGCCTTCGCAAGGTGCTGGAGCCGGGCCGTGACGCGGCCGACCCGACGCGGACGCTCGTCTCGGTAGGGGACGGATACCGGGCTCGGGTACCGGAGGACGCCCTGGATCTGGCCGTGTTCGAACGGCAGGTCGCGGACGCGAGGAGGGCGTCCACCGCCGGAGACGAGTCCACCGCCGCGGAGTTGCTGCACGGCGCCCTCGACGGCTGGCAGGGCGTGGCGCTGGCCGGCCTGCCGGGACCGCTGGCCGAGGCCGAGCGCTCCCGGCTGGCGGAGGAGCGGCTGAACGCGCTGGAACGGCGGCTGGATCTCGATGTCCGGCTCGGCCGCCACGGCCAGGTGATCGCGGAGCTGAAGTCGCTCGCTGGTGAGCACCCGCTGCGGGAGGAGCTGAGCCGGCTGCTCATGCTGGCCCTCTACCGGTCCGGGAGACAGGCCGAGGCGCTGGCGGCCTACCGTGGGACCCGTACCACGCTGGTGACGGAACAAGGCGTCGAACCCGGCGCCCCCCTGCGGGACCTGCACTCACGCATCCTGGCGGCCGACGCGTCCTTGACCCTCACCCCGCCCCCGGACTCCGGGCCGCGCCAGCAGGCAGACCCCCCGGCCTCCACGACCCCCACACAAGCCGACCCGATGCACACCTCGCTCGCCGACTCCACCGACATCCCGGAAGCCACTCCCCGCCCCGCCCAACTCCCCGCCGATCTGCCTACCTTCATCGGCCGGCACACCGCACTGGAGCGCACCCGCGATCTGTTGCCCCGGGACGGGAGCAGCCCCGCCACGCTGGTGATCACCGCGATCAGCGGCATGGCCGGCATCGGCAAGACCACCTTGGCGGTGCATCTCGCCCACCAGGTCGCCGACCGCTTCCCGGACGGGCAGCTCTGCGTCAACCTGCGCGGCTTCGATCCGACCGGCTCGGTCATGCCCGCCCAGGAGGCCATTCGGGTCCTCCTCGACGCCCTCGGCGTCCCGCCGCGGCGGCTGCCGGTCGGTCTGGAGGCCCAGACGGCGCTCTACCGCAGCGTGCTGGCCGAGCGGCGGGTGGTCATCCTCCTCGACAACGCCCGCGACAGCGAGCAGGTCCGTCCGCTGCTGCCCGGTTCTCCCGGCTGCCTGGTCATCGTCACCAGCCGCAACCAGCTCAGCGGCCTGGTGGCCGGCGAGGGAGCGCACCCGCTGACGCTGAAGGAGCTGACGTCCGCCGAGGCACACGAGTTCCTGGCACGCCGCCTGGGAGCCCAGCGGGTGGCGGCGGAACCGGCGGCGGTGGAGGAGATCGTCGCCCGCTGCGCCCTGCTCCCGCTGGCCCTCGCCGTCGTCGCCGCCCGCGCCGCCGCCCACCCCGACTTCCCGCTCAGCGCCATCGCAGGTGAACTTCGGGAGAGCTACGACAGCCTCGACGCCTTCGCCGGGGGCGACATCACCATCGACGTACGGACCGTCTTCTCCTGGTCGTACGAAGCCCTGTCCGCGCCCGCCGCGCGGCTCTTCCGGCTGCTCGGCCTGCACTCCGGCCCGGACCTCTCCGCGCCGGCCGCGGCCGCTCTCGCCGGGCTCGACCCGCGGGAGGCCCGCGGACTGCTCGTCGAGCTGACCCGCGCCCACCTTCTCGCCGAGCACTACCCCGGCCGCTACGCCCTGCACGACCTGCTGCGCGTCTACGCCGCCGAGCGCGTCGCCGCCGAGGAAACACCGCAGGAGCGGGACCTCGTGGTGAAGCGGCTGCTGTCGTGGTACCTGCACACCGCGGACGCCGCCTATCCCCTCATCACCCCGAACCGGCAGCGGATCCCCCTCGACACCGTGCCGGGCTCCTGCAAACCCCTGTCGTTCACCACCCACGACCAGGCCCTGGACTGGTGCGAGACCGAACGGTCCAACCTGGTCGGCGCGGTCCACCAGGCCGCCGCGGCCCGGCAGGCGGGCATCGCCTGGCGGCTGCCCGCCGTTCTGTGGGGGTTCTTCTACCTCCGCAGTCATCTCGGCGACTGGCTCGACACCGCCCGCACGGGTCTGACCGCCGCCCGCGCCGCCCACGACCGTCCGGGCGAGGCGCAGGCACACGCGGACACGGCCGCGGCGCTGCGCGGCACGGGTCGCTACGAGGAGGCCATCGGACACCTGCACCGGTCGATGACGGTATGCCGGGAACTCGGTGATTCCTACGGCAGGTTGAGGGCCGTAGGCAACCTGGGCGACGCCTACCTCCAGACCGGCGTGCTCGCCAAGGCCGTCGAGTACTGCCGCCGGGGGCTCGCCCTGGGCAAGGCCCTCGACAACTCCTGGGTCCAGGGCATCGCCCTGAGCAACCTGGGCGACGCCTACCAGCGGCTGGGCCGGTTCGACGAAGCCGTGAGCTGCCTGGAGCAGGCTCTGGTCGTCCTGCGTGCCAGCGGCAACCGCTGGGTCGAGGGCGTCACCCTCGACGTGCTCGGTACGGTCCACCACAAGCTGGGCTCCCGCGACCGCGCCGTCGACTACTACGCGCAGGCTCTCGCGACCCATCGGGGCATCGGCAACCGGTGGGGCGAGGGCCACACACTGGGCCACCTCGGCGACATCCAACTTGCCTACGACGAACCGGAGGACGCGGCCGACAACTGGCGGCAGGCCCTGGAGGTCTTCGCGGAGTTCGACCATCCGGACGCCTCGAAGATCGAGAAGAAGCTGCATTCCCTTCAGCCCGCCTCACGGTAGGCCCGGCCGCTCGGTGCCCTAAGTGCCCGCGCCGCCGGTCCCGTTGAAGGTGACCGTCATGCCGCCGCACCTGGTGCACTGGTACATGGTCCGGTTTCCGGGTTCCGCGTCCTGTTGCGACCAGGCGTAGGCGGTGGGACACCTCTGGTTGATCACGTCACTGTAGGGGGTCTTCGCGTCCCGGTCCGGATTGACGCACACGAGCGGCCGGCCCGTGGCACCCCAGGTCAGGTCCTCGGGCGGGCAGGACGACAGCAGGTCCAGGGCGCAGCCCGCGACCGCGCACTCACCTGTCGGGGGCGGTGTCACGTCGTCCGGGGTGATGGTGACCGCGGTCGACACGGCGTCGACATAGCTGACGTCGTACCAGGGTCCGAGCGAGTCACTCGGGTCGAAGTTGAACTCGGCGAGGCTGGTGGGCTGCTGGCCGGTGGAGCAGTGATCGGCGAAGGGCCCGCAGTCGCCGACCTCGCAGTGGAAGGTGGTGCCGTCCTCGCCGGAACAGCCCTGCCGGGCGAAGAACGTTCCGCGCCAGTGCCCGTCCCCCTCGTACTCGGGGACGGTGAGGGTGGCGGACTCCCCCGGGTCGAGGACGGGCAGCCCGGTCAGCGCGGCCGAGCCGTCCGCGTTGACGTTGCTGCCGACCCAGACACGGCTGTCCGTCCTGTTCTCCAGCGTGACGGTGTGCTCCGCGGCACCCACCTGGGCGGCCGGCGCCCCGTGGATGCCTGCGGCGTCTGTGTGCCGACTCAGGATCACCGAGGTCGTGGCGGTCACCGCGACCACCACCAGGAACAGATCCAACAGGAGGGGACGTCTGTTCGTGGAACGCTTCCGCATGGACCATGCCTCTCGCATCGCTTGCGCCGGATCGGCGACGAGCCCGGAAGGCCGAGCGGCCGACCGGTTGTCGTCTACGCAGGCACGACGGATGCGGCGGCACGAGGGTTCAATGCGGAGGGGTTTCCCCGGAAGTTGCCGGCTCTTACGCGGGCCGGAGGATCGCCTCGATCAGGTGGGGCCCGGGTGTGGCGAGCGCCGTGGAGAATTGGTCGGCCAGCTCGGTTGTGCTGGTGGCCCGGGTGGCGGGGACTCCCATGCCGGTGGCCAGGGCGGTGAAGTCGATGTCCGGACGGCCCAGGTCCAGGAGAGCGTTGGCGGCCGGTCCCGCCGGACTGCCACCGACACGTTCCAGCTCGGCGCGGAGGATGGCGTAGGCACGGTTGTTGAGCAGGACGGTGGTCACGTTGAGCTTCTCGCGGGCCTGGGTCCACAGTCCGGAGAGGGTGTAGAGCGCGCTGCCGTCCGCTTGGAGGCAGACCACCGGCCGTTCGGGACATGCGATGGCCGCGCCGGCGGCCACGGGGATGCCTTGTCCGATCGCGAGGCCGGTCAGGCCGAGCACATCGTGCGGTGCGGAGTGGGCGGTTGCCGGGACAAGGGTGTCCATCCCCTCGGTGATGGACTCGTCGACGACGATCGCTTCCCGCGGGAGCAGGGCACCGACGACGTGTGCCCAATTCTCCGTACGCAACGGCTCGTTCATGGTGGGGCGTACGGCGTCCAGGGCGGGCAACGGTGCGAGGGGGCCCGGGGCGACACGGTCGGCCAGTTCCGTCAGCGCCTCCACGACATCGAAGCCCGCGTCGGGAACGAAGCGGTGCACGCGCGTTCCTGGTGGGGTGAGGATGCCCGGACGGCCGGGGTAGGCGAACGACGCCACCGGCTCGCGTGCTCCGACCAGGATCAGGTGCTTGACGCCTGCGAGTTGCTGGGCCACGGCTTCAGCCCGGTAGCCCAACGGCTCGATCGCAGGGACGCCCGCACCGCGTCGCACTCTCGCCGGCCAGGTCGGGCAGAAGACGGCGGTCCCCGTGGCCTTCTGTATCCGGGCGGCGGCTCGCAGACCGCGCTCGCCCAGCCCGGCGCCGTCGATCAGCAAGGCGACGGGCTCGGGTCCGGCGACCAGTGCGGCTGTGGCATCCACGTGGGGGCGGGGGACGATTCGCGGTGGCCGTGCTGGAAGGTGCGGCGCGGGCGGGGCACCCTCACCCCAGGACAGGTCGGCCGCGACGATGAGTGTCGAGACCGCGCCGGAGGTGCCCGTGCGTGATGCGTCCCCGTCGTCGGGCACGCCGGCGCTCAGGGCGGCGGCCACCGCCGCGGCGGTGTCGGGGCCGATGTCGGCCGCGGTCGTGGGCCGACGTATCCAGCTGGAGACGGTCGCGGCGGCCCCGTCGATGTCGGACTCCAGGGGCGAGTCGAGCTGCTTGTGTGAGCGGGCGTGGTCACCGACGATGTTGACCACCGGGGTGCGCGCGCGTCGGGCGTTGTGGAGGTTCGCCAGACCGTTGGCCAGCCCGGGGCCGAGGTGGAGCAGGGTCGCGGCCGGTCGTCCGGTCATGCGCGCGTAGCCGTCGGCGGCCCCGGTCGCCACCCCTTCGAACAGGCACAGCACACCGCGCATGGCCGGGTGTCGGTCGAGCGCCGCGACGAACTGCATCTCCGACGTGCCGGGATTGGCGAAGCAGACCTCGACGTTGTTGTTGAGCAGGGTGCGCAGAAGAGTCTCGGCACCGTTCATAGAAGATCACCTTATTATCGGCGGTGCGGTCTCACAGCCCGCTCGTGGCTGACGGCTCGGAAGAGGGATGCTCAGGCCGACACGCCTCTTGCCGCCCGTCGACACACTCGTCGAGGAAGTCCAGTACCGCGCGCCCGTAGGTCTCCGGGTGGGAGAAGCGGAACATGTGGCCGGCCCGCTCGATCACGACCTCCCGTGCGTCGGGGATGCCCTCCCGCATGACCCTGGAGGCGTCCTCGCTGACCAGTCCTTCGTGAGACGGCGTCAGGATCAGGGTGGGAACCTTGATGCGGTCGAGACGGTGCGTGTAGTCGGCGTTGAGGACGGCGGTGATGCGGGCGTCGAACGATGTGGCGGGGGTGTTGTCGAGGAAGAGACGGTGGGTGTCGCTCACGCTCCAGGGGATCTGCCCCTCCGCGTCGTAGGGCGAGGCGAGTTGGCGCACGTAGAGGGGCAGCACCACCCTCCGGTAGAGGACGCCACGCATCTTGCCCATCAGCCGCAACGCGTTCTTCATGACCGGCTGGGTGATCGGGTTGGCGGCGAAGCCGCCGGAGAGCACGAGGCCCTGCAGCCCCACGGGGCCGCGGGTGGCGAGAGCGAGGGCGATGTTGGCTCCGAAGGAGTCGCCCACCAGGACATACGTGTCCAGATCGGCGACGCGCTCGGCCAGGGCGTCGGCGTAGGCTTCCATGTCGTTGACGCCGTCGGGAAGCCGCAGCGTGCGGACCGGTCGACCGCTGTACGGCGCGAGGTGCTGTGCGGTCCACGGGGCCCCGGTGGAGCAGGGGACGAAGACCAGAGTCGGTTCGTTTGTCATCATCGGTCTCGATTTCCGGAGTCGGTCGCCGGAGCGCCTTTCGTCAGAGCGCTCCACAGCACTCTCGGTCGCATGAGGGCGGTCGGTGGGTCGAGCAGGATCAGCACCCGTATGAGCTGTGTCGCGACCACGGCGTCGCGCGTGGCGGCGGCCATGATCCTTGCCATGAGAGCGGCTTGCAGTCGGTCGGCCGCACGGGGCTGCGATTCCGACGCGCTGGCGCCGAGGCCCATGCGCCAAGGGGGTGCCACCACCCGGGCAGCCTCCCGGAAGAACCTCCGGGGCAGGTCGTGGCGGCCACCCGCCAGGCATTTCCGCAGTGCCGCCGCCTCCAACGCCGCTACCGTCATGCCCTGGGCGAAGAGGGGGCTGAGGCTGCACAGGGCTTCCCCCGTCACGATCAGGCCCGCCGGAAGGCGATCCAGCTTGTCGTAGCGTCGCCAGGTGGCGGTCGGGAACCGGTAGGCCGCGATCGGCCCGAGCGACTCCGCCGCCATCACCGCTTGGAAGACGTCGGGGGGCGCCACGGTGGAGAGGAAGTCGGTGAAGCCGGGCTCGTCGGTAGGCGGGCTGTCATCACTCCCGGAACCGGTGACGGTCACCACGTACCGGCGGCCACCCTCGACAGCGTGCATCAAGATGCCGCGCGGGACCCCTTTGGCGTCGCCGCCGACCAGGTCCCGGACACACTCGGCCCCTTCAGGGGTGAGGCGGACGACTCGGCTGGCGTAGGCGACGTCGACCGTCAGACGCTCCTCCGGTGGCCGTTCGTACCCGAGTTGATCGAGCCAGTGGGGGGTGCGTCCGCCCCGGCCCATGGCGTCGACGACGAGGTCGGCCGCGATGGTCTCCTCGGTACTGCCGGGTTCTCGCAGGATGATCCGCACACCGACGATCCCCGGTGCCGGGGCGTCGTCGGCGACGAGTCCCACCACATCGACGCCCGGCAGGAACCGCACACCCTCACGTTCGAGCAGCCGCCGGCGAAGATGCTCCTCATGGAACGGCAACGTCGCCTGCACCGACCGCAGTCCGGTGGCCACCTGGGGCAACTCGTCGCCGCCGACGCGGAAGCGGTGCCCCACAAGCATCTCCGCGCGTACCGCACCGTCCGCGGCCATCTCCGCCAGCAGCCCGGGAAACACCTCCTCGACCAACTGCGCGCCCCTCGGCATCAGACCGTGCGCGTGTCTGCCCTGCGGCGCACCACGCCGGTAGTCACCTGGCGCCGACGGCGGATCCCGATCGAGCACCGTGACCCGCTCGTAGAATTCGGTGAGCACCCCCGCCGTCACCATTCCGGCGAAACCGCCACCCAGAACGACAGCATGTCCGTTCGGCACTGTCGTGCCTCCTCTCGGTTCGTTCCCGACGAGGTAGACAATGGGTCGGCGCGGTGGCCACTCACCAGGTCAGCCGGTGCTCACCTGGTGCTCAACGTCGGGGGCCTGGCCGTAGACCTCGCGCTTCCACATCCACTCGACGATGTGGGTCACCGCCCGGTCCCTGTGCCGCCGGTAGGTACTGAAGGACAGATGCAGGGCCTCGGCAGTCCGTTCCTGCGTGGTGCTGGGGCGCAGAAAAGTACGGTCGACAACCTCGTAGAGGCCGTGGAGACGCCGGTCCCCGCGCAGCGAGTCGGCGGCCCTGCCCAGCAGTTCGCGCAGCGCGTCGGTGGGTTCGTGCTCGTCTCGGCTCTCCCGTCGGAGCACCTGCGAATGAAGGAGCGGGTTCCGGGCCAGTCGCTCGGGTATGTGCAGGTCGCGCAGGGCGGCCCGGACGGCTTCGGCGAACTCCGCCTGCGAGAGCACCAGTTCGGACAGGTCCTCGCTTGCCGGACGGACAGCGGCACCCAGCTCTCGGGCGGTGGTGACCTCCAGCCACTGCCCCACTCCGGTGCGCCGCCAGTCGTGGGCGAATGCCACGTACCGCGTGCCACCGATCTCGTAGTCGGCGTCCTCGGCGCGCCAGAAATCGAGATAGGCCAGCGTCGGTCCCCACAGCTCGGCGTCCGTGTAGGTGCCGACGAACGACCACGACACGCGTTCCCGCGTGAGGATGTCCAGTACGTGCCAGACAGCGGCCAGGGTCACCGACGGCGAGGAGCGGTGATGGTGGGTACCGTCGAGGAAGAACCGCCACGCCATCACCTGCTCGCCGGTTCGCGGCAGCCCGTGCCGCTGTGCGTACCGCCACATCGCGTCCGCCCCGGGGTCGGTGGCCAGGTCGGCCTCGGTGGCCTCGTGCAACTCCAGGTAGGCGCCATAGCCGCGCGGCTCTCCCCGCGCGTCCCTGAAGACCCGGAACGCGTGTGGTTGCCGTCGCATCCAGTACGCCACCAGATCCGCCTGGTCCTGGCCCTGCAACGTCCTGGTCATCTCGACGATCGCCGCCCCGTCCCCCTCCCGCAGTTCGTCGATGAACTCCTCGACCATCCGCGCGGTGGCCACCTCCACGGCGAGCGACGTCCGGGAGCACGTCACAAAGATCGCGTCGGCCAGCAACCGCTGCTTCTCCCGCTCGTCTCCCCCGGACTTGATCCGTGCCAACAGGTGCGCACGCACACCGTGGTGCAACTCGGCGTAGCGGTCGGGGTCACGCCATCGCAGGTCGGCGTCGAGGGCGTCGCGGACCAGGTCGTGCGGGAACAGCCCGTACGGTCCTTCGTCGACGAACGACAGCGTGCGCAACCAGGCGAACATCTCTGCGGCTTCGGCGGCGGAAACGCCGGAATCGCCGAGCATCACGCGCAGCAGTTCCTCGGTGGTGACGTACGCGTGAGCACACACCTCCAGCGCCATCCGGTGCCACGGACCGGGTGCCTCCTCGATGGTGCGCTTGAGCAACACCCGTACGAGATCAGGCAGATCGCCCAGCCCCCGGGGTACGGCGTCTGCCGCGTCCCCGCCGGCGGCCAACCGCCGGCGGACCCCGTCGACCAGCATGGACAGTGTCAACGGATGCCCGTGGCTGACGGCGAGCAGCCGCTCGTGCAGTGTCTCCGGCACGTTCTGCGCCACCAGGTACGCTCGCCCGTCCCGTGGGTCGAGGTTGCGCAGGGACACCACCCGCACGAGCTCACGCCACGCCGGGTCCGCCGTCCACTCCGCTTCCGGCGGCCGGCGCCCGGCGATCACCACCAGGGCGTCGCCGGGCAGGGCGGGAAGGAAGGTGTCACGCACCCACTCGTCGAGCGACTCCAGCAGTTCGTACGTATCGATCAGCAGTACCGGCCGGCGCAACTCGGCCAGTTCGCGCAGTGGGTCGCCGTCCCGGCCCAGGACTGCCGCGAGCACCCCCAGCAGTGCGCCGGGGGTCGGCGGGACGTGACGGCCATCGAGCCGTACCACGTTGGCCCCGTCCTCGGCGGCCACGTCCGCCAGCACATCCAGCAGCGAGGTCTTGCCGATACCTCCCGGCCCGTACAGGAACAGCACGGTGACCGGGTCACCCGGCGCGAGGAGCGCGGAGCGGAACAACTCGACCTCGCCACCGCGTCCTACGAACATGCGCCGCCGCACATCCCGCAGCCGTTCGCCGATCGAAGACCTTCTGAAGGAGCTCACCGGATCAGGGTAACGATGCTGATCGGCCTCGGTTGTTCGGCGGCGTCGGGCCGTCGGGCGCCCAACGCCGCGCACCTGGCAACCGGCTGCGGTCAGGTGGCCAGCAGGCCGCCGTCGATGTGCAGGTCGTGGGCGTTGATACCGGTGTTGCGGAGCAGGAAGTCGGTGGCGTCGGCGATTTCGGCCATGGTCACCAGTCGTCCTATGGGTGTCTGCGCCGAGTGCGGTGGGTTGGGGACGTCGCGCCATTTGGGACTGTCGCCGATGAGGCCCGGGTGAAGGGCGTTCACGCGGTGCGGGGCGATTTCCACCGCGAGGGTTCTCACCAGGCCGGTGATGCCGGCGTTGAAGGTGCTGACGATGGTCGAACCGGGGTAGGGGCGTTCCTTGGCGAGCCCGCCGAACAGGACGACGGAGGCATGCGGATTGAACCGGTCGTGCAGTACGCGGACCGTCTCCGCGTAGCCGACGAGCTTCATGGTCACCGCGGAGACGGCGTCCGTGATGCTGAACTGCGCCAGGGTGTTGGCCGCCTGGCCGACAGCCGTGATCACGAGGTTGTCGACTCCGGTCACATCCGCCAGTGAGTCGCTGATCGTCTCGGGCCGGGCGAGGTCGAGGGCCAGTCCGCGGGTGCTGTGGCCGATCCGGGCGGCGACGCTTTGGGCGCGCGCCTTGTCCCTGCTGGTGATGATGACGTCGTCACCGCGGCTCGCGAAGTGCTGGGCGATGACGCTGCCGAGGCCGCCGCTGCCGCCGACGACAAGGGAGTTGGTCATGCGCCCACGGCCCCTGCGTGGTCGGTGGCCCGCAGGCCACCGAGAGTGGCCTCGGCCTGCTGGCGCATGGCCGGCAGGAGGTTCAGGGCGGCGGGCGGCAGGTTCGCCGTGACCGCGGCGAGTTCGGCGGGGGTGCCCACCTGCTCGAAGAATCCGATGGTGAGATGCGCGCCCACCGGCGGGGCCGAGGCGATCACGGCCCGGGAGAACCGCGACCAGGCCTCGTCGGGCATCTGCGCCGCCAACGCCGGGAAGAGCACGGCTTCTTCGTGGTCGAGGTGCGTGTGCACCAGGTCGCGTACCGCCACCGCCGCGGCGATCAGCATCGGACGCTCGTGGCCGTCCTCGACGGGAGCGCCTGCCAGTGCGTCAAGCGCGGCGTCCAGTACGTCGTGCTCGGCGTGGAGCCCGGCCAGACCGTCGGCTGCCGTGGGGTCCGCGGCGGTCAACTGCGGCCAGAGTACGTCGTCCTCGCTCTCGTGGTGGTGCCGCAGCGCTGCCACCAGGAAGTCACGCAACTCCTGTATCGCAGCAGGCGGCGCGGTGGGGCTGTGCGCGGCTTGCGCCAGCAGGGACGTCGCCGCCCGGTGCATCTTGTGCAGCAGTCGGGTCTCGAGGACCGCCGCGCATTCCGGCTCTTGGACGCTCACTTCAGGTTCCCCCTCAGATCGTTAATATCCATCTGGATATTAACGTAGCAGAGGCGGCGGCTGACGGACTTCGGCCGCCGTACAGTGATCACATGAAGGAGGTGCCGTGGACGACACAGAGCCGGACGGCGAGCAGCCACGCAGGCGGCGACGGGACCCGGAGGGACACCGGGCGGCCATTCTCGACGCGGCCCGCCACACCTTCGCCGAGCGCGGCTACGCCCGTACGACGCTGCGCGAAATCGCGCGCCGGGCAGGAGTCACCCACGGCCTGATCACACGTCACTTCGCCTCCAAGGAACGGCTCTTCCTGCAGGCGGTGCCCGGCAACCGTGACCTGCAGGGCATCGCGGCCGGGGACGCGGAGACGTTGCCCGACCGGATCGCGCACGCCTTCGTACGCCGGTTGGAGACCGATGCCGTCAACGACCCGCTGATCACCCTGCTGCGCAGTGCCGCGTCCGACGAGCGGGCCGCTTCCCACCTCCTGGACGCGATGCAGGAGCACAGCACGGCCGTCTACCGAGCCGTCCTCTCACCGGGTGCCTCCACCGAACCCGACGACGACCTGGACACCCGCGTCGCGCTGGTAGGGGCGCAGCTGATGGGCGTGGCGTTCAGCAGGTACATCGCGCGGACCGAACCCCTCGCCTCCATGCCGCCCGACCAGCTCACCGACCACCTCACCCGGACACTGCGCCACATCCTCTTCGGCTGACCGCCCCCGGCGACGGCACCCCCCATGCCATCCCCTCACACCTCCGCCTGCCGCACATCGGCGCCGCACCCCGGTCCGCGCGTCGCGCGCAGGAAATCGGCTGCCTGGCCGAGCGCGGTCTCGCCTTCGTCGAGCATCGCGGCGAAAGCCTGGAACAGGTGCGGGACTCCCGGAGTGACCTGAAGGGTGACCTGGACGTCGTCCGCGGCCGCGCGTGCGGCGAGCCTGACGGCGTCGTCGAGCAGCAACTCGTTCGATCCGGCCTGGATCAGCAGCGGCGGCAGTCCGCGCAGGCCGGCGAACACCGGGCTGATCAGCGGATCCGCGGGGTCGGCGGCACCGACGTAGTCCTTGGCCCGGACCGCCACGGCGTCAGGGGTGAACGCCGGATCGACCGCGGTCTTGGTCGTCATGCTCTCGCCGCTCAGCGTCAGGTCCGCATACGGCGAGAAGAGCACGCCGGCAGCCGGCATCGGCAGGTTCTGCTCACGCGCACGCACGAGCAGTGCGGCGGCCAGTCCCGCACCGGCGGACTCCCCGACGACAACGACCCTGGCCGGGTCGCCGCCCGCGGTCTCGTCGAGCAGGCCGCGATAGGCGGCCACGGCGTCGTCCAGTGCGGCCGGGTACGGGCACTCGGGCGCGAGCCGGTAGTCCACCAGCGCGACCCTCGTCCCGGTCCGGCGGGCGAGGTCGGATGCCAGACCCGCCGAAGCGCGCGCCGAGCCGAACACGTAGAAGCCGCCGTGGAACCACAGCAGCGTGCCGTTCGGAGTGACACCGTCGATGCCGACCTCCAGTACGGGGACCTTGCCGAGCGTGCCGGGCGTGAGCACCACGTCCTCGGCCGGCGGCCGGGAGGTGAGCATCCGGGTGAAGACCTCACGCTGCTTCAGGTGGTCGCCGCCGACGTCGAGCGGTCCGTTGCGCAGGAGGCTGTCGAGCGCTGCGCGCTGTTCTCTACTCATGCCGCCCAGCCTCCTTCACCAGGGATTATGTGGCAATGCCGTCTTCCGCATACGCTGTATGCGTGTCACGCATAGAATCGGTGGACCTGAATCTGCTGGCGCCGCTGCACGCGCTGCTCGAGGAGCGGCACGTCTCCCGCGCGGCGGAGCGGCTGCACATGAGCCAGCCCGCCATGAGCCGGGCCCTCCAGCGCCTGCGTGCCACCCTCGGCGACGAACTGCTCGTGCGCGGGCCCGGTGGCTACCAGCTCACCCCCCGCGCCGAACGGATCCAGGCCGAACTGCGGCACACACTCCCCCGGCTGGAACACCTCTTCGCCGGTGAGGCGTTCGACCCGGCGACAGCGGCACGCTCCTTCCGCCTGGCCGGAACCGACTACACGGTCTCCGTACTCAGCGGAGCACTGCTGGCCAGGGTGTTCGAGCAGTCACCGGGCTCGACCGTGCTCTTCTCACGCTGGCACCACGCCGTCTTCAGCGACGCCGAGCACGGCATGGTGGACCTGCTCGTCCACGGCGGCTCGGCCCCGCCACCGCTGCGCTCGCAGGTGCTGTTCGAGGAGGACTACGCCTGCCTGGTCGCCGGCCACCATCCGCTCGCCGGGAGCTCCGCCGTATCCCTGCGGGACTACCTGGAGTGCGCCCACATCGTGGTGGACGTCGCCGACGGACAGCAGGGGCACGTCGACCGCACCCTCGCACTGCTCGGCAGCCCGAGACGAGCGAGCGTGACCGTGCCCTACCACGCGGCGGCAGCCGCCGCGGTAGCGGGAACATCCCTGGTGGCAACCCTGCCAAGGAGCTTCGCGCTCCAGCACATGTCACCAGGAACCACCGTCATCCCGGCACCGCGTGACATCGGCCCGATGACCTACGCGATGACCTGGCACCCCCGCCTGGACAACGACACCGCCCAACGCTGGCTCCGCGACACGATCACCGCCACCCTCGCCGCGGCCACGGGTCCTCACGCCGCCTGAGCGGCCGCCGCCCGCGACAGGACGTCCCGGCCGCCCTCGCTACCGCACCGCGCCCGCTCGCTCGCTCGCCGCACTCGGATGTCCTGGATTTTTGATGTCCAAAACTTTTTTTGCGTCGTGGTGTCGATGTATTGCTCTTGACTCATCGTCAAGTTACGTTTCGGGTCGGCCTTCGGCTCCCCCCTGCGCTCATGCCGATGAAGGGACCCCTCATGAGAAGCAATCCGCACCCCGCGCCCCGCCGCTGGCTCGGCGCGGCCGTCGCCGCCTTACTGCCCGCCTGCGCGCTGGTCGCGTTCGGTACCGCACCCGCTGCTCATGCGGCAGCCGGGGTGGGGGCGACGCTGCCGTTCAGCAGCTTCGAGGGCGAGGCCGGGACGCTCGGTGGCGGGGCCGCCGTCGTGTCGCTGACCGCGCCGCCCACCAGCCAGTACTCCAGTGCCGCCGTCGAGGCCTCCGGCCACGCCTACGTGCACCTGACCGGCACCGGCCAGAGCGTCCAGTGGACGAACACCACGGGCGGACCGGTCAGCGCGATCAACCTCCGTGAGAGCATCCCCGACGCGGCGACCGGCGGCGGCACCACCGCCACGCTCGACCTCTACGTCGACGGCGTCTTCCGGCAGACGCTGAACCTGAACTCCAAGCAGAGCTGGTTCTACGAGAACTCCAGCACCTACAACGGCAGTGACCAGAACCCCGCCGACGGCAACCCCCGCGATGTCTTCGACGAGTCCCGCACCTTCGTCACCGGCGCGCCGATCGCCCCCAACAGCACGATCATGCTCAGGAAGGACGCCGCCAACACCGCGGCCTTCTACGACATCGACGCCCTGGACGCGGAGAACCCGCCCGCGCCGATCGCCCAGCCGGCGAACTCGATCTCGATCACCAGCTGCGGCGCGGTGGCCGACAACACACCCACGAACGGGTCCGCCGACCCCGCCGCCACCGACAGCACCACCGCCATCCAGAACTGCATCAACCAGGCCGAGTCGCAGGCCAAGACGCTCTGGATACCCGCCGGAACCTTCTACCTCAAAGGCACCAAGGGGCTGACCGCCCAGGGCATCACCATCGCCGGGGCCGGGCCCTGGTACAGCACGATCTACCGCGATGTCCCGCTGCCCAACTCCACCCCGCTGGCCGCCCTGTTCAACCTCACCTCGGACACGGTCCAGGACTTCCACCTGGACACCGACGCCACCAGCCGCGAGATGGTCGACGGCGGTGGCGGGGCGATGGACACCACCGGCACCAACTGGGTCGCCAACGACATCTGGAGCCAGCACACCGAATCCGGCTTCTGGGCCTCCGGCACCGGGGGCACCGTCGAGAACTGCCGTCTGACCGCGATCTGGGCCGACGGCATCAACCTCAACAACGTCTCGCTCGGCAACTCCGTCGGCAGCGACCTCACCGCCACCAACAACTTCGTGCGCGGCACCGGCGACGACGGCATGGCCATCAACTCGGTGAATTACAACACCGACCCGTCCGGCAACAAGACCTACTACACCGCGATGTCGCACATCACGATGACCCACAACACGGTGATCGCGCCCTGGGGCGGCAAGGGCATCGGCATCTACGGCGGCAGCAACCAGGACGTCGAGAACAACTACATCGCCGACACCGCCCGTTACATCGGCCTGGGCGCGGGACGCTTCGGGGTCAACGGCAGCGACCTGCTCACCGCCACGGTCAGCGGCAACACCATCGTCCGCTCCGGCGGCAACGGCTACAGCCAGGGGCAACCGGCCCTGCAGATCGGCAACGGCGGCGACGGGCAGAACGTCGGTGTCGTCGACCACGTCACCGCGAGCAACAACACCGTCGTCAACGCGCTCTACGACGGCATCGGCTTCTCCACCTCCACCAACACGCTGCTGCAGAACAACACCGTCACCGCGCCCTGGCGCGGCATCGTGATCGCCCCGCCGTACTACCCCGCGCCCAGCGGCTCGGCCACCATCACCGGCAACACCGTCACCGGGCTCGGGTCCGCGATGCAGCCCTACCTCAACAACTCCTCCGGCTTCACCGCCACCACCAGCAACAACAGCTGGCAGGGCGGCAGCACCCCGGAGGGCCCCTACGGCGGCACCGCGGCGGCGGTGCCGGGCACGGTGCAGGCGGAGAACTACGACACCGGCGGCCAGGGCACCGCCTACAGCGTCAACTCCGTCAACGGCACCGGCAACAGTTACCGCGCCGACGGCGTCGACCTGGAAACCACCAGCGACACCGGCGGCGGCCACGACCTCGGCTGGACCAGCACCGGCCAGTGGTTCAAGTACACCGTCAACGCCGCCACCGCCGGCACCTACACCCTCACCCTGCGCCTGGCCGCGCCCAGCGCCGTCACCGACGCCCTCCACCTGGCGAACGCCTCCGGCACCAACCTGACCGGCACCATCGACATCCCCGCCACCGGCGGCTGGCAGAACTGGGCCACCGTCACCACCCAGATCGCCCTCCCCGCCGGACAGCAGACACTCACCCTGGCCGAGGACAACGGCGGCTGGAACATCAACCAGCTCACCTTCGCCACCGGCTCCGGGGGAACGGCCACTGTGTCGGCCAACCCGTCCTCGCTGGCCTTCGGCAGCCAGAACGTGAACACCACCAGCACCGCTCGCGCAGTGACCGTGACCAACACCGGGACCGTCAGCGCGTCGCTCTCCTCGATCGCCGCCTCCGGGGATTTCCGCCAGACCAACACCTGCGGCAGCACCCTGGCCGCGAACGCCTCGTGCACGGTGAGCGTCAGCTTCACCCCCACCGCCACCGGCACCCGGACCGGCACCCTGACGATCAGCGGCAGCGCCTCGAACAGCCCCACGACGGTATCCCTGTCCGGCGACGGGACCAGCGCCGCCGCCACCAACCTGGCCGCCGGCAGGCCGACGGCCGAGTCCTCGCACACCGACATCTACCCGTCCTCGAACGTCACCGACGGGAATCAGAACTCCTACTGGGAGAGCGGCAACAACGCCTTCCCCCAGTGGGTCCAGGTCGATCTGGGCTCCGCCCAGGCAGCCGGCCGGGTGGTGCTCCAACTGCCCGCGGGCTGGGGTGCCCGTGACGAGACGCTGTCGCTCCTCGGTTCCACGGACGGGACCACCTTCACCACCGTGAAGCCCTCGGGCGCCCTTACCTTCACTCCCTCCGCGAACAACACCGTCACGCTCACCTTCCCGACGGTCTCGCAGCGCTACTGGCGCGTCCTGATCGCCGCCAACACCGGCTGGCCCGCGGGCCAGATCTCCGAGTTCCAGGTCTGGAACCAGTAGCGGTCCCGCCACGACCCCAACCATCGCTGCCGGCCCCGGCCTCCCGCCGGGGCCGGCGGCGCGGGCCGCCCTGGTCCGGAGAGCGCCTACAGCACGCTCTCGCCCCCGGAGACGATCATGCTGCGGACCGGGGCGAGTTCCTGCAGGTGGGCGGCGTCGGCGGCGGTGGCCCGTCCCTTGGGTGAGGCGAAGGCGGCATGCAGTTCGTCCATCGTGTCCCACTCCAGCTCAGCGACCAGGTAGTACGGCGCGCCGCCGCGGAGGGCGGCCACGTCGCGGCTGATCGTGTACCGGCGCAGCCCCTGGAGGCCGCGTGCGAGGGGGATGTGGACTTCGCGGTAGTGCCGGTCGAATGCCGCGGGGTCGGCGGGCGTCTCGTACAGGGCGATGAAGCGGGCAGTCATCGGGCGGCCTTTCGGTAGCGGGCGAGGACGGCCGGCCCGGCCTGTTCGGCGGCCAGGACCTGTCGGTGCTCACCTGTACGTACCGGCGGCACCGCACCGACTCATCGCCCCCGGCGGAATCGGTGGCGGAAGTCTCCAGCTGGGGGCGAGCAGCGAGGCCAGGGTGGCCGGCCCGCGTGGTGGCCCGGTGGCCGGAAATGCGAAAAGGCCCCTTCCTCAACGACGCTTGTTGAGGAAGAGGCCTTTGTTGCCGGTCAGACGCTGCAGTTGCCGTTACCGGGGCCGCTGTCCCCGCCACCCGAGAAGTCGTGCGTGCTGCCGACGAGGATGCGAGGCCCGCACACCTTGCCGTTGCCGGTGGCGACGGTGATCTGAGTGGCAGCAGTGAAGGACCGACCGGGGGTGTACTTGGTCCCCGGGCCTTCGTACAGGTTGTCGGACTTCGCGGAGATGGGGCCCCCGGGGTGGAAGTAGACACGGCCCTCCGCGCTGTTGTGCGCGGGGTCGTTCCAGTTCAAGTACACGCTGCCGTCGACGCTGTTCTGCCAGCCGCCGCTCCAGTCGATCTCAGCGTATGCACTCGCACAGTTGGCGTACCAGCCGATGTACAGGTACCCGATAGTGGCATTGTGGCCCCAGTTGTCAGAGATCGACAACTTTGTAGAAGGGCCGAGCTGCACAGGGTTGCTGCAGCTGGCGGCATGCGCGGAGCCGGCGGGAAGGGTGACGAGGGCGGCAATTGCAGCGGCGGAGCCGACGGCAGCCGCGACGCGGCGCGCAATGCTGCGTGTGGACATTTAACTCTCCCCAGTTTGTGGAGCGTGTTTCTCATGTGGTCGAGGCGAAATTAGCTTCACGGGCCCTAGGTTCGTCCTAGGTTCGTCCTAGGGTCGGATCCACCCGGTGGAAGTCGCTGGAGGCGATCCGCCCAGCCGTAACCCGCCTGCCACCCTGTCGGCGCCTCGACTGTCGGATGATGGGTAGTGACGGTAGGGCAGCGGATGTGAGGGGACGCAGTGGCAGGCAGTGAATCCACCCGGTCGAAGCCGGATCGCCGGAAGGTCGTCGGAGAACCGGAGAGCGCCGCGGACACGATGCGGCCGGAAGACGGGGACGAAGCCGGGGCGGGGGGCGAGGCGGGGGGCGGGAGTCCGCGTCCTCGGACCTCCCTGCGTCGGCGGCTGTTCGGGTGCGTGATCCTTCTCGTCCTCTCGACGCTGTTCTTCCTGCCCTGGTGGACGCTGTTCGCCTCCGGCGTCGACTGGCCGTTCCCGGTCTTCGTGACCGGCACGGTCGTCTTCGCCTGCTGGCTGGTCTCCTTCCCCTTCCTGATGGCCAGGGGCCACGGGCGCCGGCATTCGGACCGGGCGGCTCGTATCGCGGACAGCACCCTCGGCATGATCTGGGTGCTGTTCACCTGGTCGGCGCTGGGTGGCCTGGTGCATCTCCTGCTGATCGGGCTCGGTACCGGCGGCCCGGACCGGGCCAGGATCATCGCCGCCGCCGTCGTGGTGGTCTCCACCGGACTGCTGGCCTGGGGGCACCACGAAGCCATGCGGGTGCCCCGGGTGAAGCGGCTCGACGTCTCTCTCCCCCGGCTCGGCGGCGGTCTCGACGGGACCCGTGTCGTCGTGCTCGCCGACACCCACTTCGGACCGATCGACCGGGTCGACTGGTCGACGCGGGTGGCCGAGACCGTCAACGCGCTCGACGCGGACATCGTGATCCACGCCGGTGACATCGCCGACGGCACCCCCGCCCAGCGCCGTGAGCAGTCCGCGCCGCTCGGCACGATCCGCGCACGGCTCGCGAAGGTCTACGTCACCGGGAATCACGAGTACTTCGGGGAGGCCCAGGGCTGGCTGGACCGTATGGCGGAGCTGGGCTGGGAGCCGTTGCACAACCGCCATGTCGTGGTGGAGCGCAGCGGGGACGCCCTCGTCCTCGCGGGCGTGGACGATGTGACCGCGGGGTCGTCCGGCCTGCCCGGACACCGCGCGAACCTCCAAGGCGCGCTGACGGGGACGGACCCGGACCGGCCCGTGCTGCTCGTCGCCCACCAGCCCAAGTACGTCCGGCACGCCGCTGACGCCGACATCGACCTCCAGGTCTCCGGGCACACCCACGGCGGCCAGATCTGGCCGTTCAACTTCCTCGTACGGATCGACCAGCCGGTGGTGCACGGCCTCAGCCTGCACGGCGCCCGGACCCAGCTCTACACCAGCCGCGGCGCCGGGTTCTGGGGCCCGCCCTTCCGCGTGTTCGCCCCGAGCGAGATCTCCCTCCTCACCCTGCGCTCGGGCGACGGACCGGCCACCGCACCGCGCACCGCGGACACCACGGCGGACGGCACGCCTACCTAAACCCGTCCGCCCTCGTCACGCGGCAGCACGCTCTGAGAAAAATAGTAGCCATGTACTTACTAGCCATGTACTGTAAATACATGAGCAGAGCAACCGAGGGTGCGACGCCCGGCTTCCTGGTGTGGCGCCTGTCGATGAAGTGGCGGGTTGCCGTCGACCGAGCCCTGGCACCACTGGGCCTGACGCACGCGCAGTACTCACTCCTGGGGTCGCTGCTCGGACTGGAGCGGTCCGGGCAGCGACCCAGCCAACGCCAACTCGCCGACCACACCGGCCTCGAGCCGCTCTACGTCTCGAAGCTGGCCCGCACCCTGGAGGCCGCCGACATCATCCAGCGCGTCCGCGACCCCGCCGACACACGAGCGGTCCAACTGTCCCTGACCGCGCACGGGCGTGAGGTCACCAGCCGCGCGATCACGGTCGTCCACCAGCTCCTCGACCAGCTCTTGGAGCCCCTCGGCGGTCTGAACGGAAAGAGAACCGAAGCGTTCTCCCGCGAACTGGCCGTCCTGCTCGACGTATCACTGGAACCGCCGACCAAGGAGTAGACATGTCCACCACCCCGACCCTCAACGGCCAGGTCATCGGCCAGGCCCACTACGCGACCCGCGCTGTCCTGGAACACCTTCTCGCGCGGACCGGCACCACGTTCCACCAGTCCGTGGCGCTGAACGCCACCGCCGACAGCGGCGGAGCGGTCGACCGCGAGCAGTTGATCACCAGGATGACCAGCACCTTGAAGATCGACGCCGCGGCGGTGCTGGCGACCATCGCCGAGCTCACCGACTCGAAACTGATGGAGACCCTCCCCGGCGACACGTCCCGCCTCCGGCTCACGGACACCGGCCAGGCACTGAACCGCGAGATCCGCGGCGCGATCGGAGAGCTGACCACACGGCTCTACGGCGCGCTCTCCGCCGACGAACTGGCAACCGCGGGCCGCATCCTGACCGTCATCACGGCGCGGGCCAACGCCGAACTCGCCGACGTCTAGCCGGGCCCGCAACTCCTCACACCACGTCCTACGCGGAGAGGCAAACAGGGTTCAGCGGACTGCGATGCCCCGTCGGGCGCCGGCCGGGGAAGATCCGGGCCGGCGCCTTCAGCCGGGTGGCGCGTCAGGACACGGTGCAGACAGTGCCGTTGAGGGTGAACGCGGTGGGTGAGGCGGTGTTGGAGCCGGTCCCCTGGAAGCCGAAGCCGGTGGAGCCGCCCACCGGGACGGCCGCGTTGTAGCCCAGGTCGGTGGCGGTCACGTTCGCGCCGGACTGGGTGGTCTTGGCGTTCCACGCGCTGGTGATCTGCTGGTCACCGGGGAAGGCCCACTTGAGGGACCACCCGTTGACGGCGGCGCTGCCGGTGTTGCGCACGGTCACGTCCGTGGTGAAGCCGCCACTCCAAGCGCTGGCGATCTTGTAGCTGACAGAGCAGGCCGCGCCTGTCGGAGGGGCGGTCGTCGGCGGAGCCGTCGTGGGCGGGGCGGTCGTGGGCGGGGCCGTGGTCGGCGGAGCGGTGGTGGGCGGGGTGGTGGTGGGAGGAGCTGTGGTCGGGGGCGGGGTGGTGGGGTCCGACGCTCCGGCGGACGCCAGCGCGTAGGCCACGTCCGGCAGGAAGGTACCCGCCGGTCCGGCGCAACCGTCCGCCTCACCCGGCGGCTTCACCCAGAGGAAGGCGTCGATCGCCGGATCCCCCGTGTTGGTCGTGGGGTAGGCGCCGATCGCGCGGCCGGACGGGTCGCACCACGCGCCGCCGCCCGCCGGGCCGTTGCCGTTGCGGCTGGTGTCCACCACGGCGTGCAGATTGCCCGGGTTGCCCAGCGCGGCCAGCACGTTCTTGGCGAAGTTGACCTCGTTCGCTGTGGTGTTGAAGTTGGAGACGTTGGTGAAGAGGCCGTCGGCGCTGGTCAGAATGCCCGCGGTGCGCAGCCGGCTGGCCTGCTCCGGGGCGCTGTTCCAGGCCGAGTGGCCGCCGTCCATGTAGACCTTGGCGTGGGGCGCGGCGGCGTGGATTGCGGCACCCGCCCGGGAGAGAGAGGCGAACCGGTCGGACTGCTGCTGCGCGGAAAGGCAGGTGGTCAGGGCGATGGAGTCGGGTTCCAGGATGACGATCGACTGGCCACTGCCCAGCCCGGCGGCGAAGTTGCGCACCCAGGCGTCGTACGAGGCCAGGTCCGGCGCACCCCCGGCGGAGGCGCCTCCGCAGTCACGATTGGGGATCTCGTACACGGCCAGCACCGGCACCTGTCCCCCGGCGGCCGCCGCTGTGGTGACCGCCTTGACGTCGTTGGTGACGGTGGAAGGGCTGTAGTTGGAGAACCAGACCGCCTGCGGCTGGCTGGCGATCCGCCGGGCGATGATCGGCTGACGGGAGTCGCCAGGATGTGCGGCGACCCAGCGAACGACCTGGGAGTTGGGGTCCTTGTAGAGCTGGGTCCCGGCGGGGAGGCTGCCCTGCGCCGCGGCGCCCGCGGTCATCTCGGTGCTCAGCGCGATACCGGTGGCGGCGAGGCCCGCGGCCAGGCCGAGCGCCGTGGCCTTGCGCAGGCGCGACCCGCGCGCGGGGGCCTCGGCGGCCTGGGCGGGGCGCGGGGTGCCGGTGGGGGGTGTCACAGTTGTCCTCCGTGCTCTCGTGGGGGGGAGAGAGCCCTCAAAGGTGAGGGCGGATTCCGCGGATGCAGCATGGGAGCGCTCCCATGTCGTACCGGGGCGAGCCTAGCCACTGTGACGAGAGTGCGTAATCCCCTGTGCGGGATGCATTTTCAGCCGCGCGGCAGCGCCTGCACACCGTTGCCGGGCGGTCCACCCGCGGGACCGCCTCAGGGACTCGGGTCAGCCGGATGCGGGCCGCAGACTGTTCGTCAGGAGGCCCACGGTGAACTCGAAGCGGTCGTGTCCGGTGCCGGAGATCAGCTCGGCGGCATGGCGTTGGGTGTGCGGGAACCGCTCGGCGGGCAGTGCGGTGAAGCGGTCCAGCAACTCCTCGTGGCCGAGGACCCATTCCTGGTCCTGGCGCCGTCGCCGTTGCCGGACCATCGACTGCTCCAGCGCGTAGGCGCAGACGTAGAGGGACAGTGCGTCGCGGGCCCATGCGGCGGTCCTGGGTTCGATGCCACCGGCGAGGAGGATCGCCAGGATTCCTTCGCCGACCCGTAGCGTGTCCAGGTTGGTCGACACCACGGCCAGGGCGGCGCGCGGGACTCCGGGGTATTTCAGGTACAGGTCGCGGATCTGCGTGTAGACGGCGAGCAACTGCTCGCGCCAGGCGGCCGGGTCCGGTGCGGGGAGCACGACCTGCGAGTAGAGCCTGCCGATCAGCAGCTCGTCGATGTCGTCCTTGGTGGCGATGTGCGCGTACAGCGACGACGGGCCGGTGCCGAGTACGGCGGCGACGCGTCGGATCGTGAGGGCGTCGTAGCCTTCCGTGGCGATGACCTCCAGGGCGGCGTCGGTGATCCGCTCGGCGGTGATGGGCTGCTTGCGCGGCGCCGGGGCGGCGGCCTGAGCGGCAGCCTGCGCCGCGGGTGGGGCGTGGCGGGCGGCGCGGTGTCGGCGGGGATCGGCGGGCATGCCGTCCACTATAGCTTGACACGAACTAAGTTCGTTGCGTAGAACTTAGATCGTCAAGAACGAACTAAGTTCGTTCGATGCTGGTTGTCGCGGAGGTGTGGGATGCGGGTTTCCGTCGTCGGAGCGGGTCTGGGAGGTCTGGCCCTGGCGCAGGGTCTGCGGGGTGCCGGGATCGAGGCCGAGGTGTTCGAGCGCGACCCGGGGATCGTCGCGCGGTTCCAGGGCTACCGGCTCGTGCTGGACGAGACCGGATTCCAGGCGGTGCGCGACTGCCTGCCCACACGCTGGCACCCGCTGCTGGACGAGATCGTCATGGACGCCTCCGCCGAGCAGCTGATCTTTGACCCGCGGCTGAACGAGGTCGGCAGGATGGGTGCGGGCCGCACGGGCATCGTCGTCGACCGGCAGGTGCTGCGGCACCTGCTGCTGACCGGCCTGACCGTGCACACCGATGCCGCGCTCACCGGTTACGACGTGGCGGCCGACGGCACCGTCCAGGCCCGCTTCGCCCGGCGCGACCCGGCCACCGCCGACCTGCTCGTCGGCGCGGACGGCGTCACCTCAGCCGTCCGCGGGGTGCTGTCGCCGCACACCACCCCGACCGACACCGGCGTGCGGTTCGTCATCGGCCGCACCCCGCTGACCGAGGAGTTCACCGGCCTGTCCAAGGCATACGGCTCGAAGATCACCGGCGACGGCGTCAGCCTGCTGCTCGGCGCGATGCGCTTCCGTACTCCGCCTCAGCAGGCCGCCGAGCAGCTGGCTCCCGAGGTCACGCTGCCGGACATCGGTGACTACGTCCGCTGGGCCATGATCCTTCCCCCCAACGGCTCCCCGGAGGACCTGACCGCGCAGGACGCTGTGCTGTCCCGGATGGAAGGTTGGCACCCGCTCCTGCGCGCGCTGATCGAGCAGGCCGACCCGGACAACAGCGCGCTGCTGTCCATCCGGGTGGTCAAGCCCGCTGAGCGCTGGGCCTCCGGCCCGGTCACCCTGCTCGGCGACGCGATCCACGCCACCTCCCCCACCGGCGGAAACGGCGCGAACACCGCCCTGCGCGACGCCGCCCTGCTGCGCCGCTGCCTGATCGAGGCCAAGGCCGGCCGCCAGGATCTGCTCAGCGCGGTCGACGCCTACGAGCGGCAGATGTTCGCCTACGGCGCCGAGGCCGTGCGCACCTCTCTCGAGAGGCTGCCTGCCTTCGCCCCCGAGGCGAGACTGTCCTGAGGCGGACCCGTACGTGACGTCGGGACGCGGTCTTGAACCGCTGGCGCGGGGAGGCGTCGAAGGTGCAGCCGTCCGCGCCCAAGCCCCGGGTCCCGGTCCGGCGTGACGCGCCGGACCGGGACCCGTTCGCGGCGAGGATGCGCGGGCGCCCGTTGCCGCCCGGATCGCCGTCCGGTTCGCCGTCAGACGAGCGTGCGAGCGGCGGGAGAGTCGGGAGTCCCGGCCACCGAACGGTCTTCCTCCGCCGCCGTGGACAGACCCGCGAGACAAGCCAGTTGGACCGCCTCGACCATGACCCTGGGCCGCTCGGCGCGTATGACCGGCTTCTCGTCGGCGTCCTGCCCGGCGAAGCTGGCCAGCATGCCGCCGAAGAAGTGGCCGAGCAGGAGATATCCCCGGCGTGAACTCCACATGGTCCAGCCCACATAGAGGGCCGAGCCCTGGGAGAACACCGTCACGTACGCGCGGTAGCGTCCTTCGCTCACCTGCAGCCGGTGGTGGACGTCCTGGCCGCTCTCAGGACGCACCAACTGGGCAGAAACGAGCGGCGTGCTGTGCAGATCCCGCAGTGTGATGTTGATCTGCTGGAAGACATCAGCCGCACGGTGCCGGCGCTCGTCGAGGAGAACCCGCCACTCGGCCACCGGCTCGGTGACCCTGCTGTAGAACAGCACGGCCGAATACACCGACATCGCAAGCGCAACGGTCACGAACACCAGAGCCGTGCTGATGTCATCGCCCATCAGCCACTGCACAAGGATCACCATCAACGGCGGCAGCGTCACCACATGGGTGACCAGCAGAGCCTTGACGATCAGTGTCCCGATCGCCGAGACGGGCACGTTCTCCTCGAAGGCAAGATCCAGCGTTTCCGGCCGCTGCGGCTTGTCCAGATACGTCGCGCGGCTGTCGCCGCACCCGCCCGGAACGTCCATCGCCGCGTTGTGCTTGTCCATGTGCTTCACCTCAACGGATTCTTGACCAATGGGAATTCAGCAGAGTCGGGCTATCTGATTCTCCGACAGCAAAAAGGAGTGCCGTGGAGCTGCATACGAGTGCCGAAACCACGCAGCCGACGCGCGGCTGACGTTGGCCGGGTGGAGTACCTGCGGGCTTCCGCGGCGCGTTGGGTCCAGTCACGAGCCCAGGCTGGGCAAGCGGAAGTTCCTGTGCTTCCAATGGCCGCACACAGCAAGGCAGTTCCACCGGCACGTGGACAGCGGACGGCCAGCACATGCCGGTGGAGTGGGGTTCATTCCAGATCGTTGCCGGGATTTCAAGGAACTTCTACGTCCCTGACCCGATGGTCCACAATCACCGGCCCGTGGATCCGAACCGAAAGGCCGGATACGGGGGGAATACGGGAAGACGTGCCCGAGGGGATTTTGGACACACCTCTACCTTCAATTCCGAAGTGTGACACCTGGATTGGAGGCATGTCAACCAACGTGTCCCGGGCGGAGCGGAGGTGACAACGCGCGAGGCGGAGTGCCCGGACTGTGGTGCCATGTCCGGCCGTGTCCAGGGTGGTGGCGGCGCCTTGCCAGCCTGGACACGGCGGCGGCCGGACGGCGGGTCTGCGTGGATTCTGATCCACTACTTGAGGGGTGGTTGGGGAGGTTGGCGGCCATCAGGCCAAAGCCCCGGGGCCCGGACCGGCATGACGCGCCGGACCGGGCCCCGTTCACCGCAAGAGGATCGCGGTCAC
The DNA here is from genome assembly GCF_040680795.1 of Streptomyces sp. NPDC051976. NCBI lineage: Bacteria > Bacillati > Actinomycetota > Actinomycetes > Kitasatosporales > Streptomycetaceae > Streptomyces > Streptomyces sp. NPDC051976. Next base: position 159,102 of record NZ_JBFAXL010000015.1, read on the forward strand.
CGCGTGCTGCACACCGTGCCGTTCAGGGTGAAGACGGTCGGCGGCGGGTTGGCACCGGTGTTGGCGCCCGTGAACCCGAAGGACGCCGAGTTCCCGCCGTTCGCGGCGAGGGTGCTGTTCCAGTCCACCGGGGTGGCCACGACGGTCCGGCCGCTCTGGGTGACATGACCGTTCCAGAACCCGGCGACCGACTGGCCGGTGCTGGGGAAGTCGAAGGCCAGCGTCCAGCCGGTGATCGGGGCGGGGCTTGTGTTGGTGACCGTGACGCTCGCGTTGAAGCCGCTGCCCCAGCCGGCGGTGAGCTGGTAGGACACCTGGCAGGTGGACGCGGCCGGGGTGCCGGTGCGCACGGTGAGCGGGTCGGACGGACGGGACAGCTTGCCGTCGGCGTCCCTGGCCAGCACGTTCCAGGTGAACGTGGATCCCGGCGTCAGGTTGGGCACGGTGAGCGAGGTGCCGGTGGAGCTGCCGAGCAGTTCGCTGACCGTGCCGACCTGGCGGTAGACCTCGTACCGGGTGACCGTGCCGCCCGTGGCGGGGGTCCAGCTCACCGTGGCGGTCGTGTCGGTCGCCGCCGTCACCCGCGGGCTGCCGGGCGCCGTCAGCGCGGACGCCGTACCCGCCCGCGGATGCAGGGTGACCGTGGTGATCGAGTACGGCGGCAGGGTGCGCGTGTCGGAGTACGCGGAGGTGGAGGTGGCGATCGACGTGGCCTCGTCGCCGTAGGTGGACACGGTCTGCGTCGCGGAGGTGTCCGGGGTGAAGCCCGCGTAGTGCAGTGTGACGTCCCGCGCCGCGGACGGGTCCTTGTTGATCAGCATCACGCTCAGGTCGCCGTTGGCCCGGTGCACGGCGTGCGCGGTCACCAGAGTGCTGGTGCTTCCCGCGCCGATCAACTGGTCGCCCGGTGTTCCGAGTTGGCTGAGCATCCGGATCGCCCAGTACGCGGGGAAGGGGGTGTTGACGGGAGGTTCGCAGACCGCGCCGGTGCAGCCTCCGCTGGACAGCACGCCTTCGTCACCGTAGTCGGTGGCGCCGTCGGGTGCGGTGCCGATCGCGCCCGCGCCGTTGTGGGTGTTCCACCAGTCCACGGTGAACACGCCGTGCTCCAGGGCGGTCAGGTAGGCGTCCGCGCCGAACAGGGCGTCGGGCTGGGTGTCCTGGTCGACGGTGCCGTTGACCTCGGTCAGCGCGATCGGTGTCCCCGCCGCGCCCGCCGCGTCGAGCTCGTCACGCAACTGGCCCAGCTCGCCGGTCAGTTGAGAGACCGAGTCCAGCATGTGCACCGGATCGGAGACGCTCGGGTACCAGTGCACGATCACGAAGTCGGCTTTGCCCGCGATGATCGGGATGACCGTGTGGTTCCAGTCCGCGCTCTCACCGCTCGCCATCACCCCGTCGGGCCAGTTGCCCGGCATGGTCAGAACGGCACCGACCTTGACGGCGGGGTCCACGGCCTTCATCGCCGAGACGTAGTCGAGCACGCCCCGCGCATACGCGGTCGGCGAGGTGTCGGCGTGCTGGTCGGTCTCCCAGCCCGAGCCGTAATGGCCGTTGCCGTACAGCTCGTTGCCCACCTCCCAGAACTTGGCGCCGTACCCCTTGGTGATGTTGGCGTAGCGCACCCAGTCGGCGGCCTCCTGCGGGGTGCCGGAGCCGTAGTTCGCGATGAGCATGGGCTGGGCGCCGGTCTTCTTGACGGTGCCCATGAAGGAGTCGAAGTCGGTGCCCGGGGCGACGTAGCCGCCGGGGGCCGTGTTGGTCTGCCAGTGGTAGATGTCGCCGTAGCTGCCGCCGGGGTAGCGCAGCACACCGACACTGGCCGCCTTGATCAGGTCCTGCACCTCGGGTGCGTTCATCTGGGAGTCCCAGACCGCACTGTTGAGGCCGTAGCCGGTGGTGGGGATCGTGCCCTGGCCCTCATTGGCGTTGACGGTCACGTCGACGCCGGAGGGCGGCGAGGTGTCGGCGTGGGCGGCGCCGCCGGCCGCGAGCAGGGCGGCGGACAGTGCGGCCGCCGAGGCTCCGGCGGCGAGGCGTCGGCGCCAGGGCATGGTGGTGGGACGGGTCGATCGCACGGAAGTTCTCACCTTCGAGAGGCGGGACGTGGGGGGGCGTGCGTAGGGCTTCGGAGAGCGCGTGGGAGCGCTCCCAAATTTCTCCCTCGGAATGACGGGTTGTCAATCCCCGCGCGCCGTGGCGCTGTCGCGGCTTCAGCAGCCGAGCGGTGAGGAGGCGACCGCCACGTCGTCGAACCACAGGGTGTCGTCGCCGGTCCCGTAGCTCTCCCAGCCCAGTCGCAGAGCCGTCGGCCTCGGCGGCGTGGTGCGCGAGAGCCACTGCTGGTCGATGTCCGGCGTCGGTACGCCGTCCGCGTGCAGTCCTGGTATCTGCCTGTCGTCGAGCCAGGTGTCGAGGTTCGGCGCCGAGGTGTCGACGGCGAACCGCAGGCACTGCCATACGAGCGTCGGCAGCGGGCTGCTCAGCGACACCCCGGCCGGGCTCTGCGCCGGGAGCGTGGCGTCATCGCTCTCCCGGTTCCACTGGAGGGCGCCGTTCTGGCCGCCGACGCGCAGCGCCCGGCCGCCCTGGGAGGAGTCCGGCATGGAGACGAAGGTGACGTGCGCGGCGGGGAGGGCGGTGGTGTGCCGCACCCACATGCGGACGTAGAGCACCGGGCCGACCGACGAGAGGTCCGCGGTGGAGGCGACGAAAGCGTGGTTGCAGTAGCCCGCCTGCCCGTTCACCCGCAGGGACTTCGAGCCGCTGTGGGCGACCGCCGTGTCAATGGCGGCCGTTCCCGTGCCCTGGCAGTCGGGCGCGGTGAACCGCCAGTCCCCGGACGGGGCGGGACCGGCCTGGTCCTCGAAGCCGGTGCATATGGTGGCGTTGCCGCAGCCGGTGGGCGGCGATGTGGTGGGAGGAGTGGTCGGCGGCGTGGTCGGCGGCGTGGTGGGAGGAGTCGTCGGCGGTGTCGTCGGCGGCACAGTGCTCCCGTCGCCGCAGGACGCGCCGTTGAGGGCGAAGTCGACCGGTTGAGGGCCGCCCGACCGCAGGGTGCCCTGGAGGCCGAAGTCGACGGTGCCGCCGCCGACCACCGCGCCGTTGTACGAGGCGTTGACCGCGGTCACGGAACGGCCGCTCTGGCTGACGGTCGCGTTCCAGGCGGAGGTGACCTGCTGGTCTCCGGCGTACGTCCACGTCAGTTGCCAACCGCTCAGCGCCGTACCGAGGTTGGTCACGTGCACCTGGGCGGTGTAGCCGCCGGTCCACTCGTTCACGGTGTAGTCGACGCGGCATCCGGACGTCGTCGCGCCGAAGCCACTGGTGGGCAGCGCGACGAGGAGCGAAACGGCCAGTGCGGCAGCGGCCGTGACCGCCGCCCAGGGGCCGCGGAGTAATCGAGGTAGTCGAGACGCGCGAGAGCGAACAGCGCGAGCAGGCATGGACGGCCTCCTCCGGAAGCGTGCGTGGGGGGTGCTTCGGGAATGTGGGAGCGCTCCCATCATCACAGCGCCTCAACTGCCCGCTGTCAACGCAGGCGTCACTCCGGAGCACCGAGGCAACGCCGTGGATGGCCTCGCCGCCGGTATTTACAGGATTTTGATCCACTGTTAGGTTCACCGAATGGGAGCGCTCCCACACTCGGGTCGTCTCCTCCCCCCACGCCGCCCCGGCGGCCCGGCGGCGGTGAGCCACGGCCCCGGGGAGGTTCCCGGAAAGGTCACCACAGTGAAGAGAAACTGGAAACTGTCCTTATCCGCCGCTCTCGCCCTGCTGCTCTCCGCCTTCGGCATCGTCCTTCTCGGCCAGAGCTCCGCGCAGGCGCACGGCGTCGCGATGATGCCCGGCTCGCGTACGTACCTGTGCTACGAGGACGCCCTGAGCGCCACGGGTGCGCTCACCCCGACCAACCCCGCCTGCGCCGCGGCGCTCGCACAGAGCGGATCGACGTCCCTGTACAACTGGTTCGCGGTCCTCGACTCCAACGCGGCCGGTCGCGGCCAGGGTTACGTGCCCGACGGGACGCTCTGCAGCGCGGGCAACAAGTCGCCGTACGACTTCGCCGCCTACAACGCGGCGCGTGACGACTGGCCCCGGACGCACTTGACCTCCGGTTCCTCGATCCAGCTGCAGTACAGCAACTGGGCCGCGCACCCGGGCACTTTCCGGGTGTACGTGACCAAGCAGGGCTGGTCCCCCACCACCCCGTTGGCCTGGGCGGACCTGGAACAGATCGGGAGCAGCACCAACCCGCCCGCGGTGGGATCGCCGGGAACCGACGGCGGCCACTACTACTGGGACCAGGCGCTCCCCGCGAACCGCTCGGGTAACGCGATGATCTTCATTCAGTGGGTCCGCTCGGACAGCAACGAGAACTTCTTCTCCTGCTCCGACATCGCCTTCGACGGCGGCCACGGCGAGGTGACCGGCATCCACAACGGCGGGACCACCACGGGAGGCACCACCACCGGCGGGACGACCACAGGAGGCACCACCACCGGCGGGACCACAACCGGTGGGACGACCTCCGGGACCACGTCCGGTGGGACGACCGGCGGCACCGACCCCGGCTCCTGCATGGCGCTGTACGAGGTGTCCAACGCCTGGAGCGGCGGCTTTCAGGGACAGGTCACGGTGATGAACCACGGCACCACGCCGTCGAGCCAGTGGAAGGTGACCTGGACACCTGGTACCGGAACGCAGATCACCAACCTGTGGAACGGCATCCAGTCCAGTAGCGGCGGCACCGTCAGCGTCAGCAACGCCGCCTACAACGGCACGATCCCACCGGGCGGCGCTTCGACCACCTTCGGCTTCACAGCCAACTCGACCGGCAACAACCTCCCCATCGGCTCGATCAGTTGCACGCTCTCCTGACCCGCTGACGCACCTGACGCCAACGTCCCGATGGCGTGCGGCCGGAGTCACCCCGCGCGGGGGGGCTGCCGCCCCCGACCGGTCGCC
>NZ_JBFAXL010000016.1:0-159185 GCF_040680795.1 Streptomyces sp. NPDC051976
TGGAATTGTGTGTTGTTGAGTGGTGTTGTAGTGCGTTGTCGTTGGCCGCGGGGTGGGCGCGGGGGGCGGGGCCGCGGGTCCCCCCCCGCCCCCCCCCCCCCGCGCCGGGGTGGTCAGCAGTTGGGTATGACGACGCCGTTGTTGTCCTTGGCCTCGTCGTTGCCCCAGCGGGAGAGGTAGTAGGCGGAGACGTACTGGTTGGCGGGGCCGACGTCGGGGTCGGTCCGCAGCCACCAGTGGTTGTAGCTGCTTCCGCTGCCGATCTGGCGGCCCCAGACCTTGCAGTAGACGTAGTTGGTGCCCTGGTAGAGGGTGCCGGTCTGCGCGGTGCTGGTGGCGGAGGCGTAGACGGGGGCGTTGGCGAAGGTGTCGACCCAGTACTTGCCGGTCGGAGTTCCGCCGCCGGTCCACAGGTAGGTGACGGTCACCCAGCCGTTGTCGTTGAGGCCGACGTTGTAGAAGGTGCCGTCGGCCAGGTCGATGCCGGCCGGGTTGGACACATGGCGGCCGAAGCCGTCCAGGCCGCCGTTGTAGCCGTTCTGGTAGGCGGCCTGTGCTTCGGGCAGGCCCTGGGCCAGGTCGCCGAAGCTCTGGCGGGTGGAGGAGGGGTTCCAGTAGTCGTCGGTGGTGTTCCACGGCCCGACGTCCCACACGGGGGCGGTCTCGCAGCGCACCGGCCCGCAGACCTGCACGGAGTACTGGCCGCTGCCGTTGGGCGACAGCCCGCGCCGTGAGGGCAGCGCCACGAAGTGGTCGTTGGACTGGATGACATGGCCGTTGGCGGTGGTGCCGCCGACCAGGCCCTCGCGGGTGGCGTAGACCCGGGAGCTGACGGACGCCGCCGCGAGCGGGGCCCCGGCCGTCTGCGGTGCCGCCACGAGGTCCGCGCTCAGGTACAGCGCGCGGACCCGGGCGCGGCCGCCGGTGTCCTGGACGGTGACACGGCTCTGGACGGCGGTGACGGTGGCGGGCAGGATCGCGGGCGCGGTGAGGGTCGCCTCCCGCCATTCGGTCCAGGTGCCCTGGGCGGTGAGGCCGCGTACGTCGACGGCGGCGGTCGCCCCGGCGGGCAGGTCGGCCCGCAGGTCGGCGGTGACGCGGTTGGCGGGCGCGGCCAGGGAGTGCGCGGGCTCGGTCTGCGAGCCGTAGCCCGTACCGCCGGTGCCCGCCGCGGCCGGGTGGAAGGTCTGGGAGGCCACCGCGAACGCCCCGCCGACGTGCCGGAGGTTCACCTCCTGGGCGCCGCCGCCGCCGAGGTCGACGCTCCATCTCGCCGGGGACGCGCCCGCGGTGTCCGCGGTGGCCGCGGGCACGGTTGCGCCGAAGAGTAAGGCGCCGAGGGCCGCGGCGACCATGCCGCGGCGCATGAGGCGGGAGCCTGGGATGCGGCCCGCGGACGGGGGAGAAGGGGGCTCTTCGCGCGTAGATGATGTGTGCATGACCGAAAACTAATATGCGGGACGCCGGTCCACCAGAGCGCCACGCCGGGCCCGCGGAGGCGATGATGAAGGGATGACCGCCAGCTCTCGCGCACAGTCGTTCGACGTGGCCGCGGCTCAGTACGCCGCCAGTCGCCCCTCCTACCCGGCCGAACTCTTCGACTCCGTCGAGGAGTTCGCGGACCGTCGGCTGGCGGGCGCCCGGGTCGCCGATGTCGGCGCGGGGACCGGAATCGCCAGTGCGCTGCTGCGGGAGCGGGGCGCCGAGGTGATCGCCGTGGAGCCGGGGGAGGCCATGGCCGGTGAGTTCCGGCGAGCGCTCCCGGGGGTGCCGATCGTGCGCGGCGACGGCAACGCCCTTCCGCTGACCGCCGCTTCCCGCGACCTCATCACGTACGCGCAGTCCTGGCAGTGGACCGACCCCGGCAGGTCCGTCCCGGAGGCGCTGCGTGTCCTGCGAGCCGGCGGCGCGCTGGCCGTCTGGTGGAACACCACCGCCTTCGACGTGCCCTGGATCCGCGACCAGCACGCCCGTATCGCCCATCACTGCGGAGTGGAGCCGAGGTCCGCGGTGCGTCCTTCGGACGGTGACGCCGTCCGGTTGGCGGGGCTGACGGGGCTGCGGGTCGCGCGCCGTCACATCCGCTGGAGCCGCACCGTCCCCCTCGACACGCACCTCGCCAACATCGGCAGCCGCTCGGCGTTCCTCGTCCTCGGAGAGGCTGCCCGCCGCGCGTTCCTCGTCGACGAGCGTGCGCGGCTCGGCGGGCTCTTCCCTCGCGAGGAGGTGGAGGAGAGCTACGTGGTCGACCTCCTGGTCGCGCTCCGGCCCTGACGTGCCGGGTGTCCCCGCGCTGCTACTGTCGCGCCATGTCCAAGCGCGAGATAGACGCGGTGACCGCCGAGTTCTTCGGTGCCTTCGACAACCGCGGCGGCAAGCCGGCCGACGTCGCCCGCATCCGTCGGCTGGTCCTTCCCGGCGGCGTGATCGTCAAGACCGGCCCGCAGTTCGAGGTCTACACCGTCGAGCAGTTCATCGAGCCCCGCAGCCGCCTCCTCGCCGACGGCCGGCTGGTCGAGTTCTCCGAGTGGGAGACCTCCGAGCAGACCGAGATCACCGGCGACATCGCCTCCCGCGTCGGCGGCTACCGCAAGTCCGGCATCCTCGACGGCCGGCCGTTCGAAGGTGTCGGCACCAAGACCATCCAGTTCGTCCGCACCCCCGCGGACGGCTGGCGCATCGCAGCCCTCGCCTGGTACGACCAGCCCTGACCCGCTCAGCCCCCCGCCTGCAGGCGCAGGCCCGCCAGGGTCAGGTCCAGTGCGGAGCGGAACTGGTCGACGTCTTCGTGGCCGTCGAACTCGTCGACGATCTCGTGGACGAAGGGGTAGTCGTCGGGGTCGAGCTCGCGCCAGGCCCGGGCGAAGCGGCCGAGGTATTCGTCGCGGCTCACGGCGCCCTTGAGGACCTCCTGGGGTGGCTCCTGGCCCATGTCGACGGCTGAGCCGACGACGACGCCGACGACGGCGGACACCGCGTGGAACCGCTGGCGTGCGGTGAGGTCCAGGCGGAGGGTCTGCCGGCCGAGCTTCTCGTAGAGGCGCATGGAGTTGGTCTGTGCGTCGGTGTTGCGCATGAAGTAGGCGCCCAGCCAGGGCCGGTCCACGATCGCGTCGAAGAGGGTGACGGCCATGGCGCGGAGGTCGTCGATCGGGTCGTCGCCGGACGGGAGTTTCTCGATGTCGGCCAGGACCCCGCCGATGACGTGGTCGGTGGCGCGGTCGAGTAGCTCCTCCTTGTTGGCGACGTACCAGTAGATGCTGGCGACGCCGCCGCCGAGGCGCTGGGCGAGCGCCCGGAAGGTCAGCGCGGAGGCTCCGGACTCGTCGAGCAGGGCGACCGTCTCGGTGAGTACGGACTCCATCGAGTGAGAAGCCCGTCGACGGCCCTCGCTCGCGCGGTTCTGCAGGCGTGCCATGGCTCACATCCCAACCTGTCTTGCACTGTATCGAACGTTGTTCTATCGTACCCTATCGTACGTTGTTCGATAGTCGAATGACGTTCGATTGGAGGACTGCCATGACGACCACCACGCTGCAAGCCCCGTCACCACGCACTTACCCGTCCCTGCGCGCGGCGTGGATTCCGCTCGCCGCCCTCTGCCTGGCCTTCTTCGTCGAGATGGTCGACAACACGCTGCTGTCGATCGCGCTGCCCACGATCGGCCGCGACCTCGGCAGCGGGACGACCGCGCTGCAGTGGGTCACCGGGGCGTACTCGCTGACCTTCGGCGGCCTGCTGCTCACCGCCGGGTCGACAGCCGACCGGTTCGGGCGCCGCCGGGTGCTGCTGGTGGGACTCGCCGTGTTCGGCGCGCTGAGCCTGTGCGTCGTGTTCGTGACGACGACGGGCGAGCTCATCGCCCTGCGGGCCGCACTCGGCATCGCCGCCGCCGCGATGGCCCCGATCACGAACTCGCTGGTCTTCCGCCTGTTCGGCGACAAGGACCTGCGGATGCGCGCCATGACGGTGATGATCGTCGTCGGCATGTCCGGCTTCGTCCTCGGCCCGCTGCTCGGTGGCACCGCACTGGCCCACGTCCGGTGGGAGTGGCTGCTGGTCGTCAACGCCCCGATCGCGGTGCTCGCGTGCATCGGCGTACGGCTCGGCGTCCCGGCCGACCAGCCGGAGGACCTGACCGACGACGCACTCGACCTCCCGGGCGCCGCCCTGAGCGTCGCCGCCATCGGCCTCGCCTGCTACTCGCTGACCAGCGGCGTCGACCACGGCTGGCTGTCCGCGACCACCCTCGCGGCGATCGTCGGCGCCGTCGCCGCCGCGTTCGCGTTCGTGTGGCACGAGCGGCGCAGCGCCGCCCCCATGCTCGATCTGCGCCTGTTCTCCAACGGCACCGTCCGCGGCGCCGCCGTCGCCCAGATCGGGACGTCCATCGCGATGGCCAGCGTGATGTTCGGGCTGATCCTGCACTTCCAGTACGCGTACGGATGGAGCCCGGTGCGGGCGGGCCTGGCCAATCTGCCGATCATCGTGACGATGCTCGTCGCGACCCCGCTGTCCGAGTGGCTCGCGCGCCGGTTCGGCCACCGCGTCGCCTGTCTGGTCGGCGCCGCCTGCATGGCCGGCTCGCTGGCGGGTCTGTCCTGGGGCGTCGAGCACGGGTACGCCGCCATCGCCGTCTGCATGGTGATCATGACCATCGGGCTGCGTACCGTGATGACGATCTGCGCGGTCGCACTCGTCGACGCGATGCCGGCCAACCGCACCTCCATCGGCGCCGCCCTCAACGACACCGCCCAGGAGGTCGGCACCAGCGTCGGCACCGCGGTCGTCGGCACCCTGATCGCCGCACTGGTCACCACCCACCTCCCGGCGGGCACCTGGAGCGGCGACCTCGTCGCGTCCTTCTTCCGTGGTGAGCGCATCACCTACGCCGTACTCGCGGTCGTCGTCGGACTGATCGCGGCCGGCGGCGCGCTGAGCCTCACCAACTCGCGCACCGTCGAGGAAGCAGCGGGTGAGGAGTCCGCGGGTGAGGAGCCCGCGGGCGAGGAAGCCGCCAGCCAGCAGCCGAGCGAGCAGCCCGTCTGACGGTGGCGTCCGTCGGCGGCGGTGTGCGACGAGTGTCCGCGCAGGCCGCAGGACCTGCGTAGCCGGGTGCGTACTTCTACGGATGCCGGGGCAGTGGCGGTCGTGGCAGCATCGTGGTCACGACCGTCGGCGCGCAGGAACCGGGAATGGGAATCGCCTGGTACGAGCAGGCGAACGGCCCATTCACCGAACGAAGTTGAGGTTCATGCCCGCGACAACTCCCCTGGAAGCCCTGCCCCCTGCCACCGCCGAACTGGCGGCACGGCATGAACTGGGCGCCCTGATCGCCACCTTCATGCCCAAACGGTTCGGCTGGTTCATCAAGCTGAGCGCCTACACGACGCTCGCGGTAGGGCTCTTCCTGTTCGTGGTGCCCGGCGTGGTGATCTACTACGTGGTGCTGCGCCGGTCCCCGGACTTCAACCCCAAGCTGCGTGGGAAGCGGCTGCACCTCTTCGAGCACGGGATGATCGCGGACCGGGAGACCGGCGAGGGCGCGGTGGCCGTCCGCTGGGACCGGGTCCGGCTCTACGAGAAGAAGGTCCAGCAGATCATCAACGGCACACCGGGCCCGGTCCAGCACACCTGTGTGGCGATGGCCCCCGGGGCGAGCGTGACCGTCACCGACTTCTACGAGGGCGGCCCGACCTGGTCCGCCGCCATGCAGCGGGCAGTGCTGCGGGCGCAGGGCGGCACGGCGCAGAAGGCGTTCCTGGCGGGTGAGGTCCTGGACTTCGGCGAGTTCGACCTCTCGACCGCGGGTGTCACGTACCGCAAGCAGATGGTGCCCTGGGCCCAGGTGGAGAAGGTCACGTACGGCATGGGCGTCGTCGCGGTGACGAAGACCGGCGACTCCAGGTCCTGGGCCCGCGCCATGGTCGACACCGTCCCGAACCTGTCGGTGTTCGCGGCCCTGGTCGACAGGTACGGCAAGCCCTGAGCATGCCTGGTCACCGGCGACCGGGGCCGGTGGGGGCGGGTCTGGGCTCGGTGGAGCAACCCATCTTGCGGCAGTCGGCGTTCGAGCAGGACATGGCTGTTCTCCGCTCCGTCATGGGGATGGTTCGGGGCGCGCGGAACCCCCGTCGTGAGCCCCAAGGGCATCCCACAGCTCGGCAACTGTGGTGCCCACGACGGCAGTTGGTACGGGTGGTGCCAACAGGTCGGTTGCCCGCGATCGGATGGAGTAACCGAACAGGAACGCGGTCACCCGGCGGCGGCCGTCACTCACCCGCCCGACTCACTGGACGTCCTCGCCGAGCGACGGCCCCGTGCGGCGGACCGCGAGGAGTGCCGCGCCGATGTCCGCCGCCGCGCGGGGGTCGGACAGGGAGCGGCCCGTCAGCTCCTCGACGCGGCGCAGCCGGTAGCGGACGGTGTTGGGGTGGACGAAGAGGCCGCGGGCCGCGTCCGCGGCGGAACCGGCGGCGGCGTACCAGTGCTCCAGGGTGTCGAGGAGACGGGAGCGTTCCGCGGCGGGGAGTACGAGAACGGGGCGCAGCACCACCTCCATGAGGTGGGCCGCCTCGGCGGGGGCGGCGGCGACGACCATGGCCAGCGGGTTGTCGTCGAAGCGCGCGACGCCGGGGCCGGTGCCCTGGAGGCCGGCCAGGGCCAGCCGGGCGAAGCGCAGGGCCTGCGGAGTGTCCCGTAGCGAGGGGAAGCACGGGCTGACTCCGACGCGGGCGCCCGCGCGGCGCAGGATACGCAGGCAGGTGCGCTCCGCCGTCGCCGTGGGCAGGGCGGCCAGGCCGATCTGCTGGTCGGGCAGCAGCCGCCAGGCGAAGTGGATCCGGGCCTGGCGCAGGGCTGCTTCGGTGCCCGCGAGGGGTTCCTCGCCGGGAGCGTCGGCCGCCGCCGCGGCGACCACGTAGGGCCCGCGGTCGGGCAGCCCCAGCTCGCGCGCGGTCTCCCACAGCGTCTGGTTGGTGACGACACCGGTGAACAGCGCCTCCACGAGCGCCGAGCGGCGCGCCTGCCGCCGTGAGGTCAGGTCGGCGGTCGTCTCCCGGTAGGCGGCCGCGACCGCCTCCGCGTAACGGCCGAACAGGGCCCAGGTCTGCGCCGACTGGGAGACCAGTTGGGCGTCGGTGACCTCGGGCCGGGTCCGCGCCTCGGCGAGCACCTCCGTCCACAGCAGCTCGAACCCGATCCGGTACGCGTGCAGGGTGTCCGCCAGCGGCACGCCCTGCTCGGCGCGGAGATGGCCGGTCTCCCGCGCCGGGCTCGGATCCTGCCCGCCTTCGTGGCCGAACTGGTCCAGCAGCAGCTCCGCGTTGGCGGTGCACGAGCGCCGCAGCGACTCGAAGGAGATGAGCGACTCGTCCTTGTACGCGTCGACGTCCGCCCGGATGCGTTGCGCCATCAGCTCGCCCAGTTCCGGCAGCCTCGTCTGAAGCGCCGACACCACACCGGAGAGGTTCATTCCCGCAGCGTAGCGCCCCGGTTTTGTCCCCGGGAACAATCCCGGGCGGCGGACGCTGTCATACGGTCCATAGGCCGTCACCACGGGCACCTGCACCATGTCGGGAACGTGAACAGCGGATTTCGAGGGCGACATTCGTGGAGGCGGTCATGGCCAATCTGGCGGAGTTCCTGGTGGAGACGGCGCGGCGACAGCCGGATCGCCCCGCGCTGCGCATGGGGGGCCAGGTCACGAGCTACGCGGAACTCGACGACCGCAGCGCCCGCGCCGCCGCGTTCCTGCGGGCCGAGGGCGTACGACCCGGAGACCGCGTCGCGCTGATGCTGCCCAACGTTCCCGAGTTCGTCGTCCTCTACTACGGGGTGCTGCGCGCCGGAGCGGTCGTCGTCCCCGTGAACCCGCTGCTCAAGACCCGGGAGACCGAGTACCACCTGCGCGACTCCGGCGCGGCGATGCTCTTCGAGTGGCACCAGGCGCCGGGCGAGGGCGCGCAGGGCGCGGCCGCCGCCGGGGCGCGGCACGTGGCCGTCGAGCCCGCCGCCTTCGCGCGCCTGCTGGCCGGTCATGAGCCGCTGCCGGAGGTGAGCGAGCCGGACGCCGAGGACGTCGCCGTACTGCTGTACACCTCCGGGACCACCGGCCGCCCCAAGGGCGCCACGCTCACCCACGCCGGGCTGCGCCACAACACCGAGGCCAACGCCGTTCATGTGCAGCGGATCACGGCGGACGACGTGGTGGTGGGCTGTCTGCCGCTGTTCCACATCTTCGGCCAGATCTGCACCATGAGCGTCGCCGTCCGCGCCGGTGCCTCGCTCACCCTCATCCCCCGCTTCGACCCGCAGACCGTGCTGGACGCCATCGCCCGTGACCGGGCCACGATCTTCGAGGGCGTGCCCACCATGTACGCGGCGCTGCTCCAGCACCCGTCCGAAGCCGAAGTGTCCACGCTGCGGATGTGCGTCTCCGGCGGGGCCGCGCTGCCCGTGGAGGTGCTGCACGGCTTCGAGCGCCGCTTCGGCTGCGTGGTGCTGGAGGGCTTCGGCATGTCCGAGACCAGTCCTGTGGTCACCTTCAACCACCCCGACCGGCCGCGAAAGGCCGGGTCGATCGGTACCCCGATCAAGGACGTGGAGGTGCGGCTCCTCGACGACAAGGGCCAGGACGTGGCCCCCGGCGAGATCGGCGAACTCGCCGTCCGCGGACCGAATGTGATGAAGGGTTACTGGAACCGCCCGCAGGACACGGCCGCCGCCATCCCCGACGGCTGGCTCCGCAGCGGCGACCTCGCCCGCCAGGACGAGGACGGCTACCTCTACATCGTCGACCGCAAGAAGGACATGATCATCCGCGGTGGCTACAACGTCTACCCCCGCGAGATCGAGGAACTGCTCCACGAGCACCCCGCCGTCGCGATGGCCGCCGTCGTCGGCATCGCGGACACCCGCCTCGGCGAGGAGATCGGCGCCGCGATCGTCCTGCGCCCCCACGCCCGCGCCACCCCCGACGAACTCCGCCAGTACGTCAAGGAGCGCGTCGCCGCCTACAAGTACCCCCGCCAGGTCTGGCTCGTCGACGCACTGCCGACCGGCCCCACCGGCAAGATCCTCAAGCGCGAGATCAGCGCCCCCGCGGAGTGAGAGCGACGCCCCCACGTCAGCCGGCGCGCCGCGCGCCAACCCCGCCCCGGCTGACGCGAGGGGCCTCAACCCCTCGGCCCCCTCAGGACGTTCGCGCTTCCGTGCGGCGCTTCGATCCCACGGCCGCGGTTCCGGCACACATCGCGGCGGCCAGTGCGCATCCCAGCGCGGCCGGAGTGACGTAGGCGGGAACGGACCGCGCCGCGTAGCTCCCGCCCCCCTTGGTCTCGCAGACGAACCGGAGCGGCACGAAGTCCACCCTGTAGCCGACGACATGCAGAGCCCGCTCCTCCTGACCCGGCGTCCGGCAGGGGCGTGGCGGCGAGGAATCGGTCCCCCCGTCGTCCGCGTCCAGGACCGCACCGGCGGCAAGCAGCAGACCCCACGCGTACACGGCAGCCGCGACCGCGCCCAGCAGAGCCCCGAGGCACCGCAGCCACACCTCACGCTCGGTGCGCCGCATCCCCGCCCGGGCGAGCGTGCCGAGGCCGTAGCCGACGAGGGCGAAGGCCGTTACCGCCCCGACCAGGGCGAGCAGCATGAGCAGCGGAAACCACATCGGCCGAGTCCACCAGTGCATGTGCGCAAGGGCTGTGACGGAAGCCACGCCTCCGGCAACGGGGGTGTCACAACTCCTCCGGACGCCGCATCGCGCCGGGCCCGAGTGTCAGACCCCGCGGCTACGGTGGCGGGCGTGACGGATCTTGAGGCCATGGCGCGGGTGCGCGTCAGCAGTGGAAGCCCAGTGGGGCGGTTGGTGTGCCACCCGCGGCTGCCTTTGGTGGCGGGGCTGGACGGGGAGCGCCCGGCGGTTCATGTGTGGAGCTGCGGGGCGGGGGAGTTGCGCGAGCTGGGGTGTGTGGGTGGCGAGTCGGACGTCTACGGGGATGCCCGCGGCTGGGAGCGGGCCGGGCGGACGCCTGACGTGGCCTGGCATCCGGACGAGCCGCGGCTGGTGGTGGCGGGCGGCGGGTCCGCGGTGGTGGAGTGGACGCCTGCCGGGATATCCGCGGTGGACGGCGTCGCCCCGGGGGCCCGCTATCGCCGGGTGGCTTTCGGCCCGGACGGCAGGAATCTGTGGGCGTCGCCGTCGTGCGGCGACGACGGGGAGGCGTGGGACCGCTCGGACGTCATCGATCTGGAGTCAGGGGCGGTCAGCCCGGGGCCGCGGTGGGACACCGGTGTGGTGCCGCATCCCGGCGGCGGGCTGGTGGCCACGCTGGCCAGCGACCAGGGAGCGACGTACGGCCTGTTCGCGCGCGCGGAGCCGGGCGCCGCGACCGGGGCGATGCGCGTGCTCCGACGGGCACTGATCCTGGACGTCGACGGCTACGAGGCACCCCTGTTCAGCGCGGACGGGCGGCACTTCGCGATCCGGGGCAACGCGTACGGGAACACGCTGGAGGTGTTCGCGTTCCCCTCGCTGCGGCGCGTCCTCGCGACGACCCTCGGCAAGCCCAGCCCCGGCTACCCGTATCCGCGGGAGTGGCTGGACCAGATGCGCGCGTGGTCGCGGCACAACCTCGCGTTCGCGGGCCGCCCCGGCGTGCTCTGGATCGGCACACCCACGGGAACCCTGATCGAGGTCGACCTCGAAGCGTCGGGCGCGGCCGAACACGACGTCGTGGCGGGATCTCCCGTCACCGCGCTGGCCGCCACCGCGGCGGGCGAACTCGTCCTCGCCGGCGGCGACGGCGAAATCGTCCTGCTCACTGTGCGCTCCGACGCCGAACGGACAAGTACCTCAGGCCACTTCGACGCCTCCCCGTCCGCGGCGTCGGCGGTCTCCGAGTTCCTCGACGCCACGTCCGAGGTGCCCGACGGCCGTGACCTTGACGAGCAGCTCGTCCTCACCGACGGGGACCGCGACTGGAACCCGTACGATCTGGCGACCGTTCACACCGCGACGGCGGAAGATCCCACCTGGCTCCAGCTCCGCGTGGCCATCAACAAGCTGAGCGACGCGCGGACATGAGCGACCGAATCGGGACCGGACGCCACTCACCGGAGGCAGGCAACCCGTGCGCACTCTGTACGTCGTCACCCACCCCGAGGCGACACACCACGTCGAGGGAATCGTGGGCGGTTGGCATGACTCGCTGCTGACGCCCGCCGGCGTCCGCGCGGCGGTCCGCGTCGCCCGGGCCCTGCGGGCCCAGATCCCGCAGGGCGCCGAAGTAGAGCTGTACTCCTCGGACCTGCGGCGCTGCCGGCGGGTGGCCGACGAGGTGGCCGAACTGTTCGGCGTGCGGCCGGTCCTCGACCGCAGGCTGCGGGAGAAGTCGTACGGCGAGGCCGGGGGAAGGCCGCAGGCGTGGCTGGACCGGCGCTTCGTCCCGCCCCCGGCCGTCGGTGAGCGGATGGCCCACGACGAGGGGGTGGCGGATGCCGAGACCAAGGCCGCTTGGGCGCGGCGCGTCTACGCGGCCACCGAGGACATCCTGCGGAGCCCGTACGAACATCAGATCATCGTCACCCACGGCGGCTCCCTGACGTTCCTCGTCGCGTCCTGGATCAAGATGCCGATCGAGTCCGCCGGATACGTCAGTTTCCGGGCCGCCTCCGGCAGCATCACCACACTGCGGGAGGACGACTTCTTCCACAACCGCCAGGTCGTCAGCCTCGGCGACACCCGCCATCTCGGCCCCGAAGCGGGCTGACCCGACCCCCGGCGGTGGAATCCGCGGGGCGGGTCAGCCCGTCGACGGCGCTCAGTGCTCAGTGCGGTACGGCTACTTGCCGCCGATACCGGTCGTTCCGATGTGGATGATCTTGTGCGTGCCCCGGGTCATGTCGACGACGAGCCTGGTCTTCTGCCCGCTGCCCCAGGTCAGGGTGATCCGGGCCTCGGTGTGGTCCGCCGTCCCGTTGTCGGTGACCGTCCACGAGGCGGGGACGTTCTGCGCGCGCAGCACCCCGTCCGCCTCGTTGGTGTGCTCCCAGGCCACCAGCTTCTTCAGGTAGGCGGAGTCGATGTAGTAGTCGCGCAGCTGGGTGGCGAGCTTGCCGCCGGTGTCCGGGTCGGTCCGGGCGTCGATGTAGGCGCCGTAGAAGTCGGCGATGCGCGTGATGTTGTCGGACGGCTTGCCGCTGACGGTGCGCGGCGTACCGGCGGAGGCCGAGGCGGCGGCGCCGAGTCCGAGGGCCAGGGCGAGCCCGGCGGTGACGGCGGTGCCCCCGAGAGCGAGCCTGGCGCGACGCGTACCGGTCGTGCGGAACGTGCTGGTCATGGGTGTCTCCCCGTGTTCTGGTCGAGGCCTTGGATCCTTGCTCGACGAGCTTCCGCGACCGCCGGGACGACAGGCAACGATGTGCGGGCCTGGAATCATCCCACCCCGCTTGACGTGCTCGTACACGAGTGCCTGGGATGCCGTTCCGGGCCGGGACGACGACGGGGGAAGGACGTTGGCCGAGGACGAGGTCGCGGAGTTCGCCGCGCTGCTGACGGAACTGAAGGCCCGTACGGGTCGCAGCTACGACTCGCTGGCCCGGCGCGTGCGGATGAACACCTCGACCCTGCACCGCTACTGCGCGGGCGACGCGGTGCCGCAGGACTTCGCGCCCGTTGAGCGCCTCGCGGCGTTCTGCGGAGCGACCGAGCCGGAACGGCTGGAACTCCACCGCAGATGGCTGGGGGCGCTGGCGGCCCGGCAGCGGCCACGTACCCCTACCGCGCCGGAGGCTTCCCGGGAACCGGTGGCCGACCGTGGGCCGGAGACCCCCGTACGGACGGCGGGCGTACGTGAGCCCGCGCCCCGGCCCCGGCCTCGGCGACGACGCCTGATGGCGGTCCGCGCGGCAACGGTCCTCACGGTCATCCTCGGAGTGGCGTCCTTCACCCTGTACGCCGACCGGAGACCGGCAGGCCCTCCGCAGGCCGCGGCCGTCACCCCCTCGGGCCCGCGACCGCCACAGGCCGTACCGCTCACCTGGACGGCCGACTCGCAGGTCTGGGAGGGAGGTTGCGACCACGACTACGTCATCGCTGAGGCGCCCCGCCAGGTTCCCCCGCCACCTGCCCCGCAGGACGCCGCCGCCTGGGCGGCGACCCAGGGCGCGGTGCACGGGCACGAGACAGAGGTGCGGATCTCGGTGCAGGGCCGGACCGACACCGCCGTCATCCTCCAGGACCTCCGGGTCCGCGTCGTCGGGCGTACGCATCCCGCCCCGGGTACCGCCTACTCGATGGCCCAGGGGTGCGGCAGCGACATGGCGCCCCGCTACTTCGCTGTCGACCTGGACAAGGACCGCCCCGTCCCGCACGCGGTGGCGGCCGTGGATCAGGGCGTCCGCGGGCCCGCCGCGAACATGCCCTACCGCGTCTCCGCCCGCGATCCCGAAGAGCTGCTGGTCAAGGCCACCACCAACGGCTGCGACTGCCGCTGGTACCTCGAACTCGACTGGTACTCCCAGGGCCGCACCGGCACCGTCCGCATCGACGACCACGGCCGGCCCTTCCGCACCACCGCGATCAACGGCCTGCCGCACTACTGGTACGGCTCCGTGGGATCACGGCGCCAGTGGACGCCCGTGACCGGCTGACGTCCCACGCCCCGTCCGCGGAGAGGAAGCCGGGCTCATCGCGCTCGTGAGGCTCCGTCCGCGGGAGCGGGCTGCCGCGGAGCCAGTCGGGCGCAGGCGCCCTCGGTGGTGGCGCCGTAGCGGGCGATCTCCGCGTCGATGTCGAGTGCGCCGCGGGTGGAGGGGGCGGTGTCGTCGAGGAGGGAGGGCGGGACGAGCCAGCAGACCTCGAACTCCAGGCCGTCGGGGTCCTTGGCATAGACGCCCTTGGTGGTGCCGTGGTCGGCCGCGCCGACGAGGGCGCCGCGGTCGGCGAGGCGCTCGGCGACGGTGCGGAGGTCGGCGAGGGTGGGGACTTCCCAGGCGAGGTGGTAAAGGCCGGTCTCGCCGTGCCCGGCACGGGTCGCGGCGGCCTGCGGGCCGAGGCCGAACAGCCCGAGGTCGTGGTCGTTGTCGGATTCCGGCGCCTGGAGGAAGACGGCTTTGCGGGGTGCCTCGCCGGACTCGGCGACCACCGTGAATCCGAGGACTTCCGTATAGAAACGGGTGCTGGCAGCCGCGTCCCGCACCCACAGGACCGCGTGATTGATTCCCCGGACGGGCACGGGAATTCCTCCGAAATCTCTACGGCGGTGTCTCTACGGCAGAGCGAATTCCGCTCCGCCTCGCCGCCACCATTGTGCATACACGTCGTCGGCCCCGACAAGGGCGAGGTATCCGTCGGCGATATGCGCGCACAGGGCGTCCACGACGGGGGCGACCGGGGAATCGGTGCGCCAGGCGAGGACCAGCTCGCGGAACAGCGGGTCGCCGGTGAGGGTGAGGGTCGCCAGGGACTCGCGGGCGGTGCCCAGCGGGTAGAGCGGGCAGACCGCGTCCCCGGCCGCCGTGAGGGAGAAGGCGACATGGGACTCGTCGGTGACGTGCGCGACGCGCTGTTCGAACCCGGTACGGCGGCAGGTCTCGGCCACGAAGTGGTTCATGCCGCTGTCGTCGGGGTGCGGCATCACCCAGTCGTCGTCCGCCAGGTTGGCCAGCGCGACCCGGCCCGCGGCGGCGAGACGGTGACCGAGCGAGACCCCGACGAAGATCGGCTCGGTCAGCAGGACCCGCTGTGTCACCCCGGACGGCAGCGTCAGCGCGGTGCCGGGGAACCGGCGCAGCACCGCCACGTCGAGTTCGCAGGAGGCGAGCAGTGCGGTGACGGTGTCGGTGCGCCGTACCGTGCGGCTGGTCGTACCGCGAGTGGGCAGCAACGCGCCGAGCGCCTTGATCAGCAGGCTGAACTGCTGCGCGGGCACACCGCCGACGCGCACCGGTGCCTGCGCGTCGTCCTGGAGGGCGCGGCGGGCGGTGCGCGTCAGGCCCGCCAGATCCGCCCGGATGCGGGCGGCGTCGCGGACGAAGAGCGTGCCCGCGCGGGTGGGCAGCACGCCGTCCGGGAGCCGGACGAACAACTCGCCGCCCAAGTGCTGCTCGATCCGCTGGAGTTGGGCGGTCACCGCGGGCTGGGTGAGGTGCAGCCGGGCGGCGGCCCGCCGCAGGCTGCCCGCCTCGGCGATGGTGAGGACCAGATCGAGATGCCGCACGTCCAGACGCATGTCCGGATCGTACGGTCGCCGCGGCCCACCCGACAGAAGGGTTATCGCCGAATGCGATAGGGCCGCATTCGGGGCAGCGGTCGACAATTCCGGTCCCGCCGGACGCTCCCCGGGTCATGGCCTGGTTGCCCGTGCGCCGCGCCCGGTGCCACGGTCGGATGCCGGCCTTCGGAGCGCCGGCCTCCGAACAGGTGGGTTACGTGCTGACGCATACCAGGAACGAGAACGGGCGTGCCGTGCGGGCGCCGGAGCTTTCCGCCGTGCTGTTTTCCGAATCCGCACTGGATCGATTTCTGGCGGCGGCCGTCCGGGAATACGCGAAGATCACCGAGAGTGATCCGGTACCGTGCTTCGCGGTATTACTCGGTACGGCCGTGGACGGCGACTGGCTGGTTCATGACGTGGCGTTCGGCCGCAACGCCCGCACCACCGACCCCAGCGCCCGCCAGGAGTTCGCCTCGACCATCGTGCCCCGCTTCGGGGCGGCCTACGAGAACCCGGTCCGCGCCTGGTGGCTGGACTCCGCCGACCTGCTGCACATCGCACGCGAGGCCGACCGCCGGGACCTGGACATCCTCGGCTCCGTCCACATGCACCCCGACTGGCACCGGCTCGGCCCCCAACAGGCCCGCGCCCACCCCCTGGACGAGTGCCCCACCGAGATGGACCGCCACGTGTTCCGCGGCAGCGGCTGGCCGGTCAACGTCGTCTGCTACGTGGAGCGCCGGCACGCGGCGCACGGCTACGCCCTCTCCGCCTGGGACGCGGAGTGCCGGCGGCTCGCCCTGCGGGTCCACCGGCCCGCCGTCACCGATGCCCGTGTCGTGCCCGACGACGAGGAGAGCGAGCGACGATGACGGACGACGACGTGTACGCGCTGTGGCAGACCATGGCTGCGGGCTGGCTGCGCGGCGACGCCGAGGCGTTCGGCGCGGTCTTCGCCGAGGACGTCGACTTCGTGACCGTACGCGGCGAGGAACTACGCGGCCGCGAGGCGGTGGTGGCCGGGCACGCCCGACTGTTCGCCGGGCCGCTGCGGGGCACCCGGCTCCTCCCCGAGATCCATCTCGTCCGTCCGCTCACCGGCGGACTCGGCCTGGTCCACGCGGTGACCGTCATCGAACCGCACGGCCCCACCACCCACGCGCAGGCGATCGTGGCGGACGCCCCGAACGGACCGCTGATCGCCGCCTTCCACAACATGACCGTCCCGGCACCACCCCGAGGAGACCAGAAGTGAACCGGCCCCGCCTGCGCCATGTCGCCCTGGTCGTCCAGGATCCCGCCGCTGCCGCCGCCTTCTACCGCGAGACCCTCCAGATGACGCAGTTCCACCAGGACCCGGACGGCAGCCGCTTCGTCACCGACGGGTACATCAACCTCGCGCTCATCCAGCAGCGCCTGGACGGCGACGTGCCCACCGGCTTCAACCACTTCGGCTTCCACGTCCCCGACGTCGCCTCCGTCGCGGACCTGATGACCCGGCGCGGCGTCCCCCGCCCCGCCCTGCGCGCCGGCGACCGGCCCTTCGCCGAGTACCGCGCCATCGACCCGGAGGGCAACTGGTTCGACCTCTCCGAGCACGGCTTCCTGCCGCCGAGCGCCACCGACTCGCCTCAGTACAACGGCCACGCCGAGCGCGGGGTGTGAAGTCGGGCCCGGGCGGCGCCGGCGCGCTCGAGCTCTTCGACCAGGACGGTCAGCACGACGCGGGCGAGCATCGGCATGACCTGGTCCTTGGCGTCCAGCCGCACCTCCAGCTTCGCTTCGTCGATCCGGCTGCTGTTCGCGTAGTAGGGCGCGAGGGGGACCTCGGACTCGGGGGGAACGCGGCCGTCCCGCGTCGCGTGGCCGATCGACGGATGGGCGGCCCGCAGCGCGGCGGCGCCGGCCCGCGGGTCGCAGTGGGTGAGGGCGACGCCCCACACCTGGCCGCTCAGGTGTTCGTGGCCTTCCCCGCGGACTGTGGTGATCGGCAGGGTGCCCGGGTCGACGGTGATGCCGCCGGGCCGGGAGAGGGAGGCCGCCGCGCGGCGCATCCATACGGCGGCGCGTGCGTCGAACGCCTCGAGGTACGCCTGCGTGATCCGCCAGGGCATGTCGACGGCGTCGAGTTCGGCCGCCGCGGCGAACTGTTCCTCGGCGCCGTCCCGGTCACCCGCGGCCAGTAGCTCGCGGCCGCGCTGGAATGCTGCCTCGCTCCTGTCGGACCGGGCACCGAACCGCTGTCCATCCATGGCCCCATGCCTACCAGCCCGTCCCCGGACGGCGGGCCGTTTCTCCGGGGCCGACGGCGAGGAGCGCGCCCGGCTGTTCGCGCTCGGGACGCAGCAGGACCTCGCTGCCCAGGGGGGTGAACCCGCAGGCGAGGAAGGCGCGCAGGGAGCGGGCGTTGCCGGGGGAGACGGCGGCGAAGACCGGTTGGCCTGCCGGGACCAGGGAGAGGGCGTCGGTGAGGAGCGAGCGGCCGCGTCCTTGGCCGCCGTCCTGAACGTCATGGAGTTCGATGCTGAGCTCCCGCCGTCCGGCGAGGCCGTCGGCCAGGGTGATGAGACCGCGGGCGTCACCGTGGACCGTGACGTTCGTCCGCAGCTCCCGAGCGTGGCGGACACGCGGGTGAGCGTCCGCGTCGGTCAGCGCTGCCAGTCGCGGCGGGCCGCCCGTGCCGCGGGCGGCGAGCGTCGCGTCGGTGACACCGATCCACCCCTCGGGTCCGGCGAGGTGCCGCAGGAAGTCCGGCGAGAGCGACGCGCCGAAGCCATCGGGCCCGAGGGCGTGCACGGCCCGGTCGGTCAGCGCGGTGGCGACGACGGCGTGCCCGGTGAAGGCGACCGAGCACTCGAGCCCTCCCGCCAGGGGCGGCAGCACCGTCACCCGGCCGTCGACGGGCGGGAAGCAACCGTCGGCGGCGGCCGTGAAGTACGGGAGGAGCGGGTGCGCGTCACCCACCGGTGCTCCCCGTGCGGCCGAAGCGCAGCCGCCAGGGGGTGAGCGCGGATTCGAGCTGCACGGCCAGGCTCATCTTCGACGCGCCCTGCGTGCGTTCCTCGAACGTGATGGGCAGTTCGAGGATGGTGAACCCTCGTCTGACGGTGCGGTAGTTCATCTCGACCTGGAAGGAGTACCCGTTGCTGTGGATCGACGGGAGGTCGATCGCGCGGAGCGTCGCGGCTCGCCAGGCCTTGAAACCGGCGGTGGCGTCCTTCACGTGCAGTCGCAGGATCGCGTTGACGTAGAAGTTGGCCCAGGCGGAGAGGGCCTTGCGGTGCCACGGCCAGTCGGCGGCGGTCGAACCGCCCGCCACGTAGCGGGATCCGAGGACGACGGCGGCGTTCCGCGTCAGCAGCGCGTCGATCATCGCGGGGATCACCGCGGCCGGGTGCGAGAGGTCGGCGTCCATCTGGACCACCACATCGGCGCCCTCGTCCAGCGCGCGCGTCATCCCGGCAACATAGGCGCGGCCGAGCCCGTCCTTCGTGCCGCGGTGCAGCACGCCGACGGTGTCGGGTGACGCCGCCGCCAACTCGTCGGCGACCGCGCCCGTGCCGTCGGGCGAGTCGTCGTCGACCACGAGCAGGTGCAGATCGGGCACGGGGAGGTCCGCGAGCAGACCGGCCAGGACGGGCAGGTTGTCCCGCTCGTTGTACGTCGGCACGACGACAACGACCTTCGGGGGTGAGACGGCCATCGGTGATTCCTCGGGGAGATGTCGGGGTCGGCCCCGTCCTGCGCTTCCGCCGGGGCTCCTGCCGTTATACGCCGTAGATCGCGGCCGTCGCCGCCACGACGGGCGCGACTACACCTCGGCCACCACGATGTAGAGCGTCACCGCCGCCAGGAACGGACCCTGGGCGAGCCCGCTCAGCCAGGTTTCCGCCTCCCGCTCGCTGAAGTACCCGGCCTCGACAGCGCGCCGCGTCGTGCGCTCCAGGCCCAGGATGCTGTCCGCTACCCGGAGTTCGCGGAACACCTGGGTGACCGGGATGACCTCGGGCACGGTGAATCCGCACTCGGTCGCCAGACGGGCGAGCTGCCTGCCGACGGCGGCGTTGCGTACGACGCGGTCGACCACATGGCGGGTGTAGGCGCGCGTCAGGTGCGTGTCGGGGTGGTCGACGGTCAGGGTGTCCCAGTCGGGCTCACCCATGACCAGCCGCCCGCCCGGCCGCAGGACCCTGCGGATCTCGCCGAGCGCGGCCAGGGGATCGGCCACATGCTGCAGGACCCGGTCGGTCCGTGCCCGGTCGGCGCTGTCATCGTCCAGCGGCAGGTCGTGAACGTCTCCGTGCCGGACCTCCACCACGGACCGACCGGCCGTGCGCTCCCGGGCGGCGGCCACCATCTTCTCGTCGAGGTCGACGCCGATGACGGCGCCGGCCGGAGCGACCGCCTGGGCGAGGGCATCGAGGTCGGTCCCCGGACCGCAGCCGAGGTCGAGCACGCGGTGCCCGGCACGCGGATCGAGGGCGTCGAACATGCGCCGCTTGTAGAAGCGGCCGGGATCGCTCACGGCCAGCCGGTCGAGGTAACGGATGGCATCGGGTGTGGTCGTCTCGAACGCGGAGGATGTCATGGGCCCAAGTCAACCAACTGCGGGCACGGTGCAGGACGGCGAACGCAACGCACATTCCCGATGTTCGCCAGGCAGCTCGGAGAACAGCGGGGAGGTACGATCGGAGGCGTGGCGAACACGGACCGGTTGAGGCACATCACCGACGCGGTACGGGAAGCGGGCACCCTCAGCGTCGCCGAACTGGCTTCGCTGACGGAGACGTCCGAGATGACGATCCGGCGCGATCTGGAGACGCTCGCCGAACAGGGACTCCTGGAGCGGTACCGCGGCGGGGCCAGGAGTCTGGTGCTCAGCGGCGAGGAGCCTCCGTTCGTCCTGCGGGTCCAGGAGGGGCTGGAGGCGAAGCAGCGGATCGCCGCCGAGGTGGCCTCCCTGATCGCCGACGGGGAGTCGGTGGTGGTCGACAGCGGCACCACCTGTCTGGAGGTGGCCCGCGCGCTGCGCGGCAGGCGGCTGACCCTGATGCCGTTGTCCCTGCAATCGGTGAACGTGCTCGCCGACGCGCCCGGACAGCTGACGCTCCTGGTGCCCGGCGGTCGGCCCCGGCCCGGCGAAGGCGCGCTGATCGGCCCGCTGACCCGGGCCTCCCTCGCGACGGTGCGCTTCGATACCGCGGTCCTCGGCTGCTGCGGCCTGAGCGCGATGGACGGGCTGACCGCGTACGACCTGGACGACGCCGACATCAAACTCGCGGCCATCGCCTCGGCCCGCCGGGTCATCGCCGTCACGGAGGCCGCCAAGTTCCACCGCGCCGCCTTCGCCTTCGTCGCCCCCGCCTCGTCGCTGCACGAGGTGGTCACCGACTCCTCCGCCGCCGACGACGAGGTCGAGGCCCTCCGCGCGGCCGGCGTGAAAGTACGCACGGTCTGAGCGCGTCACCGGGCCGCAAGGTACCGGGTTCCACGCCCTCAGTGAGCCCTGCTCGGGGACCGGCGTGCCCGGCACGCGGGAGCGTACCGGGCACGTGGCGAGCGGGCCGAGCCCGCGCGCGGGAGTGGGCGCGGGGTCGGTGAGGGTGGGTCAGATCAGGTTGCTGTAGGTGTTCCAGCCGGCGGTGCCGATCTCCGCGCGGGGCTTGAAGGTGGCGGTGCCGGTGTGGCCGGAGCCGCTGTAGCGGTAGAGCCGGCCGCCGGAGGTGACCGCCACGATGTCGGCGCGGCCGTCGCCGTCGAGGTCGCCGGGGGCGGCGAGCTTGGTGTAGGTGTTCCAGCCGCCGCCGATGTCGACGCGGGCCTTGAACGGCGCCGTGCCGTTGCCGGTGCCCTGGTAGAGGTACAGGTGGCCGTTGGTGGCGCGGGCGACGATGTCGGCGAAGCCGTCACCGTTGATGTCACCGGCGCCGGTGATCTGGCTGTAGCCGCCCCAGCCGCCGCCGACCTTCACCCGGCCGTAGAAGTAGCCGTTGCCACGGCCCGTCAGGTTCCACAGCACGCCGCTGGTGTCACGCGCGAGCAGGTCGGAACGGCCGTCGCCGCTGAGGTCCCCGGGGCCGAACACCTTGTTGTAGATACCCCAGCCGGAGCTGAGGTAGGTGGGCTGGGAGCCGTCGTCGTCCCACAGTTGGCCGTTGTAGATCTCCAGCAGGGGGTCCCAGCCCTCGTCGGTCAGGGAAACGGGGGACAGCAGCTTGGAGCCCTTCCACCCACCGGCGCTGCCGAGCTGCCTGCGGGTGCTGACTGCGCCGGTGTTGTCGCCGTAGTAGTAATACAGGTTGCCCGACGACGTCTGGGCGAACAGGCTGTCCTTGCCCCACAGCTGCCCGTGGCCCTGGTCGGCGATGACCCGGCTGGTCCAGCCGTTGCCCTGGAACGCGCGCGGGGTCAGGGTGCCCTTTCCGCTGCCGTCGCCGTTGTACCAGTACAGGGTGCCGTTCGCTGCGCGGCCCATGAGCTGGCCGGTCGAGGCGTTGTCGTCGCCCCAGCCGATGAGCTGGTTGTAGATGTTCCATCCGGTACCGATCTTCACCCGGGCCGCCAGCGGATGGGCCGAGGTGCCGTCCAGCTGGTACATCCACAGGCCGCCGTCGAGGTCGCGCGCGACGAGGGTCTCGTGGCCGGTGCCCGTGATGTCTCCGGCACCGACCAGTTGGTCGTAGATGCCGTATCCGTGGCCGACGTCGATCCGGGCGTGGAAGGGGGCGGAAGCGTTGCCGGTGCCCTTGTACAGGTACAGGTCACCGGCGGGGGTACGGGCCAGCAGGTCGCCCCAGCCGTCGCCGTTGGTGTCGCCGACGGCCACGACCTGGTTGTAGATCTGCCAGCCGTTGCCGGTCCAGATCGGGGTGCCGTTGATCAGGCCGTCGATGGAGAACATGTTCAGACGACCGGACTCGGTCAGGCCGAGCACCTCGTCGCCGACCGAACTGCCCGTCAGATTGCCCGGCGTGATGATCGACCGGTACAGGACGCTGGGCGTGCCGAGCTCGGTGTAGCCCTTCTGGCCCTGCGTGATCTTGGCGCTGCTCAGCACGGCGACGCTGTGGTCGCCGTTCTCCACCAGCAGGTCGCTGTAACCGTCGCCGTCGTAGTCGTACCGCGGCGTCTTCAGCGCGGTGCCGGCCGCCGTCGAGTACGAGGACTTCTTGTGCTTCTGCAGCGTGAACGTCGGATGCGGCGCAGCGGGCCGCGCCGCATCCGGCCTGACGTGGTGCGGCGCGCCACTGTCGGCGCTCGCGATACCGGCCGGGCCCAGCGCGAACGCGCCCACGGCCATGACACCGGTCGTGCAGACCGCGACCAGACGGCCACCACGGCGCGTACGGGTGCGCGCCGAAGAACGAGAAAACATGATCCCCCCACGGGATATGGAACCGGACGAACAGATGATCCACCCGGGTCAGGTGAGTCTAGGGGTGCGGTCTGACATCCCCTCAACGCACCCACCCACGAAGCCGTCGCGCGCAGCGGCCGCGTCCTCCGCACGGATACCCTGGGCTCGCCGTCGCGGGTCCGGCCCGTGGGCGCCCGACCCGCTGCCGTCCGGAGGCCGCACGATGAAGGATGAGCACGAGTTCTTCCCGCCCGACGCCATGCCGTGGCGGGACGGGCCGCTGCCGGGGACGGCGGAGAAGGTCCTCAGCCAGGACCCGGACGATCCGGACGTGCTCACCCGGTTGGCCCGCTGGTCGCCCGGTTTCGCGACCTCGGACGGCGTGATCCGGCACGAGTGGGCGGAGGAGGTGTACCTGCTCGAAGGGGAGCTGTACGACATGACGCTGGAGCGGGTCTTCCACGCCGGGCACTTCGCCTGCCGTCCGCCGGGCATGCCGCACGGTCCGTACCGTACGACGACCGGATGTGTGATGGTGGAGATCCGCTACCGCGCCTGAGTGCCGGGCAGGGGTGTGCGGGGATTCGCCGTACGGGACGGCGTCACCGTGACCCCGCGGCCACCAGCGTCGCGGTGAGGGGTTCGAGTACGGCCACCAGTTCGTCGAGCTCGGCGGGCGAGAGCGCGTCGTAGGGCGGGGTGGCGAGTGCGTCGGTGAGGGCTTCGATACGTTGCTTGGTCTCGCGGCCGGCCTCGGTGAAGTGGCCTTCGGCGTCGACGAGTCCGCGCTCGCGCAGGCCGTCCATGACCGCGGCCAGCCGCTTCTTCGGCAGGTGGTGGATGCGGCCGAACGACTCCGGCGGGTGGATGCCCTGCGCCAGCGCGTCGAGGACGTGCGCCTCGGTGCCGCCGATGCGCGCGCCGACCAGAGCGGCGACGTGCCCGTCGGCGCGGTGCTCGCGCAGCATGTTCGCGCAGTGCCACAGCCGGGTGACCGGGTCGCCCGGCACCGGAAGGGCGCGCAGCCCGGCGTACATCACCCGGCCGGCCGTGGGCGCGCTCGTCGCCGCCTTGGCGGTCAGGTCTGCGGCGCGCACCAGGCCCGGGGAGCCGGCCAACTCGTCGCCCAGGATGCGCCGTACGGAGGCCGCGCTGCCCCGCTGCCGTGCGGCGAAGGACGCCTCGGGCGGGATCGTCTCCCACGCGCGGGGGATGTGCCGTGCGGCCTCCCCGTCGGCGAAGCTGTAGAACGCCGCGTGTACGACCTCCGCCGGCACCCGCCCCAGCGGCGCGGCGCGGCTGGCGAAGTAGCCGTCCCAGTAGGTGGGGTGGCCGAGGGCCGCCAGCTCGTCGTTGCACTCGTCGGCGAGGTACGAGACCAGGCAGATCGGCTCGATGAGCCCGAACATGCGGCGGGCTGTGTGCGTCATGGTCTGCATCATGCCCGTCGCCACCGACAACGCGGCCAAGTCCGCGGCCCAGCCGGGACACCCGGATCGTCGGGGCAGGGGGCCAGGTACGCGGCCGGGCCCGGGTAGCCTGCGGGGGTGGGAGACGGAACGAGCGCCGACGGCTGGCTGGAAGACACCCGGACGTCGTACGACACGGTGGCCGCGAGTTACGCCGACAAGGTGCGCGACCTCCTGGACGAGACGCCGGAGGAGCGCGCTGTCCTGGCGCTGTTCGCGGATCTGGTGCGCGCCGTCGGCGGGGGCCCTGTCGCGGACGTGGGATGTGGTCCGGGCCGGATCACGGCTCATCTGGGTCAACTGGGCGTGGACGCCTTCGGGATCGACCTGTCGCCGGGGATGATCGCGGTGGCCCGGCGTGAACACCCGGGTCTGAGGTTCGAGACCGGATCCATGACCCGACTCGACCTCGGCGACGGATCGATGGCCGGACTCGTCGCCTGGTACTCGCTGATACATGTCCCCGACGACGAGATCAGCACGGTCCTGGGGCAATTCCATCGCGTGCTGCGGCCCGGCGGCCCGTTGCTTCTCGGCTTCCATGTCGGGGACGAGTCGACACTGAAGACGGAAGGGTACGGCGGCCACCCGATGAAGGTCTACGTGCATCGGCGCCGGCAGGGCGAGATGAGTGCCTGGCTCGACGACGCCGGCTTCACCGTCGAGGCGCACAGGACTCTCACCTCGGCCGAGAGCACCCTCGGGGGGATCCTCCTCGCGCGCCGCCGGCCCGCCACCGGGTGAGGGCCCTCATCCCAGCACACCGCGGCAGTGCGCCCAGGCCGGCTCGGACAGCAGCGGCCGCCATCGGGTGAACAGGCCGAGAAGGTCCGCCCCATGGCGGGTGCGGACGTCCGGGCTGACCGCGGCGATGTCCAGCTCGTTGGCGGCGGTGAGTTCGGCGAAGTCCCGACGGGCCGCGAGGCCGGGAACCGTCCGTGTGCCGGTGAAGCGGTCGACGAACTCGCCGCGGTCGTCGGCCAGTTCCGCGTAGGAGGACTTGCGGTCGCAGGAGGCGTAGAAGTAGACGAGCGCTTCGGCCTCGACGCCGATCGCCTCGACCAGTTCTGCCCGGCGCCCCAGGTCCAGCAAGGCGACCGGGAATCCGTCGGTCCCGTAGAAGGCGTGGCACAGTCCGGCCGACGCGAGTGCCGGGCGTCCGCCCCACGAGGTGAGAAGGGAGCTGACGCGCTGAAGGTGCGCCAGCAGGGTTCCGCCCGGGTGCTCGATCGTGTCGGCGCCCGCCGCCCGCAAGATCGCCAGTGCCTCTGTGGTCATCTCCACCCCACCCGTCCCATCGGTCGCCGTCGTACCGGAGAGCACTTCCGATCGTAGGACGCCCCTCATGAGACCTGCCGTACGGGCCCGGAAGCGGTCGTCGGAAGGCGCCGGACGGCGGCTTCGCACAACTGCCACCACCTCGTAACGCTGATCCATTGACCAGGCATGGAGTCCTTGCGAACATCTGCGCAGCACGTCGCCGAACCGTCCGCACTGCCGGTAGCCCCTCGGCGCCGGGGCTTGCGGTGCTGCCGTGTGGCCGACTCCGGACCGAGGGATCATCGATGCGACCCATGCTCATCGCGAAGCCGGGCGGGCGACCCGCCGCCGACCGGCGCGACGGCGCGGCCGCCGTGCTGCGGGCCGTGCTGCACGGCGGTCCGTTGGCCCGCACGTCGATCATCAAGGAGACAGGGCTCAGCGCGGCCGCCGTGTCGCGGCACGCGGCCGAACTGTCCGCGATGGGACTGGTCTGCGAACCGCCGGAACCGGTCCACAGCCCCCGGCCGGGACGCCCCCGCATCCCGCTGGACATCGAGACCGCGCATCACGCCGCCGCGGGCGTGCACATCGCCGCGCGGCGGCTCACGTTCTCGCTCACCGATCTGCGCGGGCGCGTCATCGCCAGTGAGCGCGTGCCACGGCGGCCCCACCACAGCACCGTCCTCCACGACATCGCCGCGCGGCTGCCGGGCTTCCTGCGGCGGCACGCGAACGGGCGCTCGGTGCTGGGGCTCGGTGTGGTCACCGGCGGCTGGGTGGATCCCCGCGCGGGGATCCTGGTGGAGAACGCGGCCCTCGGCTGGCGCGACGTGCCGCTGCGGCACGCCCTGCAGCCGCTGGTGGGGCTCCCCGTGCACGTGGAGGGCCACGCCCGCGCGCTGGCCCGCGCGGAACTGCTGTTCGGCGCGGTCGGCGGTGGCGACCTGCTGCATCTGTTCGTGGGCAACGCGGTGGACGCGGCGATCACCACCGGCGGCGCCCTGCTGCAGGGCCGCGGTTACGGCGCCGGCGGCGTGGCGCACCTGCCCGTCCCCGAGTCCGCCGAGTCGTGCCCGTGCGGGCGCAGGGGCTGCCTGCAGGCCACCGTCTCCGACCGCGCCGTCGCGCGGCGCGCTGTCGCCGGGGGCGTCATCCCGCGCCCCGACCTGCCGCTCCTTCTGCGGGCCGCCGGGGACGGCGATGCCCGGGCGGTGGAGCTGTGCCGCGCCCGGCTGCGGTTCCTCGCGCGGGCGGTACGGCCGATGCTGGACGTGCTCCGCCCGGACGCCCTGGTGCTGACCGAGGCCGTCACCCGCCATCTCCCGCAACTGCTGCCCGAGTTGACCCGCGAGCTGGACGGTGCGGGCGATGTCGTACGGGTTGGCTCCTTCGGTACGGACACGCTCGCGGTGGCGGCGGGCGCGCCGGTTCTCGCGGCCGTCTACCAGGACCCGCTGGGACTGCGTACGGCCGGCCGCGGCCGATGAGCGGCGCGCGGACGGAGTTTCTTCCACGTCGCCAGAAAACATTGCCCGTGCCGTGCGGAGGCAGGAAGCTTGTTCCCATGTACGCGCAGATGAAGGCCACGATCCGGGGCGCCGCAGGCCGGCACACCGTGAACGCCTTCCGTGCGCACCACTTCGCCGGGCTGGGCTGTCGCGCCCGCTGACCGGCATGCCCCGCCGACGGCCGCACCGGTGACCGCACCGCGGCACTGACAGCCGTCACATCCCCCTTTCCCCCGACCCCGCGGCAGCGGCATGGGCAATCGGCAGCGGCATGGCCGGATCGCGCCCGCATGCCCGTACGCGGACGGCGGGTGACACCTGCCCGCGCCCCGTCGCGCCCGCGCACTACCCCCACCGGACTGCCCGAAAGGACACCATCAGCATGAGCACGTTCTCCGTACGCCCCGTCGCCGGTCACATCGGCGCCGACATCGACGGCGTGGACCTCGCCGAACCGCTCTCCACCGAGACCGTCACCGCGATCACCGAGGCCCTGCACCGGCACAAGGTCGTCTTCTTCCGCGGTCAGCGCCTCGACCACGCCTCCCAGGTCGCCTTCGCCCGCCAGTTCGGTGACCTCACCTACGCCCATCCCCACGACGACACCCCGCCGGAGGACCACCCGGAGATCTTCACCATCGATCCGCGCCGCTTCGAGCAGCGCTACGGCAAGGACTTCCGGGAGGAGTACCGCAAGCGCCAGTACAGCTACTTCGACGGCTGGCACACCGACGTCACCGCCGCGGTGAACCCGCCCGCGGGATCCATCCTGCGCGCCGAGACCGTACCCGAGTTCGGCGGCGACACGCAGTGGACCAACCTGGTCGCCGCCTACGAGGGACTGTCCTCCCCGGTCCGGGCCTTCGTGGACACCCTGCGTGCCGAGCACCGCTACGGCGGCAGCCGCCCGGTGGACGGCGACAGCGCGTACGCCCGGCGCATCAACGACAACCTGCTGGTGGCCGTCCACCCCGTGGTGCGGGTGCACCCGGCGACCGGGGAGCGCGCGCTGTTCGTCAACCCGGGCTTCACCAGCCACATCGTCGATGTCACCACGAGTGAGAGCAAGCGCCTCCTGGACCTGCTCTATGCCGAGATCACCCGTCCCGAGTACACGGTGCGCTTCCGCTGGGAGCCCGGGCACGTGGCTTTCTGGGACAACCGGGCCACCGCGCACCTCGCCCCGCGCGACCTCGAACACCTGGACGTCGAGCGGCGGCTGCACCGGGTCACCCTGATCGGCGAGACTCCGGTGGGCCCTGACGGCCGCGAGTCCGAGCTGGTCTCCGGGCGCCCCTTCACCGCCGATCACCGGGTCGCCGTCGCCTCCTGAGGTCACGGGACGCACCGGTCGGCGCCGTGCGGGAGCACTCCCGCGCGGCGCCGACCGCGCCGCAGGCGTGTCAGGGATTGACCCAGGCGCCCGGGGCGTGGATCAACGCGGAGACGTCGGCGGGCAGTTGGGCGGAGGCGACCTCGGCGAGGGAGACGCCTTCGAGGATCTCGCGCACGTGGGAGCGCAGCGCGATCCACAGGGGGAGCAGTGACTCGGCGGGGCCGGTGTAGGACAGCTCCGGCGGGCGGACTCCTCGTACCGAGACCAGCGGTCCGTCCACGGTGCGGATCACGTCGGCGACGGTGATGTCCCCGGCGGGCCTGGCCAGCCGGTAGCCACCGTTGGCGCCGCGCTGGCTCAGGACGAGACCGCCACGGCGCAGATCGTTCAGGATGCTCTCCAGGAACTTGTGCGGGATGTCCTGGGCATCGGCGATGGCCTCGGCCTTCAGCGGCCCGTCGTCGTGTGCCGCGGCGAGCTGCAGCGCGGCTCGTACCGCGTAGTCCGCCCTGGCTGAGATCCGCATGTGCGCATTATTCCCTAGTGCGTCGGTCGGGTGTTTCGCTGCCCGGCGGCTGTCCACGCTCTCAGAACGGCAGGACGAACGGCGGGTGCGCGTCGTTGAGGAAGTAGTCCCCGACCTCGCGCAGCCGGTGGGCGACGGGCTGGTGCAGTGCGTGGGTGCGGGCGTTGCGCCAGAAGCGGTCGAATCCCAGCCTGGACGACGCCGAGCGGACGCCGATGACATCGAGGGCGCGGGTGGTGGACTCGTGCGCGGCCCTGGAAGCGGCCGATTCGGCCATGGCCACCAGGGCCGAGGTCTGCGCGTACTCGTCGTACGTGACGTCCTCGCCGCGTGCCAGTGCCCCGTGAACGGCCTCCAGCGCCTGCTCGTTCAGTGCGGAGGCGGAGCGGGCGAGGATGGTGAGTTCTCCGTAGGCGCTCAGCAGCTCCGGGTCCTGGGAGGAGTCGGCGCGCCAGGCCGAGCGGCCCGCCCTGCTGTACTCACGGGCTTCGGCGAGGACTCCCTCGGCGATGCCGAGCAGGAGCTGGACGGAGAGCAGACGCCCGAGCGGCGACGTGAGCGCGGTACGGGGCGACAGGACGCCCTCGTCCGCGGACAGGGAGCCGAGCACGTCATCGGCGACGACGGGTACGGCGTCGAACTCCACGCTGCCGCCTGCCGCGAGCCGCTGGCCGAAGGTGCCGGCGTCGTCGTCGACGCGCACCCTGGGGTCGGCGGTGTCGACGACGACGGCGAAGGGCTCGCCGGTGTCGGCCCGTTGGGCCCGTACGAGGAGACGGTCGGCGACGAGGGCCCCGGTGGTGAAGCTCTGCCGACCGTCGAGCACATGGCCGCGGGCCGACCTGGCCAGTGTCAGCGGCAGTTCCTGGTCGGCGACACCACCGCCCCAACACCAGTCCGCCGCCGCGGACTTCCGCTCGATCCGGGCGGCGAGAGCGGGCACCGTGAGGAACCGCGCGCCGGACGACAGGAAGTAGTGACAGCCGAGCAGTTGCCCGATCGCGCCGTCGGCGGCGGCGATCTCCCGTACGACGGCGTAGGCCGTGGGCCAGTCCCCGCCGCCGCCACCGAGCTCAGCCGGTACGAGGAGCCTCAGCAGCCCCGCCTCCCGCAGCCGGGACACCTCGTCGACCGGGGCCTTGCCCGCCTGGTCCCTGGCCACCGCGTCCGTGGCCAGGTCGTCCGCCGTGTCGCGGGCCACCCGCAGCCAGTGCGCCCGGCCGGGACCGGCGGTCCGGTCGGAGGCGGGGTCGGAAGCCGGGACGGGTACGGACAGCGCCGTGGCAACGCCCATGGCGTGGGAACTCCTCAAGGTCGGCGGCGGGCATCGGGGTTGGGGCTCTCCTGCTGGTCGGGCACGTACTTGTAGCCCACCCGCCGTATGGTGACGATGCGGTGTCGGTACGACCCGAGCTTGCGGCGCAGCCGCGCCACGTGGACATCCACCGTGCGGCCGTCGCCGATGTGGTCGTAGCCCCAGATGTCGGCGATCAACTGCTCGCGTGAGTGCACGTGGTGGGGATGCCGTACGAGGTGGGCGAGCAGTTCGAACTCCAGGTAGGTGAGGTCGAGTTCGCGTCCGTCGACCTCGGCGACATGCCGCGCGGGATCGATGCGTACGCCATTGCCTCCGGCCTGTGGCGCGGGCGGGGTGTCCGCGTAGCCGACCGGTCGGATCCTTCGCCGCGGCACCTCCGCGGCGAAGAACTGCGCGGGGTCGGTGCCCTCGGGGACGAGCACGAGGTAGCCGATGAGGGGCGTGGTGCCGGGTTCCTCGGGGCCGCTGCGCGGGGCGTCGTCCAGGAGGCGGAGATGCCGCACGTCGGGCAGGAGTGCGTGCGGGACAGTGGTCTGAGCAGGGATTGCCGTGGTCATGGCGGTCGTCCTTCGCAGGTACGTCGGGCCATCAGGCGCGGTGGGACCGGCCGCCTGATCACCTGGGATGAGTCAGAAGCAGCGGAGTGACACGCGCGGGAAGTGAGTCGCGTGCCCTAGGCGCGACAGCAGGCGGCGCTGACGACGTGACCAAAGTCGACATGCCGACGACGTACGAGTCGTTGCTTGAAGGGCATGTGCATCATCCTGCGCACCCGAACGGCACCCCGTCAATGCTTTCCTAGTAAATCGATAGGAAATAAGGTGGCGGGGCGCCGTTCGGAGGCGTGCGGGGCGTCTCGTGGGCGAGCTGGACGGGTGTCCGCGTTCGCGGCCTCCAGGCTCTCAGGCCGCGTCGGCCCTGGTCCGGAAGGCGGGATGGTGGTCGCCCAAGCGGCGTACGTAGTCCCGGAGCCGGTGGTGCGAACCGAGGGCGCCGGCCGGGCCGAGATGGACGAGCGCCACCCACAGGTCCACGTCCGCGGCCGTCAGCTCATCGCCCAGCGCATACGGCTGCCCGGCGAGCCGGTTCTCCAGCAGGTCCAGCGCCGCCGCGCGCCCGGGGCCCTCGGCGTCCCGGGTGACCTCTCGGTCCAGCAGGTCACGCAGCGCGTCCACGTCCGCGGCGCGGGCCGGCGGGCGGAGCGCCGCGGGGCAGACCCCGTCGTCGCCGAACCGCAGGCCCGCCAGGTCGCGGAGGATGTCGCAGACCTGGTTGCTGACGACGCGTCCGGTCCACCGGTCGCACAGCGCGGGCGCGGTCAGCGGACCGTCGTAGTGGTACGCCGTGGCCTCGTACGCCCGGCGCAGTGCCGCGAACGCCTCGGGTGTCCCGGCGGGTCGCGGGGCCAGGACCGTGGTGGTGAGCGAGTCGTTCAGGCCGAGCAGGTCCACGCTGATGGACACGCGCAGCGAGCTCGGGCAGTTCTCCGTCAGGAACAACTGGTAGCGGTGCGGCGCCGGGTAGAAGCCGCCCGCCAGACCGACGCCGATACGGTTGTGGAAGCGGTGGGGGAGGGCGGACGGTGCGATCGCCGCGGGGCGATGGCCCGAGGTCGGCGAAATCTTGGTACAGGCGCTGGAGTTGTCTGTGCTGGAACAGTGCGCATGGCTGTCGGACATGACTCTCCCTTGGGGCGCGAGGAAGCCACTGCCGCCTTGTGGGCACCAGCGGCCGATGGGATGCGACTACGCTTCTGGCGCGGGTCCGGATCGTACGGACCGGTAGCGGATCAGTAAGCGCTGGAGACGCGCTGAAGATCGATGTGAAGGCGCCGCGTGAAGCCGTTCCAGGGCATTCCCACCAGTCCCACCTCCGGAGCTCGCGACACGCGAGACCACGCTTGCCCCGCCGCACCGGCAGGACCCGGTCGTCACCCGGGGCACCCCATCGCGGTGGAAGGGTTGCCTGTCAGCGGGCCGGGGCCGATGACCACAAGGGCGGGCGAACCCGCGCCGTGGGCGCTGACAATCGTGACCGTCCCCGTCAGTTTCGGCGCGGCCCGTGCGGCCGTCAAGAAGTTCGCGCACGCGGTCTCACCTGGTGGTCACGCGGGGAGATCACGCGTCGAGATCACCGTTGGACCGGCCTTCCGCGGTGAGGCGCATCGAAGCGGCCCGGTGTCGTGGACAGCCGTCTCCGCCCGGTGGACAATCTCCCTCGTGAGCCAGTATCAGGGTGAGGTTCCGCTCGCGCGGGCGTCCGACGCGGATCGCGACCACGTCCTGGAACTGCTGCGTACGGCAGCGGTTGAGGGACGGCTGTCGCACGAGACCTTCCTCTTCCGCATGGAGCGCGTGCTCGTCGCACGCGACCTGGCCCAACTGCGTTCCACGATCGCGGACCTGCCCGGGGCCGGGGCCGAGGCCGCTCCGCCGCCTGCCGCCCCGGCGTCCCCCGGCGGGTTGCGACGCTTCCTGCGCCGGGCGTCCGCCGCACCGACCCACCTCGCCCTCCGCATCCGCCGCCGCCACCGGATCCGCCACCTGCCCGTCCTCGCGCTGCCGCCGGCCGGCACACGCTCCCTGGTCATCGGACGCGCCTCCAGCAGCCATCTGCGGCTGTCCCACGAATCCGTCTCCCGCTCGCACGCCGTCCTCACCGCCGCCGTCGACGGCTGGTCCCTGTGCGACCTGAGTTCGCTGAACGGCACACGCGTGAACGGCCGGCGGCTGACCGGCCAGACGCCCGTCCGCCCCGGCGACTGGGTCACCTTCGGCAGGATGCACTTCCGGCTCGCCGCACCGTGACGGGGCGTCAAGGAGCTTGACGTAAGGGGTGGATGAAGCTCCGTGCTGCTCCGCTACACGGCACGGGCCCGCCGAAGGTGGTGGTGCGCGGCGCGCGGCTGTGGTTTCCTGGCCGCATGACGACCGTTCTCGTGACCCGCCGCCACGTGGACTACGTGCGTGTCACCAGCACGGGTTGTTGTTCCGTCGAGAGCTGACGCCCCGCTCCGGCCCCTGATCGTCCTTCCCCCGCGCGCCGCCGCATCGCGGCCGTGCGCTGCCTGCTTCGCCGTATCCCCGCATACCCCCGCATACCCCCGCTTGCCCCCGCACCCGGCGCACCCTCCTGCGCGCCGCCGTACCAGGGAGACCCATGAGCCAGCCCATCGACTCCGTCACCGCAGGTCATACGCCGGAGGAAGGCCCCGCCGGGCCGGACACCTCGGCGTGGTCGTTCGAGACCAAGCAGATCCATGCCGGTGCCGCGCCGGACCCGACCACCGGGGCGCGGGCGGTGCCGATCTACCAGACCACGTCGTTCGTGTTCCGCGACACCCAGCACGCCGCCGACCTGTTCTCGCTCGCCGAGCCGGGGAACATCTACACCCGTATCCACAACCCCACCCAGGACGTGTTCGAGCAGCGCGTCGCCGCGCTGGAGGGCGGCGTGGCGGCGGTGGCGCTCTCCTCGGGCCAGGCCGCGGAGACGCTGGCGCTGCTGACCCTGGCGTCCGCCGGCGACCACATCGTCTCCAGCACCTCCCTGTACGGGGGCACCTTCAACCTCTTCCGGCACACCCTGCCCAAGTTCGGCATCGAGGTCTCGTTCGTCGACGACCCGGACGACCTCGACGCCTGGCGGGCGGCGATCCGCCCGAACACCAAGGCGCTGTTCGCCGAGACCCTCGGCAATCCGCGCGGCAACGTCCTGGACGTCCGGGCCGTCGCCGACGTCGCCCATGAGGCGGGCGTGCCGCTGATCGTGGACAACACGGTGCCCACCCCTTATCTGCTGCGGCCGTTCGAGCACGGCGCCGACATCGTCGTCCACTCGGCGACCAAGTTCATCGGGGGCCACGGCACGACCATCGGTGGTGTCGTGGTCGACGGCGGCACGTTCGACTTCGGGCAACACGCCGACCGCTTCCCGGACTTCAACGAGCCCGACCCGAGCTACCACGGACTGCGCTACTGGCCCGCCCTCGGTCCCGGCGCCTTCGCGATCAAGCTCCGCGTCCAACTGCTGCGCGATCTCGGCCCCGCCATCGCCCCGCACTCGGCGTTCCTGCTGCTGCAGGGTGTCGAGACCCTCAGCCTGCGCATCGAGCGGCACTCGGCGAACGCCCAGGCGCTCGCCGAGTGGCTGGAGCAGCGCGACGAGGTCGCCGCCGTCCACTACCCGGGGCTGCCGTCCAACCGGTGGTACGAGGCCGGGCAGCGCTATCTGCCGCGCGGCGCCGGCGCCGTACTGGCCTTTGAACTGCGGGACGGGGTGGAGGCGGGCAAGCGCTTCGTGGACGCCGTGGAACTCTTCAGCCACCTCGCCAACATCGGCGACGTGCGCAGCCTCATCATCCATCCCGCGTCCACCACCCACAGCCAGCTGGACGAGGCGCAGTTGGCGGCCACCGGCACCTCCCCGGGCCTGGTGCGGCTGTCGGTCGGCATCGAGAACCTCGCCGACCTCAAGGCGGACCTGGAGGCGGGCTTCCGCGCGGCCAAGGGCGCGTCCTGAGCGCCGTACCCGCCACCGGCGTCCCTCTCCCGCCGGCCTCCGGGGCCTGGCGGGAGGGGGACGCTCCCGGCCGCCGTCAGTGGTACGTACGGGACAAGGTGCTGCCTTTGGAAGCGGGCGGGGAACTTCCCGGTGTGCGGCTGGCGTACGAGACCTGGGGGCGGCTCAACGCCGCACGCTCCAACGCGGTCCTGGTGCTGCACGCGCTCACCGGGGACAGCCACGCCGCCGGTACGGCCGGCCCGGGCCACCCGACACCCGGGTGGTGGGACGGCCTGATCGGGCCGGGCCGGGCCCTGGACACCGACCGCTGGTTCGTCGTGGCCCCCAACGTACTCGGCGGCTGCCAGGGCAGCACCGGCCCCTCCTCGCTTCGGCCGGACGGACGGCGCTGGGGCGGCAGCTTCCCGCAGCTGACGCAGCGCGACCAGGTCACCGCCGAGGCCGGGTTGGCGGACGCGCTCGGCATCGACCGCTGGGCCCTGGTGGCCGGCGGCTCCATGGGCGGCATGCGCGCCCTGGAGTGGGCCGTGTCGTACCCGGACCGCACCGACGCGCTGTTCCTGCTGGCCTCCACGGCCGCCGCCAGCGCCGAGCAGATCGCCTGGGCCACCATCCAACTGCACGCCATCCGCTCCGACCCGCACTGGAACGGCGGCGACTACCACGACGCCGCCCCCGCCCACGGTCCCCACACCGGCCTCGGCCTCGCCCGCCGACTCGCCCACGTCACCTACCGCAGCGAACCCGAACTCCACACCCGCTTCGGCCGCGCCCCCCAACCCGGCGAACACCCCTGGCACGGTGGCCGCTACCAGGTCGAGTCCTACCTCGACCACCACGCCACCAAGCTCGTCCACCGCTTCGACGCGGGCACCTACGTGACACTGACCGACGCCATGAACAGCCACGACATCGCCCGCACCCGCGGCGGCACCCGCCCCGCCCTCCGCCGCGTCACCGCCCGCACCCTGATCGCCGGAGTCGACTCCGACCGCCTCTACCCCCTCTCCCAGCAAGCCGAACTCGCGGCAGGCATCCCCGCCGCGGACCACGTACGCGTGATCCACTCCCCGCACGGCCACGACGGCTTCCTCCTCGAGACGCAGCAGGTCGCAGCGCTGATAGGGGAACTCCTCGGCCGGTGACCTCATGCGGGCCGCAGGTCAAGGCGCGGTGACGCTGTCGTTCGGCTCGAGGAGGTAGGTGCCCGTGGTGAGGCCGCGGAGGAGGGTGGCGGCGGTTGCCTCGGGGGTCAGGGGGGTGGAATCCAGTACGTGGGACTCGTAGACGCCCAGGTCGCTGAACTGGCCGTGCAGGGAGCGAATCGGCTCGGGGTCGGTCAAGGCGTTGTCGGTCCGGTTCGTTGCCCGTTGCAGTGTGGTGGGCTGGTCCGGCCGGAGGATGACGTAGGTCAGCGGCAGGGTCCTGGCTCGGCCGGCCTCGCGGAACAGGTCGATGAACCAGGGCCCGACGACGCCGTCGCAGATCACCTGGTAGCCGCCGTCGGCGTAGCCGAACGCCGCCGAGACCAGCACCCGCAGGACCACCTGGTTCTGCTGATGCGCTTCGGGCAGGTAGGGCGCGATCCAGCCCTGCTTGATGGAGTGCCAGAAGTCGTCGCTGTGCAGGTGGACGCTGGGAGCCAGGCGATCGGCCAGCAGATGGGCCACGGTGCTCTTGCCGGCTCCGGGCGGCCCGGTCAGGACGATCACCTGACCGCGGTGAGGGGACGTCCGGGAAGGAGGCGGCGGGTTCATGGCGCCACCTTGCCACGCTCGACCTCGCACCCTGTGGTGCGTTCCGCGGGAACACGCACCGCCCGGGGCCTGGCTTCCTGCTTCTCCGCAGGGCGGCCGTGGCAGGCTGGGGGTATGTGCGGTCGATACGCCTCCACCCGACGGCCCGAGGACATGGCCGGGCTCTTCCGCGCCGACGCGCCCCCTCCGGAGGAGGCGTTGCCGCCGTCGTGGAACGTGGCGCCGACCGACGACGTGTGGGCGGTGATCGAGCGGGTCGACCGGACGACGGGGGAGATCGAGCGGCGTCTGCGGGCGGCCCGGTGGGGTCTGGTGCCGTCCTGGGCGAAGGACCTGTCGATCGGCGCGAAGATGATCAACGCGCGGGTGGAGACGGTGCACGACAAGCCCGCGTACCGCCGGCCCTTCCTCAAGAGGCGGTGCCTGCTGCCCGCGGATGGCTTCTACGAGTGGCAGGCCGTCCCGGCCCGTGACGGGGCCAAGGCGTACAAGCAGCCGTACTTCATCCACCCCGAGGACCAGGCGCCGATGGCGTTCGCCGGTCTGTACGAGTTCTGGCGCGACCCGAAGGCGGCCGACGACGAAGCGGCCGTCTGGTGGACGACGTGCACGATCATCACCACCGAGGCCACCGACGCCGCCGGCCGGGTGCACCCGCGGATGCCGCTGACGATCGCCGAGCCGAACTTCGGCGCGTGGCTCGACCCCGCCCTGGAAGACCCCGACGAGATCCGGGCACTGCTCGCCGACCCCAGGGCCCGGCCGCTGGACGCCCGTGCGGTGACCACCGCCGTGAACAACGTCCGCAACAACGGCCCCCACCTCCTGGATGCGGCACCCCCCACGCAATCCGCAGGCTGAACCGCCGCGGTCGTGACCGCCGCAGCGATGAGTTTCGGGGTGAGCTCGCCTCTGTACAGGTATGAGCTCATCGCGCCGGTCACGGGCCACGCCGGTGGTCTCCGGAGCGGGTCGCCGTCTCGACGGCGTGAGCAACCGGAAAGAGAAGACCATGTTGCTGGAGAACAAGAACGTCGTCGTCTACGGGGCGGGCGGCGCGGTCGGGAGCGCGGTGGCCCGCGGTTTCGCCCGGGAAGGCGCCAGGGTGTTCCTGACCGCGCGGCATCTCGATGTCGTCGACACGGTCGCGAAGGAGATCTCCGCCGCCGGGGGAGCGGTCGAGACCGCCGTGGTGGACGCCGGGGACGAGACATCGGTGGCCGGGCACCTGGACGCGGTCGTCGCAGGTGCGGGCAGCGTCGACGTGTCGTTCAACGCCGTCGGCATCTCGCCCGTGGGGTTGCAGGGCATACCGTTCAGCGAACTGCCGGTCGAGGACTTCCTGCGCCCGGTCACCACGTACGCCCGGGCCCATTTCATCACCGCGAGATCCGCCGCACGGCACATGATCGCCCAGGGGGCGGGGGTGATCATGATGCACACACCCGAACCGGCCCGTATGCCGATGCCGCTGGTGGGCGGGATGAGCGTCGGATGGGCGGCGATGGAAGCGCTCAACCGCGCGCTGTCGGCCGAATGGGCCCAGCATGGTGTCCGCGCGATCTGCCTGCGGACGACCGGCATGGTCGAGACACCGGTCATCGACGTCGTGTACGGGCTGCACGCCGACGCGCTGGGGATCACCAAGGAGCAGTTCACCGCGCTGACGGGTGGCATGAGCCACCGCAAGCGCCCGACGACGCTGGCGGAACTCACGGAGGCGGCGGTGTTCCTCGCCTCCGACCGGGCATCCGGCATGACCGGCACCGTCGCCGACCTGACCGGCGGAGTCATCGTCGGCTGACCGGGTCACACCCCCGCGGAGGAGCAGGAGCAATGAACGATCTACTCGCGAGCGCCGTCGCCGCGCACGGCGGCATGGACCGGTGGAACCGGATCCGTACGATCACCGTCGACGCCGCCATCACCGGGGCCTTCTGGCAGCTCAAGGGACAAGGCGACGCCCTGAGAGACGTCCGCTTCGAGGTGGACACCACGCGGGAGCGGCTGACCATGGACTTCGTCGGCCAGGACCGGCGCTCGGTCTTCGAGCCGGACCGGGTCGTCCTGCAACGACCGGTCGGCACGGTGGCCGACGTACGCGACGACCCGGAACGGTCGTTCGACGGCCACCGGTTCGAGACGCCGTGGGACGACCTGCATCTCGCGTACTTCACCGGAGAGGCGCTGTGGACGTACCTGCACGTGCCGTTCCTGCTCACCTGGCCGGGTTTCGTCTGCGAGGAGATCGCCCCGATCGAGGCCGACGGTGAGAAGTGGCGGCGGCTGCAGGTGACCTTCCCGGACCACATCAAGAGCCACACCCGCACGCAGGTGTTCTGCTTCGGCCCGGACGGGTTGCTGCGCCGCCACGACTTCACCATCGACGTCGTCGGCCGGACGGTCGAGTCGCAGCTCCATGCCGCCGACCACCGCGACGTCGACGGCATCGTCATCCCCGCCACGCGACGGGCCTACGCCCCCATGGGCGACGACCAGATCGTGTTCGTCGCCATCGACATGGCAGACATCGCCGTCCGGTGAACTCGGCGGCGGAGGCGGGGGTGGAAGCGGATGCTTCGGCTGAGGCGGCACGACGCATGCGGCCCGACAGGGCGAGTCGCGCGCCCCGCCACCACGGAAACGGCGGATCATGCACACCATGACTGAGGCCGAGGCCGGCGAGGGGGACTTCGGAAGGCTGAGCGAGCCGTTCCGGCGTGAGCTGCTCGTCTACTGCTACCGCATGCTCGGTTCGGTCGACGAGGCCGAAGAGGTGGTGCAGGACGTCTACCTCGACGCCTGGCGTGCCTACGGCGGGTTCGAGGGACGGTCGTCGCT
This sequence comes from Streptomyces sp. NPDC051976, assembly GCF_040680795.1. Taxonomy (NCBI): domain Bacteria; kingdom Bacillati; phylum Actinomycetota; class Actinomycetes; order Kitasatosporales; family Streptomycetaceae; genus Streptomyces; species Streptomyces sp. NPDC051976. The sequence goes on from NZ_JBFAXL010000016.1 coordinate 39,118, forward strand.
GCGTACATGGCTGTACCGCATCGCGACCCGGGCGTGTTTCAAGGCGCTGGAGAAGATCAGACGCAGGCCGCTGCCCGCGGATCTGGGCGCCCCCCAGACGGACCTCGACGCGCGGCTCGGCCCGCAGGCGCGGGAGGTGCCGTGGCTCCAGCCGATGCCCGACTTCCTGTTCACCGCCGCACCGGCGGATCCGGCGGCGGTCGTGGTGGAACGCCAGTCCATGCGGCTCGCGTTGGTGGGCGCCTTCCAGCAACTGCCGCCGCGGCAGCGGGCCGTGCTGATTCTCCGCGACGTGCTGCAGTGGCGTACCGCGGAGGTGGCGGGACTGCTGGAGATGACGACGGCGGCCGTCAACAGCGCGCTCCAGCGCGCCCGTTCCCAGGTTCCACTGAGCCAGGACAATCTGACCGAACCCGACGAGCCACGGCAGCGGGCCCTGCTCGACCGGTACGTCACCGCCTTCGAGACCGCCGACGTCGATCAACTCGTCGCGGTACTGACCGAGGACGCCCGGTGGGAAATGCCGCCGATCGCGACGTGGTTCGAAGGCCGCGACACCGTCCTCGCCTTCCTCGGCAAACAGATGCCGGTGGTCGGACCGGCCGCGCTGGTCCCCACCTCCGCCAACGGCCAGCCCGCCTTCGCGGTGTACGCCCGCGGCCGCGACGGCACCCGCCACCCCCACGCACTGCACGTCCTGACACTGACCACCGAGGGCGTCAGCCGGGTCGTCGCCTTCCACGGCTCAGGGCTGTTTCCCCTGTTCGGGCTCTGAGAGGGTCAAGGGCGTGTCCGACGCCGGGGCTGCCCAGCGGTCCGGGCACCCGCCGTACGCGACGGTGTGACGCCCTGACCGCGCGCCACACCGGCTTGACAGCACAGGAGATGATCCTCAGATGCAGTATCTGCTTTCCGTGATCCACGACGGGCCGAGCCTCGCCGACCCGGAGGAGGACGCCGCGATCGATGTGTTCAACGACCGGTTGCGGGACGAGGGCCACTGGGTCTTCGCAGGGGGACTCGGGGCGCCCGAGGCGGCGACCGTGATCGACAACCGGGGTGGGGAGGGGATGGTCACCGACGGGCCGTTTCTGGAGTCCAAGGAGTACCTCGCCGGGTTCTGGATCATCGAGGCGCCCGACGTGGAGGTGGCGCTCAGGCTCGCCCACGAGGGGTCGAGGGCGTGCAACCGGAAGGTCGAGGTACGGCCATTCATGTGAGTGAGGTGCGCGGGGCGGTCGTCCGGGCCCACCGTGCGGAGTGGGCCCGGATGGTCGCCGCTCTGACCCGGCGCTTCGGTGACCTCGACATCGCCGAGGAAGCGGCGGCCGAGGCGTTCGCGACCGCCGTGGAGCGGTGGCCGGCGGACGGCGTGCCCCCCAACCCCGGTGGGTGGCTGGCCACGACGGCCACCCGCAAGGCCATCGACCGGATCCGGCGGGAGAACAAGCGCGACGACAAGCACAGGGAGGCGGGGAGGGTGTACGACGACACCCCGCCGGAGCCCCTGGGCGCCATCGACGACGACCGGCTGCGGCTGATCTTCATCTGCTGCCACCCGGCGCTGGCGAGCGAGGCCCGCGTGGCGCTGACGCTGCGCATGGTCGGCGGTCTGACCGTGCCCGAGATCGCCCGGGCGTTCCTGGTGGCCGAGAGTGCCATGGGGCAGCGGATCACCCGGGCGAAGGGCAAGATCAAAGCGGCGGGCATCCCGTATCGCGTGCCGTCCGCGGAGGATCTCCCGGCTCGGGTCTCCGGTGTGCTCGCCGTCCTCTTCCTCGTCTTCAACGAGGGCTACCTGGCCAGCGGCCCCGACACCGATCCCGTACGGCACGAGCTGACCACCGAGGCGATCCGGCTCACGCGCCTGCTCCGCGCCCTCCTGCCGCGCGACGGTGAGGTGGCCGGGCTGCTGGCGCTGATGCTGCTCACCGAGGCCCGCCGCGCCGCCCGGGTCTCGCCCGGCGGCGAACTGGTGGCCCTCGGCGAGCAGGACCGAGGCGCCTGGGACGGAGAACTGATCGCCGAGGGCCACCGGCTGGTGCGCGAACGCCTCGCCGCTGCCGCCGCCGGGGCGGCCCCGGGCCGCTACCAGATCCTCGCGGCCGTCAATGCCGTGCACACCTCGGCCCGCGACATCCGCGACACCGACTGGTCACAGGTCCTCGCCCTCTACGACCAGCTCGTCCGCCTGGACCCCTCGCCCGTCGTCGCCCTCAACCGGGCCATCGCCGTCGCCGAACTCGACGGACCCGAGGTGGCACTTGCCCTCGTCGACCGCCTCGCCGGGGCCCTGGCCGGGTATCACGCCTACCACGCCACCCGCGCCGACCTGCTGCGTCGGTTGGGCCGGAGCCAGGAGTCCCGCGCCGCGTACGACAGCGCCATCGAGCTGGCGGGTAACACCGGCGAGATCGCCTACCTCACCCGCCGCCGCGACCAACTGGGCTAGCGGCGGCGTCGGAAGATCTCGAAGAAATTCCTCGCGGCGGTGTCGGATCGGGCCCTGGGCGTTCGTGGAGGGGGTGAGCGGCCGCCCACGAGGGGCGCCCCGGGGTAGGAGAAGGACGTTCCTCATGACCACCTTGACGGAGCCGGGCACCGTCGCGACACACCGCTCCCACCGCCGGATGTGGGTGATCCTGGGGCTGGTGCTGGTCGCCGACGCCCTCGATGTCATCGATGGGACGGTCACGAACATCGCGGCCCCCACCATCGCCGTTGACCTGCACGGCGGTGAGAGTCTGATCAAGTGGCTGGGTCCTGCGTACATGCTCGCCATGGGCGTCCTGCTCGTGGTCGGGGGACGGCTGGGCGACAAGTTCGGCCAGCGCAGGCTGTTCCTGATCGGCATGGGCGGGTTCACCGCGGCCTCGGCGGTCGCCGGATTCTCACCCGACCCGGCCCTGCTCATCGCCGCCCGCATCGCGCAGGGAGCGTTCGGGGCGCTGCTGCTCCCCCAGGGCATGGCGATCATGACGAAGATGTTCGACCGCGACATGCTCGCGAAGGCGTTCGGGCTGTTCGGCCCGGTGCTCGGCCTCTCCAGCGTCGTCGGCCCGGTCCTGGCCGGATTCCTCATCGGCGCCGACCTGTTCGGCCTGTCCTGGCGCCCGATCTTCCTCCTCAACATCGTCCTCGGCGTGGCCGGGCTGATCATGGCCAAGGGGATCCTGCCGCGTGACGGCGACGGCGAGGGCGAGGGCGACGGCGACGGGACCGGTGACGGCGACCGGTCCACCGTCGTCGACGTGTGGGGCTCCGGTCTGCTGGGGGCGGCCATGCTGGGGCTGCTGTACGGCCTGATCGAGGGCTCGACCAACGGCTGGGGTGTGCTCCCGGTCGGCTCGCTCGCCGCCGGCGTCCTGTTCTTCGCCGCCTTCGCCCACCGCCAGCGCACCGCGGCCCACCCGCTCGTCACGCCGTCGCTCATGAAGAACCGGGGTTTCACCTCCGGGCTGCTGGTGTGCCTGGTCGCCGTCGCGGCCGGTAGCGGACTGCTCTTCGTGCTGTCGCTGTTCCTCCAGGAGGGGCTGCACGTCAGCCCGAGGAACACCTCGCTCGGGCTGGTGCCGCTCACCCTGGGGCTGGTGGCCGCCGGGTTCGCCGCCATGGGCGGTCTGGTCGCCAGGTTCGGCCGTCGGCTCGTCTTCATCGGCCTCACCGTCGACCTCATCGGCTGCGGCTGGGTGCTTGGCCTGGTCGCTCACTCCGGGACGAACATCGGCCTCTGGGCGCTGGCCCCGGCGTTCTTCGTGATCGGCGTCGGCATCGGTCTGAGCTTCGCGACGATCCCCGTCGTCGCTCTCGGCGACGCGAAGCCCGACGAAGCCGGCAGCGCCAGCGGCTCGTTCAGCTCGATCCAGCAACTCGCCTCGGCCATCGGATCGGCCGCGGTCACGTCCGTCTTCTTCCGGGCCGCATCCTCCGGAACGGCCCATGCGATGACGGTCACCCTGGTCGTCGTGCTTGCCGTCACCGCCCTCAGCCTCCCGGTCGTCGCCCTGATGCCGCGTCAGGCGGCAGCGGAATCCGGTCAGTGAGCAACTGAGCCCGGCATCGCGGCAGTGCGGCAGGAGGCCCCTGGCCGGCGGAGACGCCGGCCAGGGGCCTCATGCCATCCCGGTCCTGGTGGCGCTCAGACCTGCGCGGACACCTCCGCCGCCACCCGCTCACCGGAGGCGACCGCCGAGTTGAGGGTCGCGTTGTCGACGTCGGTGTGCTCGCCCGCGAAGTGGATCCGGCCCTCCTGGACGCCCTCGTACCCGGCGATCGTCGTGTACTGGCCGGGCCGGTAGTAGTGGTAGGCGCCCTTGTGCCAGGGGTCGACGGACCAGTGGTCCTCGTAGGCGAGGCCGTTGAAGGCCGCGGTGGTGCCCGGGTAGACGTGTTCGATCTGGGTGAGGAACCAGTCCACGTCCGCGGACGGTGCCGGGCCGTGGGCGGCGCCGGTCAGGGTGGAGCGGGCGGTGTCGCCGCCGGGGAAGTTGACCAGCAGCGCGGGCGCGCCCTTGGCGCCGAGCTGGACCGAGCCGTCCCAGGACGTCTGGTAGCCGGTCGGACCGGTGTTGCTGACGCCGTTGTAGCCGGGGGAGGGCCACGTCTTGCGGGTGAGCTGGGTGACCAGCTTCGCGTTCTGCCCCATGCCCTGCTGCTGGATCGCGGTCAGTTTCAGCGCCGAGAGCCCCGACCGGGTCAGGTCCACGTCTCGCAGGGTGCTGAACGGCAGCGCGAGCACCAGGTGGTCGGCGTGGACGGTGACCGGCGCACCGCCGGAGCAGGTGAAGGTGCAGGTGTAGCTGGCGTCGCTGTTCCGTACCACCGCCACGAGTTGGTGGCCCTGCCGGACCGTACCGGAGGGCAGTGCGGCGACCATGCCACTGACCAACTGGTCGTTGCCGCCCACGAGGTGGTACTTCTCGTCGAAGCCGGCGCCGCCGTCGAAGGTCGAGGAACTGCCCAGGAAGCCGATCATGCCCAGCGCCGAGGAGTGCGCCGGTTCGCCGCCCGACTGGAGCTGGACCGACTGGATGAGCTGTCCGAGCGCGGAGCCGGAGGGCAGGCCGATCTCCGCGAGGTAGTCGAGGCAGGAGAGCCGGTCGAGCCGCTTCGCCTCGGCTGTGGAGCTGTTCCAGCGCGGGGTGCCCATCGCCGCGTACGAGGCGGCGAAGGCGTCGTACGCCTCGGCGACCCAGTCGCTCTGCTGCTGGTCGCCGTCGTAGCGGCCGCCGTTGATCCAGCCCGCGTACGTGCCCGCGTTGAGTGTGCCCCCGTTGGCGTACTCCGTTTTGAGGCCGAAGGACTTGGCGAGGCGGAGTACGGCGGTGTCCGTGGAGCTGATGAAGGAGCCGCCGTGCTCGCTGACCATGCCGCTGGCGAAGAAGTCGCGCAACGACCAGCAGCGGCCGCCGACATGGGTGGTGTCGGCCTCGTAAACCGTGGAGGCGATGGCCTGCGGGCCGGTCCACAGCTGGTGTGCGCAGCGCAGTCCCGCCAGGCCGGCGCCGACGATGACGACGCGCGGGGCCGTGGTGCCGGAATTTCTGGAGGGAGCGGGGGCGGCGGCGGCCCGGGTGGAGCCGGCGAGTGCCGCCCCGGCCAGGCCGAGGGCGGTGACGGCGCCTGCTCCCGCGAGGAGTTGACGGCGGTTCAGTTCCGTGGTGACACGGTCCGCGCGTTCGCCCGCGACCTCGGCGACGGGCATGCCGCGCCGCCGGGCCTCGCCGTGCAGCGAGAAGGCGAGCCCGAGCCGGTCGGGCAGGCCGGTGCGGGTCGTGGAGGTGGCCGGGGGAGTGGTGCTCGATCTGGCTGATTCCCGATGCATGAGAATCCCTCTCTGCGGATCGGACGGGGGATCGAACGAAGCTGACCGGGAGTGAAGTGCTTCCGCAACGCTGTTGTCAACAGTGTTGCGCTATCTGACGGACACCCGGCCCGGGCCGATGGCCCGCGCACCCCGCCTCACGCCCCGCCGCGCAGCTCCTCCACCCGCCGCTCGATCGCGGTGATCAGCGCATCGACCCTGGCCGCGTAGATCTGGTCCTGCGTCACCTCGGCCAGCTCCGTGGCCACCGCCGTGATGTGCGGGAACGCCTCCGGATCCACCAGGCGGTACTCCCGCTTCCAGGACGACTCGTCCGCCGCCCTGGCCTCGGCCGAGAAGAGCAGATACGCGGCGCGCTGGCCGACCAGGGCGAGCAGCGAGTCGCCCACCATCCGGTAGTGCAGCGCCGCCTCCGCGCCGCTGAGGCCGGCCTCGGTCACCGCGCCGAGGATGAGCTCGACGACACGGAACTCGTTGGCCCGCCGGGTCGTCCTGCTGGCCATGGCCGAGGCCACGGCCGGGTACTTGCGGGCCACCGCGAGCGAGCCGTCGGCCAGGGCGCGGATACGGTCCTGCCAGGCCAGCCCGTGCGGGATCCGGTCCAGGACTTCGCCGAGGGTGCGATCGGCGACCTCCAGCAGCAGTTCGTCCTTGTCGCGGAAGTGCCGGTAGACGGCCGTCGGGTCGGCGCCCAGCTCCTCTCCGAGACGGCGCACGGTGAAGGCGTCGGCGCTGCCGCGTGCGGCGATCCGCAGGCTGGCCTCGATGATCGACTCGGGCGTCAGATGACTGCCGGAACGCTTGGTCCGGCTGCGTGTCGCGGGGTTCGCGGCCGGCTTCCTGCCCGGCTCGGCGGTGGGGCCCGCGGCTTTGTCCAGGGGTGGCTTCGACATGGTGCGGCCAGTGTAACGATGGGGAGCGGATCTAGCGCAACACTGTTGACAGCAGCGTTGCGCAAGACTTCACTCCTCCTCACCACCACACGGGGAGGAATCACCGATGGCGAACCACGAACAGCGCGCCGACGCGCTCTACCGAGGCGGCAAGGTCTTCACCGGTACGAGTGAGGCGCCGGTCGAGGCGGCCGTCGCCGTCAGCGCGGGACGGATTCTCGCCGTCGCCGAGGAGTCCGAGCTGCGCCCCCTGGTCGGCCCCGCCACCGAGGTCGTCGACCTCGACGGCGGACTGCTCGCGCCGGGCTTCCAGGACGCCCATGTCCACCCCGTGGTGGCCGGCGTGCAGATGGCGCGCTGCGACCTGTCGGGGGAACGCTCCATCGACGGCTACCTCGCCGCGGTCGCCGACTACGCCGCCGCACACCCGGACGCCGCGTGGATCAGGGGTGGCGGCTGGTCGATGGACGTCTTCCCCGACGGCATCCCGACCCGGGCGATGCTCGACACCGTCGTCCCCGACCGGCCGGTGCTGCTGACCAACCGGGACGGTCACGGCGCCTGGGTCAACTCCCGCGCGCTGGACATGGCGGGCGTCGACCGGCACACCCCCGACCCGGCGGACGGCAGGATCGAGCGCGAGCCGGACGGCACACCGGTCGGCACCCTCCAGGAGGGCGCGATGGACCTGGTCGGCGCCCTGGTCCCGGTGGCCACACCGCAGGAGGCCCGCGCCGGGCTGCTCGCCGCCCAGCGGCACCTGTTCTCGCTCGGCATCACCGCCTGGCAGGACGCGATGATCGGCGTGTTCCCCGGCAACCCGGACAACTACTCCGTGTACGTCGACGCCGCCCGCGACGGCTCGCTCCAGGCCCGGGTGGTGGGCGCGCTGTGGTGGGACCGCGACCGCGGTACGGAGCAGATCCCGGACCTGGTGGCGCGGCGCCGGTACGGCCAGGTGGGCCGCTTCAACGCCACCACCGTCAAGATCATGCAGGACGGCATCGCCGAGAACTTCACCGCGAGCCTGCTCGCCCCGTACCTCGACAGCTGCGGCTGCGCCACCGCCAACTCCGGTCTGAGCTTCGTCGATCCCGCCGTCCTGCGTGAGGCGGTGGCCCGACTCGACGCGCTCGGCTTCCAGTTGCACTTCCACGCGCTGGGCGACCGGGCAGTCCGCGAGGTGCTGGAAGCCCTGGAGCTGGCCCTGGCCGCCAACGGCGCCAACGACAACCGGCACCACCTCGCCCACCTCCAACTCGTCCACCCCGACGACCTGAAGCGCTTCGCCGCGGTCGGCGCCGCGGCCAACATCCAGGCGCTGTGGGCGGCACACGAGCCGCAGATGGACGAACTGACCATCCCCTTCCTCGGGGCCGAACGCGCCGCGCTGCAGTACCCGTTCGGCGACCTGGCCCGCGCCGGGGCCCGGCTGGTGGCGGGCAGCGACTGGTCGGTGAGCAGCCCCAACCCGCTGTGGGGAATGCACGTCGCCGTCAACCGCACCGTACCCCTGGAGGCGCCGAACGCCTCGGCCGACAGCGAGCCTTCGCGGCCGTTCTACCCCGAGCAGGCACTCACCCTCGCGCAGGCGTTCACCGCGTACACCGCGGGCAGCGCCTGGGTGAACCACCTGGACCACGAGACCGGCACCGTCGAGCCGGGCAAGTACGCGGACCTGGTCGTCCTCGACCGTGACCCGTTCGCGGGGCCGACCGAGGAGATCGGCGACACCAAGGTGGTGATGACCCTGCTCGAAGGCCGCCCCGTCCACATCGCCGAGAGCTGACCGGCCGCGCCGCGCCACCCTCCCGGTCCCGTACCTCCCCCGCATGCCGCCCCGCACCCGTCCGCTCCGACCGGAGGCATCCCATGAGCACCCGCACGGGCACCCGCCCCCTGCGCAGAACCCTGCTCGCCCTCTCCGCGTTCACCGCCCTCACGCTCGCCGCCTGCAGCGGAACCGCCCACCCCGGTGGTTCCCACGGCGCCGGCACGGGGGCCGCGTACCACCTGACCGACAGGACCCCCGCGAGCGCGGGTGATCTGAGCTCGTTCACCTGGTCCCTGTTCGCCGAGCCGACCTCGATCGACTACGCCTACTCGTTCGACTACCCGCCGAACACCGTGCTGGCCAACGTCTGCGAGAGCCTGCTGCGCTGGAACCCCGACCTGACCACCTCACCCGGGCTGGCCTCCGCCGTCACCCACCCCACCCCGACCACCTGGGTCTACACGATCCGCGGCGGGGTCCGCTTCCACGACGGCACCCCGCTCACCGCCGACGACGTCGTCGCCTCGCTGCGCCGCAATCTGGACCCGAAGGTCGGCAGCTACTGGGCCTACCCGTACCGGAACGTGAAGTCGGTCGACAGGACCGGCCCGATGCGGGTGACCGTCCATCTGTCCACCCCCGACTCGACGTTCAACGAGTACATGGCCGCCAGCCCCGGCACGGTCGAGTCCGCCGCCACGCTCCGCGAGGACGGGAAGGACTACGGCAACCCGTCCAAGGGCGTCAACTGCACGGGGCCCTTCGCCTTCTCCTCCTGGACGCCGGGCCGTTCGCTCGTCCTCAAGCGCTTCGACGGCTACTGGGACCCGAAACTGCGCGCCAAGTCGCAGCAGGTGAAGTTCGTCTTCCTGCCCGACGCCAGCGCCCGGGTCAACGCCTTCCAGACCGGCGAGGTCGACGGCGGCTGGATGGTCCCGCCGAACTCGTACCAGCAGCTCGCGAACTCCTCGGCGGGCACGCTCTACTACGGGCAGAACACCACCGTCGCCGACGAGGTCGTCAACAACCTCAAGGGCCCCCTGGGCAACGCCGACGTGCGCCGTGCGCTGCTGATGGCGACCGACCGCAAGGGCATCATCAAGGCGGGCGTCGCGGGGGTCGGCGAGGTCGCGGACTCCCTGGTGACGCGCAACAACTGGAACGCGAGCCCGCGCGGCACCGTCGACAGTCTGCTCAAGTCGCTGGCCGCCTATCCGTACGACCCGGCGAAGGCCAAGCAGCTCGCCGCCAAGGCGGGGGTCAGCGGCCAGAAGGTCGTCATCGCGACCAGCCCGCTGGACTCGCAGACCACGATCATCACCCAGGCCATCGCTCAGGCCGCCACCGCCATCGGTCTCCACCCGCAGATCGACACGATCTCGCCGGACAAGTACACCGCCCTGTTCACCGACCCGGCCGCGCGCAAGGGCATCGACCTCTTCCTGACCTTCTGGTACACCTCCGTCACCGACCCGATGGACATGTACGGCTCGCTGCGGACCGGCGCGTTCAGCAACTACGGCAACTGGTCGAACCCGCAGTTCGACGCCGCCGTCGACCGGGCCATCGGCACGACCGACCCGGTCGCGCACGCCACCGCCGCGGCGAAGGCGCAGCAGATCGCGCTGGACCAACTGCCCTGGCTGCCGCTGTACACCGACCCGGTCAACGTCTTCCTGGGCAAGCGGATCACCGGTGTGCGGCCCTCGATCGACTACCTGTACTACCCCTGGGCGGCCGAGATCGGAGCGCGGCGATGAGCCTTGCGGTCGCGGCCCTGCGGCGGCTGCTCGCCATGGCGGCCACACTGCTGGTCACCTCCTTCCTGGTCTTCTCCTCGCTCTACCTCGCGCCCGGCGACCCGGTGTCGTTCCTGGTGCGCGGACGCAGCCCGAGCCCGGCCGAACTGGCCGCGATCCGCAAGCAGTACGGCTTCGACCAGCCCTTCCCGCTGCGGTACTGGCACTGGCTGGAGGGGGTGCTGCACGGTGACTTCGGCCGCTCGTACCTGTTCCACGAGAGCGTCGGCCGGGTGATCTGGTCCCGGCTGCCCGCCTCCCTGCTGCTGGTCGGCGTCTCGACGCTGCTGATCGCCGTGGTGGGGATCGGCGCGGGCGCGCTGGGTGCGCTGCGGCGCGGCACCCGTACCGACAAGGCCGTGCTGCTGTCGGTGACGGTCGGCGCGGCGGTGCCGTCGTTCGCCGCCGCGATCGTGCTGCGGTCGGTCTTCGGGGTCCGGCTCGGCTGGTTCCCGACGATCGGCAACGGCAGCGGCTTCCTCGACCAGCTCCATCACGTCGCCCTGCCCGCCGTCGCGCTGTCGGTGACCTTCATGTCGCTGGTCACCCGGGTCTCCCGCACCGCGATGCTGGACGAACTGGGCTCCGAGCACGTCGAAGTGGCGTTGAGCCGGGGCACACCGCGGTGGAGCGTGCTGCGCCGCCATGTGTTCCGCAACGCGCTCGGACCGATCGTCACCGTCTCCGGGCTGCTGGTCTCGGGGATGCTCGTCAGCACCGCCATCGTGGAGACCGCCTTCGGGATGTCCGGCATCGGCTCGCTGCTGGTGCAGTGCGTCGACGAGCTGGACTTCCAGGTGGTGCAGGCGCTGGTGCTGCTGGTCGTCGCCGTGTTCGTGGTCGTCAACACCGCGGTCGACCTGCTGTATCCGCTGATCGACCCGAGAGTCACCGCCGGGAGGGAAGCCCGATGAGCACCGTCACCACCTCGCCGCCGCCCGCCCCGCCGCCCACGCTGCAACGCCGGCCCGGCGCCGACCGGCTCCTGCGCGGTCTCTTGCGCGGCTTCCTCGCCCACGGCCTGCTGTTCCGGATCTGCCTGGCCCTGCTGCTCCTGTTCGTCGCCGTGGCGCTGCTCGCACCCTGGCTGGCGCCGCACGACCCGACGATCGGCGACTTCGCCACCACCATGGCCGGTCCCGGCGCCGCCCACTGGCTCGGCACCGACCAAGGGGGTCACGACACCTTCTCCGCGCTGCTGGAAGGCGCCAGGACCAGCCTGCTCGGCCCGCTCGGGGTCGTCGCCTTCTCCAGCACCTTCGGCATCGCCGTCGGCCTCTTCAGCGGCTGGCGCGGCGGACGCGCCGACGCGGTGATCGGCCGGGCGCTGGACATCCTCTTCGCGTTCCCGTCGCTGCTGCTGGCGATCCTCGCCGTGGCGCTGTTCGGCAAGGGCCTGGGCGCACCGGTGCTGGCGATGGCCGTCGCCTACCTGCCGTACACCGCCCGGCTGGTCCGCGGCCTGACGGCGCAGCAGCGGAACCGCCCGTACGTCGCCGCGTACCTCGTGCAGGGCCACGCCCCGGCCTACGTGGCGGTACGGCGGCTGCTGCCGAACATCGCGCCGACCGTCCTGGCGCAGTCCACCGTCAACTTCGGCTACGCGCTGCTGGACCTGGCCGCGCTGTCGTTCCTCGGCCTGGGCGTGCAACCGCCCGCACCCGACTGGGGCGCGATGATCAACCAGGGCCAGGGGGCGGTGCTGGCAGGGCACCCGCTGTCGGCGGTGCTGCCGGCGCTGGCCGTGGTGCTGGTGGTCGTGGCATTCAACGTGGTCGGCGAGCAGCTCGGCGACCACCTCGCCGGGAGGGAGTCCTGATGGCTGACGACGCCTTGCTGCGGCTGGACGCGCTGACCCTGGAACTGCCCGGCGCCGCCCGCCCCGTCCTCGACGCGGTCACCCTGAGCGTCTGCGCGGGCGAAGTCGTGGGCCTTGTGGGCGAGTCGGGCTCGGGGAAGTCGGTGACCGCGCGCTCCGCGCTCGGGCTCCTCCCGCCCGGCGCGCGCACCCGGGGCCAGGTGCTGGTCGGCGGTACGGACCTGGTGGGCGCGGACGCGGCGCGGCTGCGCGAAGTGCGCACCGGCACCGCGTCGATGATCTTCCAGGACCCCCGGGCGGGCATCAATCCGGTCCGGCGGATCGGCGACTTCCTCACGGAGCCGCTGCGGCTCTCCCACGGGTGGTCGCGTCCGCGGGCGCGGGACCGGGCGCTGGAACTCCTGGCCGCCGTCGGCCTGCCCGATCCGCCGCGTCATCTGCGGCAGTACCCGCACGAGCTGTCGGGCGGCATGCTGCAGCGCGTGATGATCGCCGGCGCCCTGGCGGGGGAGCCGCGGCTGCTGCTGTGCGACGAGCCGACCACCGCACTCGACGTCAGCACCCAGGCGGAGATCCTGGCCCTGCTCGGCCGACTCCAGCGCGAACGCGGACTGGGCATGCTGCTCATCACCCACGACATCGAGCTGGCCGCGGCCTCCTGCGACCGGGTGTACGTGATGTACGCGGGCCGGATCGTCGAATCCGCCCGCGCCGACGCCCTCTTCAAGGCCCCCCGGCACCCCTACACCATCGGCCTGCTCGGCTCCTCCCCGCCGCTGACCGGGCCCTTGGAACGGCTGCGGCCGGTCCCGGGCTCGCCCATGGGACTCGCCGAGTCCGCGCCCGGCTGCGCCTTCGCCGCACGGTGCGTCTTCGCCGAGCCGGGCCGCTGCGACCTGGCCGCGCCGCGGCTGCTCCCGCTGCCCGAAACGCCCGACCGCCAAGCCGCCTGCTTCCGTGCGTCGGAGCTCGCGCTCACCACGGAGGTCCACCCATGACGGCACCACCGCCGACCACCGCGCCGGCACCGCTGCTGGAAGTCACCGAGCTGTGCAAGTCCTACGGCACGACCGCCGCCGTCAGCGGGGTGTCCTTCGCCCTGCCGCCCGGTGGAGCGCTCGGCCTGGTCGGCGAGTCCGGCTCGGGGAAGTCCACGACCGCCCGGATGCTCGTCGGCCTGGAACGCCCGGACAGCGGCTCCATCCGGGTCCTCGGGACGCCGCTGGCCGCCGCCGTCCACGGCCGGGCGGCGCGGCTGGCGCGGGCCAAGGCGGTGCAGATCGTCTTCCAGGACCCGTATCTGTCCCTCGACGGCCGGATCGCCGTCGGTGCGACCGTCGACGGGGTGCTGCGCCTGCACGGCCACCACGACCGGGTCGCCCGCGCGGCCCGGGTCCGTGAACTGCTGGCCCAGGTCGGCCTCGGTGACCGGGAGGCCGCCGCGCTGCCGCGCCAGCTCTCGGGGGGCCAGCGCCAGCGCGTGGCGATCGCCCGCGCGCTGGCGGTCGAACCCGCGGTGCTCGTCCTCGACGAGGCGGTCTCCGGCCTGGACGTCTCGGTCCAGGCCCAGGTTCTCAACCTCCTCACCGACATCCGCCGCGAGGCGGGGATCGGCCTGGTCTTCGTCAGCCACGACCTCGCGGTGATCCGCTATGTCTGCGACGAGGCCCTGGTGCTGCACCGCGGCCGCCCGGTCGAACACCGCCCGATGGCCGAGCTGCTCGACGCACCGGAACACCCGTACACCCGGCTGCTGCTGGCCTCCGTCCCGCACCCGGGCTGGGACCCGGACGACATCGCGCGCAGGCGACGCGAACTGATCCGACCGGCATGACCCGACTTGTCATCTGACGAACCATCAGGTCGACAGGGGACACTGTTCCCGGCCTCCACGAGCTCCAGGAGGCCGCCCCTTACCGATCACCGAAGGGAAGACCCCGTGATTTTCGACAGCTTCGGCGCGGCCCCGGGCCGAAGAGTGGGCTTACGCGCCCTGCTGGTCACCCTGGCCGCGGTGGGCCTGCTGGTCGGCAGCGCTCCCGGCGCACCGGCGGCCCCGCCCCGCACCGCCGTCACCGCGGCCCAGGCGCCCGCCCCGCTGACGGGTGCCCAGCTGGCGGCCTCGTGGTCGGGACCGCTGAGCACCCGCGGACGGTACATCGTGGACGCCGGCGGGAACCGCTTCAAGCTCAAAGCGGGCAACTGGTCCGGCGCCCAGGGCACATGGGAAGGCAGCGGCGACACGGGCGACCCCGCGAACAACCAGGCCGGCCAGGTGTCGCACAACATCCCGCTGGGCCTGGACCGAGCCCCGCTCGGCCAGATCCTCGGCGACTTCCACAGCCTGGGCCTCAACAGCGTCCGGCTGCCGTTCGCCAACGCGATGATCCACGACACGAACGCGGTGCCGGACTCCGCCGTCGCGGCCAACCCGCAGCTCAAGGGCGACACCCCGCTGCAGGTCTACGACGCCGTCGTCAAGGCGCTCACCGACGACGGCTTCGCGGTCGTCCTGAACAACCACACCACCACCTACCGCTGGTGCTGCGGCCTGGACGGCAACGAACGCTGGAACAGCGGCCAGAGCACCCAGCAGTGGGAGGACGACTGGGTCTTCCTGGTGAACCGCTACAAGAACAACAAGCGCGTGGTGGGCGCCGACCTCCGCAACGAGGTCCGCCGCGACACCTGGGACGACCCCAACTGGGGATCGGGCGACGCCCACGACGAGTACGCCGCCTTCGAGGACGCCGGCAACAAGATCCTGCGTGCCGACCCCGACGCGCTGATCATCATGGAGGGCATCAACTGGCAGGGTATCCCGGCCGACCCCGGCACCCTGTTCCCGCACGGCCGTCCGATGCTCACCCCGGTCCGCACCCTGTCCAACACCCTGATCGCCTCGAACAAGCTGGTGTACTCCGCGCACTTCTACGCCTACACCGGCCCCAACTTCACCGGCGCCGCCAGCGGGGCCGGCCACACCAACGACTGGCCCTACGAGAAGTTCCCACTCGACCAGCTCAAGCAACTGGTCGACGACGAGGCGCTGTTCGTCACCCAGGACGGCCGGCACTTCACCGCCCCGGTCTGGATCAGCGAGTTCGGCGCCGCGGGACGCGACGAGACGGACCCCCTGGAGCAGACCTGGTGGACCAACTTCACCGACATCCTCGTCGCCCACGACACCGACTTCTCGGTCTGGCCGCTCGTCGGCTGGGCCGACTCCGGCGGCAGGCCCCAGGACTGGGCCCTGCTGTCCTACGACGCGGGCGGCACACGGCACGGCCTCGAAGACCCCGGTGACTGGCGGGCCGCCGACTGGAACAAACTCGTCAACGCCCCCGGTACGACCGGACCGGTCGCGAGGACACCGCGCTGGAACATGCTCGACCTCGACTTCGGCGACCAGAACGTGTCGCAGCGGATGCTCGACCGACCCGACTGGAGCCCCGGCAACTCCAAGGGCAGCTGCCCCGACACCGAGCGCCTCATCGGCCTCGCCCGCGGCGACGGCCGCGGCCTGTGCACCGACTCCGGCCAACCCGCCAGGACCAGCGGCGACTATGTGACCGTCACCGGCTGGAACAACACCGCCGAGGGCGACTGGGCTTCGGGCTACGACAAACTCCAGTGCCCGGACAACTACTTCGCCGTCGGCTACAGCGAGCACAGCGCCCAGTCCACCGCCCTGCTGTGCGCCCCGGCCGCCGCCCCCCTCCCCACCACCGGCCACACCGTATGGTTCGACCGCGGCGACAACCCCGCCAACGCGGCCACCCTCCACGGCGACTGGGCCTCCGGCCACTACAAGGGCCAGTGCGCGGACGACGAGTACGTGGCAGGCGTCGCCGACACCTGGCGCAACAACGAATGGGGAGTCCCCGACGTCCTCCTCTGCCGACGCTTGAGCTGACACCGCGTCAACGCCGTGTGCCGCGGCGCCAGGGGGTCGTGATGCCTCGCCACCACGACCTCCCGGCGCCGGGCCCGGTCCGCGGGCCGCCAGGAGCGCCCGTTCAGAAGCGGTGGCTCTGGAAGTCGCCCAGCAGGACGTTCAGCTGCTTCTCCTGCTCGGCGGCGGAAGCCGGCTGAATCTTGCCGTGGTCGATCGCGTACGTCTTCAGGACCGCGTCCATCTGGTCGTCGAGCGCGGTCCAGGTCGTGTTGTTCACCGCCTGCAGCGAGGTGGTGTCGGCGTCCCAGTCGTCGCGCATCTTCTGCACGGTGGCATGGGAGGCCGCGGCCGTCCCGGCCTGGTCCTGGGCGATCGCGGTCCGGGTGAGCTTCTCGTACTTCGCCACGGCCGCGGCCGTCTGCCCGGCGGTCAGGGCCGCCTTCGGGCAGGCGGGCAGCGTCTCGCTCTGACCGGTGGGGTCGCAGGTGACGTGGGGCTGGTTGTGGGCCCAGACCATCAGCGCGACGGTCGCGGCGGCGAGAACACCGAAGGCTCCCAGGGAGATGCGCTCCTTGCGCAGGTTGGTGGTGACCGACCGCTCGTGGGTCACCTCGTGCGTCTCGACGACGTCACTGCGGCTGATCGCCAGGTAGACGACCGTCGCCAGGATGGCGCTGAGGAAGATCAGGCTCGTGGCGAAGGTGCCGAGGCCGAGACCGACGGGCTCTCCGGCGCTGGTGGCGACCTTCGGGGAGGCCAGCCAGTCACCGATGTTGGCGCCGAGCGGGCGGGTGAGGATGTAGGCCAGCCAGAACGCGAGGACCGGGTTGGCACCGAACCTCCACAGCGCCGCGATCGACGCGATGAGGCCCAGGGGCAGGAACACCGACTGCGCGGGCGTCCAGTTGGTCAGCTCCAGCGTCCAGTCGCCGGTGGCGGTGCCCAGCGCGAACGTCACCAGGACGGTCAGCCAGTAGAACGCCTCCCGCGGGAAGGTCGTGATGCTGTGGATCGACAGCGTCCGCTCGCGCAGCCACCACACCCCGAAGACGACGGCCAGCAGCACCGAGAACACCGTCGAGCTCAGCCACAGCGGCACATGCTGCTGATCGGTGAGCATGTCGGTGTACAGGGTGCCGGTGACACTGACCACGACCACGGTGAGCCAGTACGGGAACGGGCTGTAGCGCTTGGTGCGGAACTGGACCGTCAGCACGACCGCGAACACCGCGGTGAACAGCAGCATCGTGTTGGTCAGGCCGAAGCCCAGCGTGGTGTTGATGTAGTCGGCGAAACTCTCACCGACGGTCGTGCAGAGGATCTTGATGATCCAGAACCAGGCCGTGACCTCGGGCACCTTGTTCAGCAGGCGGCTTCCCGTGGCACCTCGCGGGGTCACGGTAGCAGTGGGAGTTGTCATGCCGCGACCCTAGCGTCTACAGCCTTGTAGACGTTAATGTCGCGGTGTGTGGAGGCCCGGGAAGGCCCTGATGGCGGGGTCGTTCCGCAACTCCTACATATTGTAGTAGTTTCGGGATCGGCCGTCGCGCCACCGGCATCCAGGCCCTCGTACCGCCGACGGCAGCTTCCTTGTGCTCCGGGAGCAGGACCCGCACCGAGCCAGAAGCGACTCCGTGCTGCCCTCGCCCGACAGGAGGCTGTCCGCCGTGCCCCGAAGTGTGATGCCGGTGTCCCCGCCCGCCACCGCCCGGCGGCGGATCGTGATCCTGTCGGCGGCGGTGGGAGCGGGCCACGACGGCGCGGCCGAACAACTCGCCGAGCGGCTGCACCGCGACGGCTTCATGGTCGACCGGTGCGACTTCCTCGACCTGCTGCCGGGGCGGTTGGGTACGGCGGTGGTCGGCACGTACCACCGGCTGCTGGTCTGGGCACCGGGCGGCTACCAGCGGATGTACGCGGCCACCGAGCGCGGTTCACGCCCGGGCCTCTTCGTCGCGATCCTGCTGCGGACGGCACGCCGGCCGGTGCTGCGCGCCATACCGCGGGACACCGCGGCGGTGGTGTCGACGTACCCCGGCGCGAGCCAGGTGCTCGGTGCGTTGCGGCGGCGCGGTGAGTTGGCGGTGCCCGCGGTGACGTACCTGACCGACTTCTCGGTGCACGCGCTGTGGGTCGCGCCGGGAATCGACGTGCATCTGGCGGCTCATCAGGTCCCGGCCCGCCAGGCGGCCGCGCGCGACGCCGCCGGAGTGCGGGTGTGCGCGCCCGTGGTGGGCAAGGAGTTCGGCCCGGCGACGGCGGCCGAACGCCGCGCGGCGCGTGCGGTGTTCGGGCTGCCCGCGGACGGACCGCTCGCGCTGCTCGTGGCGGGCTCGTGGGGCGTGGGCGCGGTGGAACGCGCGGCGGCCGAACTGCGGGACGTCGCGGCCGTGGAGCCGGTCGTGGTGTGCGGCCGCAACGAGCGGCTGGCCGGGCGGCTGAGGGCGCAGGGCTTCGCCCATGTCCACGGCTGGGTGGACGACATGCCGGGGCTGATGCGCGCCTGCGACGTACTGGTGCAGAACGCGGGCGGTCTGACGTCCCTCGAAGCCTTCGCCGCCGGGCTGCCCGTACTCAGCTACCGCTGCATACCCGGCCACGGCCAGACCAACGCCGCCGCGCTCGCCGAGGCCGGGCTGGCGCCGTGGATAAAGGAGCCCCGGGACCTCGCCCCGGCCTTCCGCGCGGCGGTGGGCACGGGCGGGGCGGGCCGCGCCCTCTTTCACGACGGCGTCTGCGCCGCGGCGGCGGTCGCCGAGATCGCCAGGGGTACGGCTCCCGTGCCGGTGGCCGCCCCGCCCGTACGCCTCCCCTCGCCGTACGACGCCCGGCCGGCGATCCGTCCGTCGTCCCGCCCCGCGGCACTGCGCGGGGTGCGGGCCCTGGCGATGGCCGCCGCGGTGACCGTACTGCTGGGGATCGCCGCGCCCTTGGCCGAGGCGTACGGGGACTCGCCCGGCCGCTTCCCCGCCCTCACCCACCTCCTGGAAGGCGACCCGCGATGACCCCCGGCCCCGTCCTGCGCACTGTCCTGCGCGCTTCCGCCGTCGCACTGCCGGCGGCCGCCGCCGTACACGCCGGTCCCGTCCTCAGCACCTTCGGGCCGCTGCGCAACCGCGTGATGCCGCGCCTGGCGGGCCGCGGCCACCACGGTCATGTCGCGCTCACCTTCGACGACGGGCCCGACCACCTCTCGACGCCGCACTTCCTGCGCCTGCTCGACGCCCGCGGGCTCCGGGCGACCTTCTTCCTGCTCGGCTCCATGGCGGTGCGCTCGCCGGGACTCGTGCGCGAGATGTCCCAGGCGGGGCACGAGATCGCCGTCCACGGCTGGGCCCACCGCCCCCTGCTGCTCCGCGGCCCGCGAGCCACCCACCACGACCTGGCCCGCGCACGGGACCTGGTCGGCGACCTGACCGGCACGGCCCCCACGCTCTTCCGGCCGCCGTACGGCGTCATGACCGGCGCGACCCATCTGGCCTGCGGACGGCTCGGCCTCACCCCCGTCCTCTGGACCGCCTGGGGCGAGGACTGGCGCGCCCGCGCCACACCCACCAGCGTCCACGACACCGTCGCCCGCGACCTGCGCGGCGGCGGCACCGTCCTCCTCCACGACTCCGACTGCACCTCCGCCACCGGCTCCTGGCGCAACACGCTCTCCGCACTCCCTCGTCTCCTCGACACCTGCGAGCGACGCGGCCTGACCGTGGGCCCGCTGCGCGACCACCGCGGCCCGCACCCGTCCGGCTGGCGCGGCGGCCGCGGTCCCCGGCCGTCGACCGGGTGAGATTCCGCCGACAGCGCTAAGAGCATCAAGCGTTCAACGTCGTGCGGGGGGTCTGCGTGTCATCGAGGGCAGAACTGCTGGGCTTCAACCACCCCGACGACTTCGCCTTCTGGAGCACGGTCGGCGATCCGGACCACTGGCCGGTCGTCATCCGTCGTGACTCGCCGCAGTCGGGCCCGGCCTGGGTCCGGTACGACGTCGGGATCGTCGAGTTCCTGGTGCGCACCTTCCATGGGCGGCTGCCGGGCAACCCGTTCAGCGGTGACGACATCTGGCGTAACACGTCGCCGACCTTCGAGTGAGGCTGAAGCGCATAGAGCCCGTGGCGGTACGGGCTCTATGCACCGTCGTCGCCCTCGCGCAGGGAACGGATCATGCCCTGCAGGATCCGGAACGCGGCTGACTGCTCGGTCTCGGTCATGCCGGACAGCATTCTGACCTCGACGGCACGGACCGCCGCGGACGCCTTCTCCAGGCTCCGCTTCCCGCGAGGCGTGAGCCGGGCGGGAAGAACCTTCCCGACGGGCGCCGCCTCGGGCCTCGTGACGTAGCCGTCCCGTTCCAGCGTCTGCAGCAGCACGTTCATCGACTGCCGCGTCACGAACGCGCCGCGCGCGAGCTCGGAGTTCGACAAGCCCGGGCGCTGGGCGAGCAGTTCGAGGCAGGAGTAGTGCGTCACGCTCATCCCGAGTGGCCGCAGCACTTCCTCCATGGCCGCGCGCAGGGCGCTCGAAGCCTCCTTCAGCAGGTAGCCCAGTGATTTGTCCAGGTCGATGCCGGCGCCACTTTGACTCATGTCAGCATTCTGACATACCGTGGTCTGTGTCAGAAAGCTGACACAGATGGAAGGAGAATCGCCATGCCCGCCACCGGCCCCGACTTCATCTCACTCCAGGCGCGCGACCTCGCCGCCTCACAGGTGTTCTACGAGCAGTACCTCGACCTCGTCCGCTCGCAGGCCGGGCCCCCGCATGCCGTCGTCTTCGAGACCGAGCCCATCGCGTTCGCGCTCCGCGACGTCATTCCCGGCACCGATCTCGCATCCGCCGCCCAGCCCGGCATCGGCGCCGCGATCTGGCTCCACGCCACGGACGTCCAGGCCATCCACGACGCCTTGGCCGCCGACGGCCACACCATCGTCTCCGCGCCGATCGACGGTCCCTTCGGCCGGACCTTCACCTTCGCCGACCCCGACGGCTACCACGTCACGCTGCACGACCGCACCTGACGAGCCGACGTACCACCCTGATCAGGGTCTTCAACCCAGCGGTTGACAAAGTGCGGGATCGGCGTAGCGTTGTTGTCAACCAATCGGTTGAGGAAGCGGGAGGACCGCCGGTGGCCGAGGACCAGCTCTCCCGGGCGTTCACCGCGCTCGCCGATCCGACCAGGCGGGACATCGTGGCCCGGCTGTCGCTCGGGGACGCGACGCCCGGCCAGTTGGCCGAGCCCTTCGCGATGTCGCTCCAGGCGGTGTCCAAGCATCTGAAGGTGCTGGAGGAGGCCCGGCTGATCAGCCGGAGCCGCGACGCGCAGCGCCGGCCCTGCCATCTGGAGACGGAGGTGCTCGACGAGATGACCGCCTGGGTCGACCGCTACCGGCGCACCGCCGAGGAACGGTTCCGCCGACTGGACGCCGTACTGGCGACCATCGACGCGGACACCCCACAGGAAGACGAAGACCGGCACGACGAAGGAGTTGCCTCACCATGACCACCGACCGACCCACCCGCGAGACCGTCATCGAGGCCGACCCCCAGCTGCCGACCATCCGCATCACCCGCGAGTTCGACGCCCCCGTCGCCCACGTCTACCGCGCCTGGACCGAACCCGAACTCGTCGGACAGTGGCTCGGCCCCAAGGACCTCACCACCAAGTTCGACCACTGGGACCTGCGCACCGGAGGCAGCTACCGCTACCGCCAACTGCGCGACGGCCAGGAAGTCGCCTCCTTCTACGGCTCCTTCCACGAAGCCCGCCCCCACCAGCGCCTCGTCCAGACCTTCACCTACGACGGCGTCCCCGACGGCGTCAGCCTCGACACCGCCACCTTCGAGGACCTCGGCGACGGCCGCACCCGCGTCACCATCCTCGGCCTCGTCGAGGACCTCACCGCCCGCGACATGATCCTCGCCAGCGGCATGGACCGCGGCGTCCGAGAGGGCTACGAGCAACTCGACGCGGTGCTGCGCACCTTGGGATGACGGCGGCCCCGCGTCGTCGCGTCGGAAGGTTCATCCGATGTCCAGTCGACGCGGCTTCCTTTCCAGGACGAGCGCTTCGATGGCACGGGGTACGCGGCCGTACGTGGCGAGGTGTTCGTCGACGAGGTAGATCTCGCCGTGTTCGTCGATGCCCAGGCACTGGTGGTTGGGCCCGACCACGCCGATGGGGAAGAGGGTCCTGCCGATGCGTCTGCCCCATTGGGTGAAGCGGTGTTCGTGCCCGCCGCACAGTGCGGGGTCCAGTTCGAACGGTTGATGTGCCGGGGCGGTGCCCTGGGCGGGGATGACGGGGTCGAGGCCGCCGAATTCTCGCAGGAAGTCGACAGCGGCGTCCGTGACGGTGAACCCTCGCGGCGCGAGGTAGTCGATCCAGACGTCGTAACCGGTCCACCGCTGCTGGCTCCAGCCTGCGTCGCGCAGTACGCGGTCGACCTCGGGGGAGAAACCTGGTGGGGTGAGGGCGTAGGCGAGGTCCATGAGGGAGTCGACGCGCCAGTCCGCCTGGGCGGCTACGTCCGGGTGCTCGGCCCAGAGATGCCCCCAGGGGCCGCGCCGCAGGTGCGCGGTGCGCAGTCCGGCCGCCCGTGCCGGGTAGAGGTCGTGGTGCGGGTGGTCGCCGACGTGGACGATCTGATCGGGTGGGCACCCGGCGGCCTCGATGACCCGGGTGAAGAACGAGGGCGACGGTTTGGCAGTGCCCCACTCGCCGGAGGTGGCGACCACATCGGCCGGAAGGTCGAGGGCGCGCAGCAACTGCCCGGCCTTCGCGCTCTGGTTGCCTGCTACGACGACCCGGAACCCGGCCAACCGCAGCTTGGTCAGGGCCGGGCGTACGTCGCCGTACAGGTCGCTCTCGTCGAGCTCTTCGCCGCACCCGGCGGCCTCCCGCGCGGCGTTGGCGGCGGCGATGTCGAGATCCGGTCTGATCAGCCTGAGGGCGTCCGCGTTGTCGCGCCCCTGCGCGACGACGGCGCCCACGAGCGCTGACACGGTGTGGGCGGGCACCTGGAGCCAGTGGGCCCAACCCGCCCAGTAGCGCGTGTCGTTCAGCAGGGTCTCGCCGATGTCGAAGGCGACCACGCGAAGGTTCACCCGCGCAGCCTAGGGCCTGTCCGGCGCCGCCCCGCCGACCCGGGCACCGCGGCACGAGGTCGCCGGAGGAGGGAAGCGCAC
Source organism: Streptomyces sp. NPDC051976 (assembly GCF_040680795.1). NCBI lineage: Bacteria > Bacillati > Actinomycetota > Actinomycetes > Kitasatosporales > Streptomycetaceae > Streptomyces > Streptomyces sp. NPDC051976. Next base: position 62,310 of record NZ_JBFAXL010000016.1, read on the forward strand.
GGAGCGCCCGGGCGTTGGTTCCAGGTATGAAGATCGGCGAAGCGTCCCGGCTCAGCGGCGTGAGTGCGAGGTCGTTGCGGTACTACGAGGACGAGGGCTTGATCGTCCCTGGTCGTTTCGGCAATGGGTACCGCGACTACTGCCGGTCGACCGTCGACCGGGTCCTGGCCATCCGCGCGCTGCTGGAGTCCGGGCTGCCGGTGCGACTGATCAAGGAGCACCTCCCTCAGCTCTCCGGCGGTCACGACGACGGCGGCACGGACGCGGTGTGCGAGGAGTTCCTCCGCGAGGTGCGGGGCTATCGCGAGCGGCTCGCTGCCCGCATCGCCGCCCTCAGTGCTCAACAGGCGGCGCTGGACGCCTACTTGCGTGAGGCCCGGCCCGCTGGCGTCTGATCGGGGCTTGACCTTGACACCGGTGTGAGGCTTCTACGGTCCCGTGCATGGAGATCAACGAGCGGCAGCACAGCGCCGGGCAGCCGATGCGGGCCCTCGTCCAGGGCTCGCGCGGCGGGCCGAAGGACATGAGGTACACGACGGACCGCCGTCGCCCCGTGCCGGGCCCGGGGGAGTACCTGATCCGCGTCGGCGCTGCCGGGGTCAACTTCGCGGATGTCCTGCAGACGTACGGCAGCTACGCGGGAGGGCCGCGGGCACCGTACGTGGCGGGATGCGAGGCCGCGGGCGAGATCGTGGGCGTCGGACCGGAGGTGGCGCGTCCCCTCCCGGTCGGCTGCCGCGTCGTCGGCACCGGTCCGGGCGCCTTCGCGCAGTACATGACGATGCCGGCGGCGCAGGCGCTTCCCGTCCCGGCAGGGTGGACGAACGCCGAAGCCCTTGGCCTGGTGCTGAATTGGGCGACCGCGCTGGCGGCGCTGAAGCCGCTCGGTGAGATCGCAGCGGGCGACGCGGTGCTCGTTCACGCCGCGGCCGGTGGTGTGGGACAGGCCGCTGTCCGTCTCGCACGCCACTACGGTGCGCGGGTGATCGCCACGGCCTCACCGTCCAAGCACGACACCGTCAAGGCACTCGGCGCCGACGCGGTCCTGGACAGCGCGCGCCCTGATCTGGCGGCGGAGATCCTCCGCCTGACCGGAGGTGTGGACCTGGTGCTGGAGTCCGTGGGGAAGGCCACGTTCCCGGTCAGCCTGGCGGTCACCAAACGCTTCACCGGGCGCGTCGTCGTGTTCGGAGCCGCCTCGGGCGACACCAGCGTGACCACGCACGACCTGGTCTTCGCCCACCCGGTCCAGATCAAGGGCCTGCACATCGGCACCCTCGCATCCGCGGTCCCCGCCACCTACGGCGAACTGCTCACCGAGATCGAGGCACTCATCGCCGAGGGCGTCTACCCGCCAGGCACCCCGCAGGTCCACCCGCTGGCCGCCGGAGCGGCCGTCCTTCAGGAACTCGAGGCGGGCCGGACGAGCGGCAAGCACGCCCTCGATCCATGGCTCCACTGACCGGTGACTCGCAGAGCCTTCCCGGGGTCCTGGCACGGCGTCATACGGAGAGGGCGCCGCCGACGAAGGTGCGTTCGGGCGGGGAAGCCACGAGTTCGACCATGGTGCCGGCGCGGAGGTCGTCGCCGACGACGCGCGTGATCGCGTCGGTGAGCGCGGCGCCGAGGCGCGCGGAGATGTCGGCGGCGTCGGGGCGGTCGAAGACGCTCGACCGGACGCCCAGGACCACCGAGGCGCTGGTGTCCACGGCCTTGCCGCCCTGCGCGAAACGGCCCGCGGGGACCGCGGCCAGGCGGATGGAGACGAGGTCGCGGGCCCATTCGCCGTAGACGCCGACGACCGCGTCGGTGAGTGCGGCGACGAGCGGAGGCTCGTTGCCGCTCAGCCTGTTCTCCGGGAGGTGGACGGTCAGATGCGGCATAGTGAACCTCGTTCCCTTTGGGATCAAAGCCTTTGCTCTCAAAGGTATCAGGCATCAGGTTTCAGGTATCCGGAAGAGGTCGCCGATGTCCACGCGCTCGGACGGCCCCGCCGTCGACGAGGCCGTCCGCACCCTGCTGCTGCTCATGCCACGGCTGGTCGGCCGGGCCAAGCGCCTGCCCGTACCCGCGGCGCTCCAGGGCCTGGACCTGGCACCGCGGCACCTCGCGCTCCTGGCCCACCTGGAGTACGACGGTCCCACCAGCGTCAACGAGCTGGCCGCCCGGCTGGCGGTGGCCCCGACGACCGTCAGCCTCATGGTGAGCGAGCTGTCACGGCCGGGCGTCCTGCGGCGCACGGCCGACCCCGCCGACCGCCGTCGCCGTATCGTCGCCATCGCCCCCGCCTACGCCGCACCGATCGGCGAATGGCTTTCCGGCAGCGCCTCCGCCTGGGAAAGCGTCATGCGCGATCTCGCCCCCTCCGAACGCGCCACGGTCCTCGGCGCCCTGCACGCCTACGAGGCCGCCTTGGAGGAGGGCGAGGACCGCCGACGGAACGCGCAGCCGCGCTAGCGGTCCCGGTGGGGCCGGTGCGGCGATCACCCGGATGGCCGGGATCCGGGTGCTTCCGCGGGCGTGCCCCCGTGTCGTCCGCCGTCGGCCCCGGGGTCGTCCCATAGTGTCGGGTCGCCACACGGGGCTCGATCTTCACGGAGGACACGACGGCGGGGATCACGCGCGAGCGCCTCGTCAGAACGCTGACGTTCTGGCTGCGTCCGGCCTTCGCACTGCGTGTCATCAATCGCTTCCAGAAGATCGTGGGCTTCGACCGCTCGATGGCGCTGGCGTCGAGCGCGCTGACCGCGCTGGTGCCGCTGGCGATCCTCAGCGGCGCCCTGCTGAGCACCGTCGTGCACTACGACGCCGCCGACCGGATCATCAAGCGCTACGGGCTGACCGGACGGGGCGCGGAGTCGGTCAGCTCACTGCTGTCTCCCACCGAGGGCACCGGGACGAGCGCGGGCATCCTGGGCGTCGTGTTCGCGACGATCTCTGCCCTGAGCTTCGCCCGCGCCTCACAACGGCTGTTCGAACAGACCTGGGAACTCAAGCCGCTCAGCGTGCGCAACACCCGCAACGGCCTGCTCTGGATCCTGGCGCTGGGCACCTACACCGCGGTCACCGGCTGGCTCCACGCGATCCTCGGCGGGGACCGGCTGGCGATCGCGGCCACGGTGTGCGAGGTGCCGGTGACCGTCGCCTTCCTCGTGTGGAGCGGGCGCGTCCTGTCCGCCAAGCGGATCTCCTGGCCGGACCTGCTGCCGTTCGCTCTCAGCGCGGCCGTGCTGGCGGCCGTCTACTCCGTGGGCGCGGCCGTCTACCTCCCCAATCTCTTCAACTCCTACGCGGCACGCTTCGGAGCGGCCGGCGCCGTATTCGCGATGATCTCCGCACTCTTCGGGGCCATGTTCGTGATCGTCGCGTCAGCGGCGCTGGGACGGGAGGTACGGGAGGAGCTCACCCAGATCCGTGAAGGCCGGCGCCCGTCCGAGGACGAGGTGCGCCGCCAGTGGGACAGGGTGATGGAACAGACGCACTCCCGCTGGCGCTCCGCCCGCGGACAGCTCTCCCGGCATCGGTCGAAGCCGTCGGACTAGCGCGGTGTCCGGCCGCCCGAGTTGCCGGGGGCATTACCGGCCGTGACCATGAGGAATGTGTGGTCCTTCGACGGAGAGTCCGTGGCCGGGCCGACCGGTGGTGGCTTCCACCGCGGTCGGGCGTGCGCGCCCCGCACAGCCGGGCATCAGCGGGTACGGACACCGGCGCGTATCGGCGCGCACCACGTACACCCACCACCAGGAGCGGCAGCCTCATGACCATGCAGAAACTCTCGCTGGACGCCCTGGCCCGTGAACACCTCGAACGCGCGAAGGCCGCCTCCACCGGACGCAGCTCGGAGACCGTCTACGGCGGCCACGAGCACGTGCTCCGCCAGACCCTCATCGCCCTGACCGCGGGAACGACCCTCGGCGAGCACGAGAACCCCGGCGAGGCCACGCTCCTGGTGCTCCGCGGCCGCCTGCGGCTGCACAGCGGCGAGAACTCCTGGGAGGGCCGCACCGGAGACCTGCTCGCCGTCCCACCGGCCCGCCACAGCCTGGAGGCGCTGGAGGACACCGCCGCGGTCCTGACCGTCGCCAAACTCGGGTAGCGCCGGGGGGAAGCGAGGGGGAAGCGAGCTACAGGCCGTTGTGGTCGAGGATCTTCATCAGCTTCGGCTTGCGTCCGAGCTCGGTGCGCAGTGCCGCGATGCGGCGGGACCACTCCTGCGGGGTGCCGAGCCGTTCGTGGCAGGCGCGGATGCTCCGCAGCAGGCGGGCGATCTCCTGGTACGCCTGGTCGCCGGTCGACTGCTTCAGCGGTTCGAGCAGGCGCAGGTAGGCGGCCAGGGCGTCGGCGGGGCGGTGGTCGCGGACGCGGTCGGCCAGGGTGAGTAAACGGCGGTCGTCGGCGCGTCCGGCGGCGGCCTCCCAGGCGGCGTCGACATCGCCCTCGTCGAGCAGGACGTCGACGAGCACGCGGTCGGCGTCCGCCAGTCCGGAGGAGCCGCTGTGGCGGCTCGCGTCCGCGCGCAGCCGTTCCAGCGCGGCCTCGCGTTCAGTCTCCCAACGATCGCAGGCCCGTGCCGCTGATCGCAGGGACCGGTAGGAGTGCAGGGTGGTGTCGGACTGGAAGCGGTCGCGGCGTACGGCGAGGGCGTCGTCCAGCCGCCCGAGCCGTGCGTAGCGGGCGCAGACCCACTCCACCAGCTGGTGGTCCACGTCGCGTCGCCTCGCGGTGGCCCGCAGACCGCGCTCGGCCCACTCCAGGGCGTCCGCGGCGCGTCCGGCCTCGTCCAGTTCCCGCGCGATCCGCAGGTGGGTGGCGCCGTCCGGGGCGAGGTCGGCGGCGTAGGCGTCGACGAGGGCGTCCACGTCGCCGTGGGCCTTCAGCAGCCGCTCCCTGAGACGTACGGCCTTGCTTCCGGGGTCGCGCTGCCATACCTCGGTGGCCAGGCCCAGCGCCTGGGCCACGCCCGCCGGGCCGAGGATGTCGCGGTAGCCGACCGGGTCGGCCGGGGTGACGTCCGCGATCGGGCCCAGCAGGTGCCCGACCAGCCAGCGCGCTGTCGGCTCCGGGGCGGGGCGGGCCGTGCGGCACGCGCGCAGGTGCACCGCGACGAGGTCGTGCACGGACCGGAAGAGATCGTCCGGCTCGTCCGCCGACTCGTAGACCCCGCCGAGGCGCCACAGCGCCCACTGCGCCCCGTCGACCGCCTCGGCCGCCCGTCCCGCCGCGATCAGCGCGCGCAGCACCGCCACGGCCTCCGCCACCTGCTGGACGTACGCCTCGACCGCGTCGCCGTCCGCGTGGCCGTCGCGGGCGAACGCCCCGGCATCGAGGAGCCCTTTGACCCGATCGCGTACGGTCGTACGGTCGGCGCGTGCGACCTCGGCCCGCAGCAGCAGGCGGCCGCGCAGCTCGGCGTCGGCGGCCGACTCCTCGCCCAGCAGCGCGAGCAGGGCCTCCCGGTCCAGCGACTCCAGCCAGGGCGCGATCATGTCCTCGCGGCGGGGGAGTGCGGTGGCGGGGCGGGGTGCCGGGGCGGGGTCCGCCTCGGCGGACGGCCGCGGCCCGGCGGGGGAGGCGTGCCGCAGGGCCGCCAGACCCACCGCGACGCAGTGCTTGCAGAAGGTGCCGTCCGCTCCGTACGGGCAGTCGCACGCTCCCGTCACCCGCGTCCGCGGTGTGACCACGAGGGTGACGCGGTACGTCTCCCGGCCCGCCACGTCGGCGCGGATCGTACCGTCGCCGATGTCCAGGCCGCTCACCGCGCCGACGTACTCCTCGCCGCGGCTGAAGGACGTCGACCCGGCCGCCTCCCTCAAGTCACCTTCATTGAAGCCCAGTTGGCTGTTCGTCATCCGCGCCACCGGTCCATTCAATCCGAATCCCCGTCGCCGCCGAAGCCGTTCGCGGCTACTCGCCGGTGCCGCGACCCGGCGGCGTCAGTGGATGACGGAAACGATCCGGCACGCCGCTTCGGCGAGCCGCCGATCCCCTTGTACGTGGGCGCGGGACAGGGCCTCCGCCGGATCGATGGTCCGTGTCGCCAGCCGCCAGACGGACTCGGTGTCCAGTCGCACGACGGCGGTTGGCCGTCCGCTCGGTGCTTCGGCCAACGACCACCGATCTGCGGTGGCCGTCCAGGTGCGGGTCCGGCGGGATCGGCTACGCCCGCCGCACCAGCAGTTCGGCGTTCCGGTCGCCCTTCGCTCCCGCCTTTGCCTCCTGGACGCCGTCGGAGAGGGTGGCGGCGAGGCCGGGGGCGTTGTAGGACAACTCCCGGTAGAGGGAGGCGAGTCCGACGGAGGAGTGGTCGGTGACGTCGGTGCGGTAGGGGGCCGAGGACTCGATGAGGGTGGTGAAGAGGGAGAGCGTGCCGTCGTGGTTGTCGGTGAGCTCGATCAGCCGGGCGTGGTGCGGATAGTCCACGTGGGAGGCGGTGTTGACCTCCCAGAAGGAGCGGCTGGGCGTCGGGTGGTGGTGCGGGGTGATCTTGTTGACGTGGCTGTGGCCGTTGATCCATGCCACCACGTTCGGGAACCGGCTCAGCAGCGCGATGACCTCGTCGCCGTCGTAACGCCGCTCGTCGGCGCGCGCCGCGTCGGGCCGTCGGGTCATGCTCGGGCTGTGGTGGTGGCTGAACACCAGGATGTGCGCGTCGTCGGCCGCGGGGTTGCGGACCGCGCGGCCGTCCGTGCCGTAGGACAGCGAGCTGTGGGCGGTCAGCGTCCGTTCCAGCCACCGCAGTTGGTCCTCGCCGAGTGACCCCTCGAAGTGGCCGCTGCGGTAGGTGGTGTCGATGCTGATGCCGACCACGCCGTCGGCCACCGGGAAGGCGTAGTACATCCGGTCGTCGTTGAGGTTGTCCTCGGTGTACCCGTGGCCGACCGGGCCCGCCCCGGCGTGCGCCGGGTCGAGGTGCGCCGCCAGGAACTCGTGCGGGGTGAACATCCGCCGCCGCGGATCGGGCGTCACCGTACGCGCCTTCGCCGCGTTCCGCCGCAGGATGCCCGTGAGTACGCCGCTCCCGGGATCGTCGTCGGTCTTCAGCGCCTGCGCGAGGGCGGCCGCGTCGGCCTTCGGGACCGTGAAGAGCTTCCTGGACCCCGTGGCGACGTCGTGCAGCAGCGGGTCCCGCGGCGCCAGCCATCCGCCGGGGTGGTCGTCGTGGTTGCCGGGTGTCGAGTACCAAGGGATGGCCAGGCCCGGGCTGTTGACCGGCCGGATCGCGGCCTCCAGAAATCCGGGGATGCGCGGCAGGCCACGGAGCTTGTCCTGGTCACGCAGGCCGCCGTCCGCCTGCCAGTACAACGGCAGGCCGGAATTCTGCACGCCCTCGTACGACGTGGGGTCACCGGTGTTCGGGGTGATACGGCCGCCGTTCATGGCCGTCAGGTACCACTCCAGCTCGATCGCCGAGTTGTTGTCGACGTTGTCCCCGGTCGAGACGGCGAAGGCGGGCCGCTGCCCGGTGTGGGGGCCGCCGCCGAGCGCGTTGACCTGCTCCACGAGCGCGACCGCACCCGTCACCGTCAGGGCTTCCTGTGCCCGCCACGAACCGGGCGACCACGCTCGCAGGAACTCCGTCCTCAACGGGCTCTGCACATCGGCCACATGCAGGTCGGTGAACTGCACGAAGCAGGCGAGCGGCGTACGGCGCCCGGCCCGCCCGGCGCCCGCTGCGGCGAGTTCCGACCGTACGACCACCGGCCACCCGGGCCCCTGGACGATCCGCCGGTACCCTCCGGTCGGCCCGCTGAGCCGCGCCGCCGTATCGAGGGTCGTCAACCCGTACGGCGCCGCCCGGTGCGCCATCGGACGCAGCGGCGGCGGTCGGCGTACCGGCCCGGACCCCACCGGCCCCTGCCCGGCGACGGGCGGCGCGGCACTGCTGCGGCCGCCCTCGGACAGCAGGGACCACGCGGCACCGGTCCCCGCGGCGACGGCACCGGAGGCAAGGAGGAAATGGCGGCGGTTGAAGGAAGAGGGAATCGTGGCCATGCGATGCCTCCGGTGTCGTACCGCACAGTCGGCCGCGTGCGGCACATCACTGAACCGAACGTCTCTTTTACGAGCGTCGGCTCTCGCCGTGACCTGAATGTGAACGACGCCGGAACGTGGAAGGCCCATCAATCATCGACGCGGCACCGCGGTATTTCGGAGGCCGGAACACCTGAACAATCGGCACCTGAAAGTGAATTCGCGGTGTCCGCCCGCCCCCGGTCCGAGGCGCTGGACTGGGGGACGGCCGGGGAACGGCCTGAGGGCGGCCGCGGACCTTTCGGTCCTCGCCCGCCCTCAGGATTACTGTCGCTATCTTCTTGCTAGGGCCGTTGCTTGGCCTTGTCGACGATGGCCCAGCTTTCGAGGGAGGAGAGCTGGACGGTCCAGTCAATGCTCCTGTCCAAGGAGCTGTCGTCGCTGTAGCCGAGGAATCGGTAGGTCTGCGGGTCGAAGATGAGGTAGTTGCCGGAGCCCGTCTGTCCGAGCGACTTGTCGTCGTAGGCGATGGCCACGCCGATGCGGCCCTGGGCGTCCTTCTTGTTCGGCACCACCTTCACCCCCGGGACCATGCTGAGTGCCTCGTACGCCGCAGGGCGCAGACCGTCGGGCAGTACCGGGAGCCTGAGCAGCGCGGCGAGTTCCTGGTGGACCATCTGCCACCCCATCTCGGAGATCCTGCCGAGCGACTCGTCCTCGGCGCTGGGCGGCACGGTCGCGCCTGTGCGCCAGGGGGTTCCCTCGGGCTGCGGAGTGGTCCCGGCCGAAGGAGTGCCGCCGCCGGTTCCGGGTGGCCCGAAGGAGAGGATGAGCTGCTTGGGGTCGGTCGGGAACTTCTTCAGCGTCGCCCAGTCCTGCGGCGGCCACACACTCTCGCCCGGTGCGTGCGGCTGTGACCACCAGCCCTTCCCCACCTCCTCGATCCAGGAAGGCTTCGAGTCGTCCACCGACAGCCAGTTCTCGTCGGTGAAGCTCTTGGTGCGGCCGGTCTTCTCGTCGGTCTCCTTGATGATCTCCTTGGTGTAGATGAACTGGTCGTTTCTCGGGCTGGCCATCTGCTCGTGCTGCCGGGCGTAGGTGGCCGCTCGGTTGAGCACGGTTTGCGCGCTCACGTTCCGCATGGCCGGGGAGGTGGCCGACGGCGGTGCCGCCTTCAGCCCCTCGGCGCTGTCGTTGCCGTGTTCCGCGACCAGGACGCCGGCGGCGACCGCGGCCGCGACCGCGCCGGTCAGGGCGATGCGCAGGACGGGGCGGCGGTGGCGTACGGCCGGGGCGGGCTCGTTCTCCGCGTTCACCGCGGCGAGCAGCCGAGTCCGTACCCGCCACCAGGTGACGGCGTCGAGCGGGGGAACCCCCGCGTCGTACTCCCTCAGTTCTCGCAGTACTTCACTGTCACGCATGGGCGTCTGCCTCTCGGAAAGCCGTAGGATCGGACCCGCCCAGTGCTTCGCGTAACGTGCTGCGAGCCCGGTTCAGCCGGGATCTGACGGTGCCGATCGGCACCCCGAGGGCCTGGGCCGTTTCCTCGTAGTCGAGGTCGCCCCAGGCCACCAGCAGTACGACGTCACGGTGCCGGGCCGACAGCTTGGCGAGCGCTGCCGCCAGCTCCCGGCGCATCCCCGTGGCTCCGGCCCGGGCGACCGCGCGGTCCGCGACCGGCTCCTCGTGCGGCACCGGCTCCGGAACCTTCGCGAGCGCCTTGAAACGGCGCGCTTCGGCCCTGCGGTGCCGGCTCACGAGGTTGGTCGCGATGCCGAACAGCCATGGGCGGGCGTCGGCACGCGTGAGGTCGTACGTATGGCGTCGCTGGAAGGCGGTCGTGAACGTCTCCGCCATCAGATCCTCCGCCGCCTCGGGACCGATCCGCCTGGCCACGTAACGGTGCACGGCGTCGGCATACCGGTCGAAGAGCACGGCGAACTGCTCTGGCTCATCCCGGGACCGCGCGATCACGCGGGCGTCGCTCTCCTCGCGATCCTCCTCGCGGGTGCGGACGCCCGGGGACTCGACGGCCATCGGGGCTCCTTTCGTTCGTTCGAACGCCTGGAAGGCTTGGGCTTGTTCGGGTTGTTCACCCGTCCTTCGCCGCTGGGCCGAATCGAGTTCCATTCAGGCGAACGCCCGAGTCGGGGCCGTGCTCAGCGCCTGAAGCGCTCCCGCCCGGCCGCCCGGGTCGCGGCCTCCAGGGCAGCCGCGAGGCCCCTGAGGGCGATGGCACCGAGACTGCGTGGAGTTGATCTACCAGACATGGCGGGATCGTAGCGGCCGCGTCCCACGAGACCGCCGCGGCGTCGACTTCCGGGTCATCTCCGCGGCCGTGGCCGGCCTGGACCGCGCGCTTCGGGCTTGTACTGTGCAGGCCTGAACATCTGAAGGGATACCCGCCGTGAAGACCTCCACCATGCCCGGCACCGACATCGTCGCCCCGAACATCGTGCTCGGGCTGATGCGTATCGCGGACAAGAGTGACGAGGAGGTCCGTGAACTCGTCCGTACCGCGCGGGATGCGGGCATTGACTTCGTTGACCACGCGGACATTTACGGCGGGGAGCTGCACGCGTGTGAACGGCGCTTCGCTGAGGCGATGGCGCTGAGTCCGTCGCAGCGGGACGGGATCACGATTCAGACCAAGACGGGGATCGTGACGGACGGGCCGTACTACGACTTCTCCTACGAGCACATCGTCGAGTCGGTCGAGGGCTCACTCGCGGAACTGCGGACGGACCGCATCGACATCCTGCTGCTGCACCGGCCCGATGCGCTCGTCGAGCCCGAAGAGGTGGCGCGCGCATTCGACGCGCTCGAGTCGTCGGGCAAGGTGCGCGCGTTCGGTGTCTCCAACCACACTCCGCGCCAGATCGACCTGCTGCGCAAGTATGTGCGTCAGCCGATCGTGGCCAACCAGCTTCAGCTCTCGATCACCCACGCGCCGATCATCGCTCAGGGGGTCGCCACGAACATGCTCGCGGAGCAGCAGGCGGCCACTCTCGACGGCGGAGGGATCGTGGACTACTGCCGTCTGAACGACATCACCATCCAGGCGTGGTCTCCGTTCCAGGCAGGCTTCTTCACCGGTGTCTTCCTCGGCTCGCCGGACTACCCCGAGCTCAACGCGGTCATCGACCGCCTCGCGGACAGGTACGACGTCCCCGCCATCGCGATCGCCACGGCCTGGATCACCCGGCACCCCGCGCGGATGCAGGTCGTGCTCGGCACTACCAACCCCGAGCGCGTCGCGGGCGCCGCCCGGGGCTCCGAGCTTCCCCTCACCCGAGCCGAGTGGTACGAGCTGTTCCGCGCCGCGGGTCACCTCGTTCCTTGAGTCCGGCCCCGGGAAGGGTGGGTCAGTCGGCCGCTTCGAGGTAGGACGCCAGGTTGGCCAGTGAGGAGGCGATCCCGGCTTCGTGGGCGGCCTGGTCGATGCCGGGCGGCACATCCGTGGCGGTGACGGTCACCGCGGTTCCGTCCGGGGTGGCGGCGAGGTGCCAGGTCATCGTCATGGTGCCCGCGTACGACGGGTCGTCGGCCTCGAACACTGCCTGCTGCACCACGCGTTCCGGCGGCGTCAGTTCGGCGAATCCGACGTCGACGACATCCGTGGCGTCCGAGGTCTTGCCGGGGCTGTCGGTGGGGTCGATGTAGGTGAGGACCATCCGGAATCCGCCGCCCGGACGGGGATCCCACCGCTCCACCCGCCCCCGCATGCCGTCCGGCGGGAGCCATGCCTCGAGCGACTCCCGGTCCAGGAGGGCGCCGTAGACAGCCGCCGGTGGCGCCGCGATCACCCGACTGGCCTGGTCGGTCCTGCTCATGGCCCGATCCTAGGCCCCCGTGGCTGCGCGGGGTCGGTACTCGTCGAGGGACCCGCCGAAGAAGCCGGCCGGGTACCCGGTTGCCCGGGGGAGTGGGCGCGCCGGTGGGCCGCGACGCGTTCGCGGGTCGCGCATCGGCGGGAGCAGTAGCGGCGTTCGGGACCGCTGCCCTGGGTGATGAAGACGTTGTCGCAGCTGGGCGATGCGCAGATTCTGCCGGGCGGGCGTTGGTGGTCCCAGAGGAGGACGGTCAGGGCCATGCAGGACGAGGCGAGGAGCCATGCGTCCCAGGGGGCGTTGTCGTCGTGGTCGAGGTGGGGATGCCAGAGGGTGCTGCCGCCGTGCGAGGTCAGACGGAGCTGTCCGGTGTGGTCTCGCAGGAGGCGGTTGAGGGCGGCCGCGGCGTCGTCGGTGTGTGCGGCGGCGAAGACGTGCCGCAGCAGTGCGGCGGCAGCGCGCATCCGGGCGACATCGCGGGTGGTGAGGTCGATGGGGTCGGCCTCGCCGTAGTCGCGGAGTACGTCGGCGACCGCGGCGGGGTCGGGGCGGTCGTCGGTGAGTGCGTTGATCAGGGCAGCGGTCCGCCGGGCCGTGGTGAGGACGGAGTGCCGGGTGGACCAGTCGTCGCTGCGGGGGAGCATCTGTGAAATGTAACGCATCTTGCTGAGTTTTGAGTTACCTCCGTAACGTCTTGCCGATGAGAAGACGTTACTCACTCCGCTGGTATCTCGCCGGAGCCGTGGCAGCCCGTGCCGGTGACGAGATGTCAGGACCGGCGCTGATGCTGGCGGGATTCGCCGTGGCCGGATCGACGGTCGAGGCGTCGTCGCTGCTTGCGGGCATCACGATCTCCGCCGCCGTGGGCGGGCCGCTGCTCGGGGCACTCCTCGACAGAGCAGGACGGCCGGGACGCCTGCTGGCCTGGGCCCTCATCATGTACGCGGCGGGGCTGGGGGCGGTCCTCGTGGGGCTCGGCCGGTTGCCGTTCGCGGTCATTCTCGTGATCGCCGTGGTGACGGGGCTGCTGGGGCCCGCCCTGTCGGGCGGGTGGACGGCCCAGTTGCCCCGTGTGGTGCCCGGCGACCACCTGCCGCGGGCGAACGCGCTCGATGCCATGACCTTCAGCGTGGCCAGTCTGGCCGGTCCGGCTCTCGCGGGCGGCGTGGCGGAGGCGCTGGGAGCCTCGTCGGCCGTGGTGGTCTCCGTGGCGCTGATCGCCGTGGCGCTGCCTGCCGCCTGGATGCTGCCCGCCCGGCCCGCCCGGCCCGCCCGGCCCGCCCGGCCCGCCCGGCCCGCCCGGACGCGGGGCGCCCGGACGGCCTCGGTGATCAGCGACCTCGACGCCGGGATACGGATCATCGTCGGACGCCCCTCACTGGCCCGGGCGACCCTCACCTCCGTCGTCTCCTGCATCGCCCAGGGCATGCTGACGGCGTGCATCCCGCTTCTGGGCGAACGTGTCCTGGGCTCACCCGGCCGCGGTGCGGTGCTGCTTTCCTGCGCGGCGGTCTCCGCCCTGGCGGCCGAGGCCGTACTCGCCCGATTTCCGCGTGCGGTCGCCCCCGACACCATCATCTGGGCCAGTGCCCTCGTCCAGGCTGCTGCCCTGGCCCTGGTCACCGTGGGATCACCCGTCGCGCTCATCGCGGCCGGACTCGTGGCGGGGATCGGCGAAGGGCCCCAACTGGCCGCCTTGTTCGCCATCCGCCACCGGGAAGCCCCGGACCACCTGCGAGGCCAGATCTTCACCACAGGCGCCAGCTTGAAGACCACCGGATTCGCCCTGGGCGCAGCGGTTGCCGGACCCGTCGTGACCTGGTCCCTTCGCGGCGCCGTGGTCGCCGCGGCGAGTGTGGCGGTCACGGCCGCGCTGGCCTACTTCACGATCCGAAGTCCACGAGCGCTCACGGCACTTGACCCTGCCCCGAGGTGAGCGGTGCCGGAGCTACGTGTCGGCCGGCACCCGCCTGATCCATGGTCCCCAGGCCCTGGGATCGCTGATGCGGGAGGTCACGATGATGTGGCTGGAGCGGCTGCGTGGCACGCCACTGCGAAGGATCCCGGTGGGGGATTGCGCCCGGGCGAGCAGTGCGGGGTCGTCCAGACCGTCGAGGACGAGGAAGCGTTCGCCGCGCGAGCCCCGCTTGTCGAGGGCGGCGACGGCCAGGTCCGCGATCGGCTTCCTTCCGTCGCGGGCGGCCTGCAACTGCCGTGCCGTGGCGCCCGTTTGCACGGCCATGTGGGTGAGGCCGGTCGCCAGGGACTCCTCGTCGCGGGCGTTGATCCAGTAGACCTCGCCCGAGGTGACTCCCTCCCGCCCCAGGCAGGTCGGCCGCGAGTCGTAGAGCGCCCGGAGCGTCTTGCCTGTCCCGGCCGGGCCGACGTGTGCGGTGACCGGCGTGTACCGGCCGGGGGACCGGCGCGCGCAGCGTGGCGTCGACGGGTACGTGCCGTACGGGCCCGCTTCGTGATCGAGGTGGTACGGCGGCCACAGGGACAGCCGAGCGGAGGCTTTGGCGTCGTTCAGCTGCGTGTAGTCCGGCGGGGCGGGCACGGGGAGACGAATGACTTGCGACACATGATCGGAGAGGTAGGCGGTCCGCCCGGAGGGCAGCTGAACGGGCTCGGTGAACAGGAGATCGGTTTCCGGGACCGGGTGGTGAGCGGGGTCGGCGTCGACGAGCGCGTAGTCGACGCGATGCGCTCGCGCGCCTGCGGGCAGCAGGTCGGCGTGGAAGGTCGGCGTGTCGGCCCCGGCGAACGGATCGTGCCACACACCTCCGCCCACCACGGCGTCATAAAGACCGCATTCGCTGGGGAGGTTGAAGTCACCGCAGACGATCATCATGGCCGTGTCCCAGCGGCCCGACCGGTCCAGGACGTCATGGACCCGCCTCACCTGCTGCGCCTGAAAGGCTTCGTACCGGTTGCCCGCCGACCACTTCCCGTCCCTGTTCGCGGTCAAGTGCACGTTCCCCACCACGGTGCGGAACGCCGGCAACTCGAAGACCAGCACGCCTTGCAGGCAGGCGTCCGCGGCCCTGGCCGCGCGGAAGAACGGGCTCCCGCCAGGTGGCCGCGTACCCCGGAACGACACGTATTCGGGCGACCGCAGCGGCAGCCGCGAGAACGACACCAGACCGCCCGCCGGTTGCCCGAGCACGCCCGACCCGCGGGCCACGAAGGAGAACGACGGCAACTGGGTTCGGAGGAAGGCCAACAGCCCAGGCGTCCAGACCTCCTGGAAGTTCACGATGTCCACGTCCGCCTCTTCAAGGCGCCGACAGAACTCCCGCGCCCGCTCCCGCACCGGCGGCAGCGAATTCGCCAGCCCACAGCACACGTTCAGCGACGCCACACCGAAGGTCGCCCCTCCGCCCCGCATCCGTCCCCCCTCTCGCCCAGACCCGGATCCGGCACCGCCCGCACGTCACCCGGGTGATCGGACAGTGCCGACCTTCGCGAACAACCCGGCCTCCCTGCATCAGGGAGTCCACGTACGGCACTACGTATGTCGCTTCGAGCGAAGGGGACCCGACCCCGCAGGACGGGTCCTGAGGCCGTACGGTCATCAGCCGGTCCGGACCTCCCGCAGCACGTCAGCCGCCGCCTCCCGCAGGCCCTCCGCCGGGCTGGTGGCGGCGAGCAGGGCGACCGAGACGGTGCCGCCGGCGGCGGCCAGGAGCTCGGCGGTGAAGCCGCGGGTGCTGCCGCCGCGCCAGACGTGGGTGCCCTCGGGCCGGTCCAGCAGCGTGGCTCCCGGGACGAACCGTCTGCCCGGCCCGGCTGGGGAGGCATGGGCCGACAAAGCGCCGAGCGGGCCGGTTGCCCGCGCGAGTACGTCGGCGAGCGCGACCGCGCCGGCCAGATCGGCCGTCATGCCGCCCGCCGCGCGGTGCGGCTCCACGGTCCGCGCGACGGGCGCGAGCCGGTCGGCGACCAGTTCGTGCCCGGTGACCGTCGCCGTCACCGTCGCCGTGGGTGTGGGCAGCGTGACGCCGTGCAGCTCGTTGCGGGCGAGGACCTCGCGGGAGGCGTAGTCGGCGAACGCCTCACCCGTGCACCGCTCGACCAGCAGGCCGAGCAGCTCGTAGCCGACGTTGGAGTACGCCGGGCGGGAACCGGGCGCCCAGGCCAGGGTGATCCGCGGGGCAGCCTCGGCCAGTGACCCGGCCTGCCGCAGCGCGCTACGGCGCATGGCGAGGTCCTTGGTCAGACCGGCGCGGTGCAGCAGCACCTCGGCAACGGTCGGCGGACGGTCGCCGGGGTCGGCGGGGACCAGCTCGGGAACCGTCAGGTAGTGCGCCAGCGGCGCCCGCAGATCGATCACGCGGGCCTCCGCGAGCCGGAGGACGGCCAGGCCGGTGACCGTCTTGGTGACGGATCCGACGCGGAACACCGAGGAGCCGTCCAGCGGTCGGTACGTGCGCAGGTCGCCCGTACCGAAGAACTCGCGGTGCGCGGTGGCTCCCGACACATTGATCGCACATGCCAGGCCGACGGCCCGGCCGGTGTCCACCGCCTGCCGCAACCGATGGCGCACGCGTGCAGCCACGGCGCCGGGCAGATCGGACTCCCAGTGGTCGAGGGCGCGCAGGCGGTCGGCTACCTGGTCCCAGGGCAGCGCACCGGCCGCGGCCCGGCGCGGCGTGAAACTGCGGATACGGTGCGGCGGCTGCTCCTCCACGGCGACGTCCAGCTCCCACACGTGATCGCCCGCCCGGACCACCGCCCGAGCCGCCGAGGGACCGCGGCGGCGGAAGCTGACGACGTGCCGCTGGTGGTCGGCGAAGCCGGTCAGCCGTGGATCGGCGGCGATCACCTTGGCCAGGTCGCCGAGCGCGGTGAGCCGGGGCGCGAAGGCAGCGCGCAGTTCACCGGCGTCCACCTCCCCACCGAGAGCTGCCACGAGCCGGTCCACGGTGTCGCGCATCGCCGCGTCGGAGACCATGGCGGGCACCCTAGTGCGCGTCACTGACAGGTCGGTCTCCCCGGCCCGCCGAGGATGGGGACAGGTCCACCGCGCCGACCGCCCGTGGTGATGAGTTTTCGGCGCCGTGGCCGTCACATGTATGACGGGGCACGACGCAGGCGGAGGGATGACGTGATGGACGCGGACACGTGGCTGGAGGAGCTGGGCGCGGGCGGGCTGGGTGACGTCGACGAGTCGGCGTTCTCGCAGATGGCCGAGCGGCACCGGCGGGAGCTGCATGTGCACTGCTACCGGATGCTGGGGTCGTTCGAGGACGCCGAGGACGCGGTGCAGGAGACGTTTCTGCGTGCCTGGCGGGGGAGGGAGACCTTCGAGGGGCGGTCGACGTTTCGGGCGTGGCTGTACCGGATCGCCACCAACGCCTGCCTGGACCTGCTGGGGAAGAGCCGCCCGGAGCCCGCGACCGGCGGCGAGGTGCTGTGGTTGCAGCCCTACCCGGATCTGCTGCTCGACGAGCTGGCCGCGGGCGGTGCGGACGAGCCGGAGAGCGCCGCCGTCGCGCGGGAGACGATCGAGCTGGCGTACGTGGTCGCGGTCCAGCACCTCGCGCCGCGCCCGCGGGCGGTGCTGATCCTGCGGGACGTGCTCGGCTGGCCCGCGAAGGACGTCGCGGACCTCCTCGGGGACTCCGTCAACTCCGTGAACAGCGCGCTGCAACGGGCCCGGGCCGGCATGCGGGAGCACTTGCCGTCCGAGCGGCAGGACTGGTCCGGCGGCGAACAGGACGCCGGGACGCGGGATCTGGTGCGCCGCTATACCGACGCCTGCGTGGCCACGGACATCCCGGCGCTCGCCTCGATGCTGCGCGACGACGTGCGGTGCTCGATGCCGCCCACGCCGGGTCTGTACGTCGGCCGCGACGCGGTGGTGCGCGACTGGGTCGAGAGCGGCTTCGAGGGCATGAAGGGCCTGCGCGCGGTCGGCACCCGCGTGAACCGGCAGCCCGCGGTCGCCTTCTACCTCTGGCGCGAGGAGGAGTCCGCGTACCTGCCGCTGACGATCGACGTCCTGCGCGTCACCGGCGGCGAGATCACCGAGATCGTCACCTTCCACGCCGACCGGTTCGCACGGCTCGACCTGCCGGAGCGGCTGCCGGCGGACGGCACGCGCTAGTCCCGTCGCGGACGGCCGGGCCGTGCGCGGGATCCGGGCTCATGGGCGCGGCGATTCGGCGCGGGCCTAGCCCTCGCAGGGGCCGTCGACGACAGTGCCCGTGCCCTGCGGGGTGTCCGGGACGGTGGCGCAGACCTGCTTCCCGCTGTTCGGGTCGGTCACGGTCACATGACCGTTCGTGTCGAAGGACGGCCCCTCTTGCGTCCGGTACAAGCCCAGGGAGGTCATCACCGTCGAGTCCAGGAGCGCGTCGCGCGGCGAAGTGCTGAACGGCGGCGGGGCGTACGTCGCCGCGCCGCCGGGCACCAGCCCGCTGGGGTAGACGATGGTCGGTTCTGGCGGCGCGGAGGCGCAATCGCGGGCCGAGTCGAGTGCCGCTGCGATCACCTGCTCGCCGGCCGAGTGCAGCCCGTCGCTCGCCTGCTTGATCTCGGAGTGACGGAGCAGCAACCCCAGCCCGCCCAGCGCACTCATTGTCAGCCCGACCCCGAACAGCCAGCCTGCCACGCGTCCGGAATCGGGCTCCCGCCGCGACAGCGCGGCCGCCACGGCGGCTACCAGGACGAACACCCCACCGGCCCCGAGCAGGGCTACGGCCGGCCCGGCCGTGATCGGGCCGGTGTGCTGTCCGTTGCCCGGTATCCACTGCGCGATCATCATCTGAGCCGCCCCCCGTTCGTCCCCCCCCCTCAGCCTAGCCAGTGGGTGCGACGACTCGGCCGGAGGTGAGCCGCAGTCCCTGGTCAACCCACTCCGTGCGCTGGCTTCGGTGGACCCGTGGCCCGGGCAGCGGCCTGGGTCCATGTTCGCGGTCGGTGAAGTCCGGTGCCTGGTGGCGCTGTTGGCCGTCAGGGCCGGAGCGGGTCGGATACGGTGGCGGGCATGGGCACCGACCGTATGGATGATCAGTTGACGTCCGGACTGCTCGCCGCCGAGCGCCGTCTTCAGGCCGCGCAGCTCGCCTCCGATGTCGAAGCCCTCGACCTACTGCTGGACGACCGCCTGGTCTTCACAGGCCCCGACGGGAGTCTCCAGGGGAAGGGCGACGACCTGGAGGCCCACCGCAGCGGCCGCCAGCGCATGAGCGGTGTGGTGGAGGAGGACCTCGCGGCCCTGGTCGTGGATACGACCGGCGTCACCTGGTTCCTCGGGACGGTCTCCGGCACGGTGGACGAGCAGGAGTTCGCGGCGCGCGTGCGCTATACGCGTACCTGGGTCCACACCGCCGCGCACGGCTGGCGCGTCATCGCCGCCCACGTCGGCCCGGCCTGACACGCGCAAACGCGGCGGCGGTCCCGGACTGTCAGTGCCGGCGGACATACTCGTGCCGCGGTGCCGCCCGGGCCCGGAGCACGAAGGGAGCGACATGGCTGAGGTACTGGTTTTCCACCACGGGCACGGGCTGACTGCCGGCGTCCGCGAGTTCGCCGAGCGGTTGCGAGAGGCCGGACACACCGTCCACGTCCCGGACCTCTTCGAGGGGCAGGTGTTCGACAGCCTGGAGGAGGGCATCGGCTACGCCGAGAAGATCGGGTTCGGCACGTTCGTCGCACGCGGAACCGCCGCCGCCGAAAAGCTGCCCGCGGAACTCGTCTACCTCGGGTTCTCGCTCGGCGTCCTGCCGGCGCAGAAGCTGGCCCAGACCCGCCCCGGCGCAAAGGCCGCGGTGCTGATCGAGGCATGCGTCCCGGTGTCGGAGTTCGGTGGTGCCTGGCCCCAGGGCGTCCCGGTCCAGATCCACGGCATGGACGCGGATCCGTTCTTCGCCGCAGAGGGCGATGTGGACGCGGCCCGCGCTCTCGTCGAGACGGCGCAGGACGCCGAGTTGTTCCTCTACCCGGGCGACAGGCACCTGTTCACCGACAGCAGCTTGCCGTCGTACGAAGAGCAGGCCGCGACGCGAACCACCTCTCGGGTGCTCGGCTTCCTCGACCGCATCAAGTAGCCCGGCAGCCTCGACTCCCCGTCGCTCCGCCCGGAGCCCAGCGGGGTGGAGCCGGGCCTGACCTCAGACACCCGCGACCCAGCCCTCGCGGCGGGCGACTTCGCGTGCCGTGCTGATCAGGAGACCGAGTGCGGGTGAGGTGTTGTCCCGCTTCCACACCATGCGCAGGTCCAGTGGCGGGAGGTCGTCGGTGAGGGCGACGGTCGTCGTTCCGAGCGGCACCCGGCCGGCCGCGCTGCCCGACACGAGGGCGAAGCTGCGCCCGTCCTGGAGATCGAGATGGCCCAGTCCGTGGATGGGGTTCTCCCAGAACGTGAAGGTCTCCCCAGTGCGTTCGAGGGCGGCCGCCATGAAGTCGTACCGGTCCGGGGCGAGTCGGCGCGGCGGGTGGCAGAAGCGCTGGCCCGCGAACTCCCTCAGCCCGGCGCGGCCTTGCCGGGCCAACGGGTGTCCGTCCGCGACGACGGCGACGAGGCGTTCGCGCCGCAGGGGCTCACTGCGGTACTCCGGACGCTGCGGGAGGTCGCGTGACAGCGCGATGTCACAGGTGTCGGCCAGCAGCGCCGCGTCGAGTTCGGGAGACCAGCCCTCGCTGACGTCCACGGTCACCCCGGGATGGGCCTCGCCCATCGCGGCCACCAGGCGCGGCAGCGTCTCGAAGACGGCGGAATAGATGTAGCCGACGCGGACGGTGCCCAGTTCCCCCCGCCCCGCCAGTACGGTGCGCTCGATCAGGCGGTCCGAGTCGGCGAGGATCGCCCGGGCGGACTCCACGAAGACCCGGCCCGCCTCCGTCGGCCGCACGACAGGCCGCCGTTCGAAGAGCGTCACGCCCAACGTGCGTTCCAGCTCACGTATCTGACGGCTCAACGGCGGCTGCGCCATCACGAGCCGCTCGGCCGCCCGCTGGAACCCGCCCTCTTCCGCCACGGCCACCACGTACCGCATGAGCCGGAGATCGATCGCCATACCCGGAGGGTATCCCCGGGGAACCGAACCGATCTTG
Organism: Streptomyces sp. NPDC051976; assembly: GCF_040680795.1. Classification (NCBI taxonomy): domain Bacteria; kingdom Bacillati; phylum Actinomycetota; class Actinomycetes; order Kitasatosporales; family Streptomycetaceae; genus Streptomyces; species Streptomyces sp. NPDC051976. The sequence continues at coordinate 83,171 of NZ_JBFAXL010000016.1, forward strand.
GACACCCGGCGCGCCCCGAAACCACACTGAACCCGAGATCGCCGCCTGCGCTCGCACAGCGGCCGCACGCACCACGAACGGAGACTTCACCGTGTCCACCCGTCACCGCCTCGCCCTCGCCACCCTCGCCGGCCTCACCGGTCTCGGCCTCGTCGCCGGGGCGGCCGCACCGGCCGGCGCCGCCGAACCCCCGGTCAGCCACCCGCACGTACTCGTGGACTTCGACTTCGCCGGAGGGCAAACGCCCGAGAACATCGCCCTCGAACCGGACGGCGCCGCCGACGAGAGCCTCGCCTTCGCGGCCGCGATCGTCCGCATCACGCGCGGCGGAGCCGTACAGCCGCTGGTCCGGCTACCCTCGTCGCCCACCACCGAGTGCTCCTACCCGCACGCACACGCCGTGGCCATGGGCATCGCCCGCGACCACCGCGGCGACCTCTACACGGTGCTGTGCACGGGCAGCGCCGACCAGCAGGGCATCTGGCGGCTCACCCCCGGTGGCGCCCTCACGCGCGTGGCCGCGCTCCCCGCGGACGGCTTCCCCAACGGGATCGCCTTCGACGAGCACGAACGCCACCTCTACGTCACCGATTCGCTGCTCGGCACCGTCTCCCGCGTCGACGTCTCCGACGGCACCGTCACGACCTGGGCCCAGGGACCGGAACTCGCCCCCGACGGCGGGCTCGGCGCCAACGGACTCAAGGTCCACGACGGCGCGGTCTGGGTCACCGACACCGAGCGGGGCACGGTGCTGCGCATCCCCGTCCTCCGCGACGGCAGCGCGGGCCCCGCGACAGTGATCGCCCGCGGCCTCCCGGGAATCGACGACATCGCCTTCACCGGACCGCAGCGCTCGGCGCCCCTCCTCGCCACCCTCAACCCCCAGAACGAGGTCGTCCTCATCGACCCCGCCGACGGCACCGCCACCCCCGTCCTCACCGCCGCCGACGGCCTCTCCAACCCCAGCTCGCTCGCCGTCAGGGGCCGCACCCTCTACGTCAACAGCGCCGCCTACGCCACCAGGACCCGTCCCAACCTCCTCCTCGCCCACCTCGATCACCAGCTGATGACGGGCGACTGACCGAGGGCCGTATGCTGCCGGGATGATCAAACCGTTTGAGCTGGTGATATTCGATTGCGACGGGGTGCTGGTCGACAGCGAACGCATCGCGGTGCGCGTCCTGGTGACCCTCGGCGCGGCGTTCGGGTGGCCGCTCACCGCGCAGGAGGCGATGGCCCGGTTCGTCGGGCGCTCGCACGCCGACAACCACCAGCAGGTCGTCGATCGGCTGGGGGAGGAGACCGCCGCGCTCTGGTCGAAGCGGTTCGAGGAGCTCCACCGCGAGGCCGTGGACTCCGAGCTCGTCCCCGTCGACGGCATAGCTGAGGCACTGGACGCCCTCACCCTGCCGACCTGCGTGGCCTCCAGCGGCTCGCACGAGAAGATGCGGCACACACTGGGCCGCACGGGGTTGTACGGGCGCTTCGAGGGCCGGATCTTCAGCGCCACCGAAGTCGCCCGCGGTAAGCCCGCTCCCGATCTCTTCCTGCACGCCGCCCAGCACATGGGCGTCGACCCCTCGGCCTGCGCCGTGATCGAGGACAGCCGTCCCGGTGTGCTGGCCGCCCGCGCCGCGGGCATGCGCGCCTTCGGCTACGCCGGTGGGCTCACCCTGGCCGAACACCTCGAAGGCCCGGGCACGACCGTCTTCCACGACATGCGCCAGCTTCCGGCGCTGCTCGGCGACCGCTGACCTTCCGTACGCCGCCGGGCGCCGTCACCGTACGCGGCGGCGCTCACCGACGTGCGCGGGCACGGGCTTCTCCAGAAGGGTGAACGACTTGGGCGGACCGGCCGGTTGGGGCTTGCCTGCCTTGTGGCCGACGGCCTGGTAACCGGCGTTCAGGTAGTACGCGTTCAGCCGGGCGTTGCCGGCCACGCAGTCCAGGCGCACCAACGCCCGGCCCGCTTCGGCCACCCGGCGCTCGGCGGCCTGCAGCAGCAGGCGCCCCGTCCCCGGCGCCGCACCGCTCCGGTCGACCATGAGGCGGTGGACGTAACCGGCCACGGGCGGCTGGGTCCCCCAGGCGTCCTCGTCCTCCCACCACAGCTCCCAGGCCCCGACCAACCGGGCGTCGGTCTCCGCCAGCCACACCTCCCCGATCGTCATGATCCGGCGGAAGTGCTCCTCGTCCAGCTCGCCGGGCCGCCACTGGCCGGTGATGCCCCGTGTGAGCATCCAGCGAGCGGCATCGTCACGCAGTCGGACGAGAGCGGCCAGATCGGCGTCGGCGGCGAGCCGAAAGCGTATGTCGTTCACCCCGCGATCTTCACACGGAAACGGGCTTGGCCGCCGCTGTCACCGCGGTCATGGACGTACTCGAGCGCGGCGAGCGCACCCGCCAGGGTCCCGTCCGCCCCGACGGGGAAACGCCTACGGACAAATCGGCGGACCGTCACGAAAGTTCGCGGTTAGGGCATCAAAGGGTGATCAAAGGGTGCCGTCCGCTTGTGTAGATCGGTAATGGCGCCATTGACAGGTCGTAATTCCGGGCGTTAATGTCCAATGCTGTTGGAATATTTGACCTCGCGAAGTGCTGCCAGTACACATGGGGGCGGGATATCCGAGCGCACACGCGATCTCTTGCAGCAGACCCCGCACGGATGTCGGACGCGCAGTGTCGGAACGCGCGCTCCATCCGCCCCGCCGCCCGCAGGCCGTGGGTCTTTCGAGGGCCCGGGTCACTCCGGGGTTGCCGAAGCCGTCCTGTTGCTCCCCACGGATGTTCAGCGCGGCGGCCGGGCATTCCTGTGAGGAGAATTTCGTGTTTCAACGACGTTTCGCCACCTTGGTGCCACCGGCAGCCTTCGCGGTGGGCGGATCTCCCTCGTAAACGCCGCATCCGTAAACGTGTTCATGGCGACAGTCACGTGACCAGCTGACCATCACACCGGCAGTGGGGCAGCGAGGCGATATCACGCCGGAACGCCGGTGGACGGCAGCGGTCCGCGACGGTTTCGCAAGGCAACAACGGATTCACCACGTGCCCAGCAAGGCGCATCGGGCCTGCGGCAGCAGAAGTCCGGATGCCCATGACCTAGGAGCAGTCACATGAGCGCAGCCGTTGTCCAAGCCCCCCGCGAGGCGGGAGTGCCCGATCGCGGACTGTCCAGCCCGGATCCGCGGTCCCGACACCGCCGTACCGTCCGCTCGGGTCCGTTATTACCGGGCTGGTGGACGGGACCGGTCAACTCCTCGCCGCCGCGCCTGCCTTGCTCGCCGACGCACGAGGGACTGGCTGAGCGATGAGCGGCCCGCCGTTCCCGGGGGAGCGCCCCCTCTCCGGCTCGGGGACATCCGCAGCCGACCTCGACGCGACGGAGCTGACCGCGCGCGAGCTCCGGGACGCCGCCCTGCTCCAGACGCCCTGGCTGCGCAGCTTCCTCGCGGTGGCGGACCAGGGCGGCTTCGGCGCCGCGACGACCGTACTGTCCCTGTCGCAGTCACGGGTGAGCGCCCATATCGCGGCGCTGGAACGCGCGCTCGGGGTGACCCTCTTCGACCGCAAGGCGCGACCGATCCGCACGACCGGGGCGGGCGAGCGGTTCCGCGGCTACGCCGTGAACGCCCTGCTGGAGCTCCAGCGCGGCGTCGAGTCGGCCCGCAGCACCCTCGACGACGTCGTCGCGCACGTGAGTATCGGCAGCTACCCCTGCGTCAGCTCGACGTACCTCCCGTCCGTGCTACGGGAGCTGACGTCGCATCACCCCGGCATCACGATCGAGCTCCGCGAGGGCACCGCGTCAACGCTGGAGACGATGCTCGCGAGCGGAACCATCGATCTCGCGTTCCTGCCGATGCTGCCCCACATGCGCGGCGCCAGGCTGTGCCACCGGACGATCTGGCGTGAGGACGTCGTCGCCGTGATGCGCGAGGACGCCCCGCTCGCCCGGCGGGCCACGGTCGGCATCTCCGACCTCAGGAACCTGCCACTGATCGGGATGCCGGGCGGCGGCGAGGAGGAGGGCGGCGGGTTCGACCTCCGCAACACTCTTGGCGACGCCGTCAAGAGAGCCGATATCGCCTATCTGACCGACCAGCCGGCGACCCTCGTCGCTCTGGTCCGCTCCGCCTTCGGCATCGGCGTCATCAACCGCCTCGCGCTGCAGACCGCCACCGCGGAGGGGCTGGCCGTCCGCACCATCGACTCTCCCACCGCTCGGCGGGACGTCGCCCTGTTCTGGCCGCGACGGCGCGCGGGCGACGCTGTCGTCAGAGCGTTCCTCGACGCGCAGGAGCGGGCGCAACTCCCGCCCTGCGTGAGCGCGGTGCCAGGCCGACCGGCACCGCCCGCGATCCCGACGGTTCGTGGCGTCAGCCCGGAACTCGCCGCCAGATAGCCCGGAACTCGCCGGGCGGTAGTGCCGAACCCGCCGCGCCCAGGACCATGAACAACAGGCGGCGCCCGGTGTCATGAATCTCACGCCGAGTGCGCGTTTTCCGACGGGGGGCAGAAGGACTGACCTGCGAGCATTCGCCTTACGGATGGCGGCGTTCTGTTTTTCGCGCTACCGCGGCCAACACCCTCTGGCCTATGGTTCGTTACAGGACGGCCCCCCGGCCGGTGGCTGGATCCCGCACCCGATCGGCATTCACGATGGCCGATTCCCCCTGCACGTACCCACTTCATCCCACTGATTCCAGCACCCTCTCAGGCGCTCCTTAAGGGTTTCCCCGCCGACGTGGCGCGGCCGATTACCGGAGGAATTGTGTCCCTCGAGAACAGCGACGCCATACCCCGCGAGTCACTGGCCCCGATGCACTGCTTACGTGCCAGTGAGCCACTCGGGCCGCCCTTCCTCAGCGAGTTGCGTACCGGGGCCCCGGTGTGGGTGGTCCAGCGCCACGCGGACGTCCGGCAGGTGCTCACCGACCGGCGGTTGAACAAGGCCCATCTCTTCTCTCCCGACGCGCCCGCTCTCACCCCGTACCCGAATCTGATGGACAACCCCGATATCCTCCCCAGTCTCGACGGGCTGGAGCACCGGCGGCTGCGCGGCCTGGTGAGCCGTGCGTTCACGCCTCGCGCCATCGCCCGCTGGCGTCCCTGGGTCTCCTCGGTGGTGGACGACCTGATCGACCAGCTCGCCGCGGAACCCCAACCGGCCGACCTCGTCGCCGGCTTCGTCCGCTCACTGCCCATCGCGGTGCTCAGCCGTCTGATGGACCTCGACGACCTCGACCGCGACCGCCTGCTCTACTGGGGCGACCGTGCCTTCGCCACCACGGCGTTCCCCTCCGAGGAAGTCCAGGAGGCGATGGACGACTTCGTCGCCTTCGGTGCCGGCCTGGTGGCCCAGCGCCGCGCCGAACCCGGCGACGACCTGGTCAGCTCCCTGATCCAAGCCGCCGACGAGGACGGCGAGTTGACGGAGCAGAAGATCGTCTCGCTGACCATCCTGCTGGTGATCGCCGGGCACGAGGTCACGACGACCGCCTTCGGCAACACCTTCGTCTATCTGCTCACCGACGGCCGCGACACCTGGGACGCGCTGGGCAAGGACGAGAGCCTGGCCCCGGCGGCGGCCGACCAGTTGCTGCGCGGAATCCCGATCAGCGACCGGGACGTCCTGCCGGGCTTCATGCGGCGTGCGGTGGAGGACGTGGAGGTCGGCGGTGTGCTGATCGAGGCGGGGAGCCTGGTCGCGGCGGACACGATGATGGCCAACATCGACCCGGACGTCTACCCCGACGACTGGCGTACCGACCCCTTCACCTCCGCGGACACCCCGCATCTGGCCTTCGGCGCGGGCCCGCACTACTGCCTGGGCTCCTGGCTGGCGAGGCTGGAGATGGAGCTGGCCCTGCACCGGCTGCCCAGGCGGCTGCCCGGCATGCGGCTGGCCGTGTCCCCGCAGGACATCGACTGGCGCCGCGGCCTGCTGACCCGCAGCCCGCAGAGCCTGCCGGTCACCTGGTGACGGGACCGACGACGAGCCGGTGGTGAGTGCCGATCGCACGCCCTGCTCCGAAACGCTTCCCCGCTCGCCGACCAGGACAGACTAGGACAGGTGGGATTCCACACATGGCTCGTTCACTGGTCGACCTACTGACCGCACACGCGTCGCAGCAGCCCGACCGCACCGCCTACCGGTACCTCGTGACCGGCGACAGCGACGCGGAGACCCAGGAGATCTCGTACGGGCGACTGGCCCACCGCTCCCTGGCCGTGGCCGCCTGGCTCCAGGAGCGCGGACTGGCCGGCTCCCGCGCCCTGCTGCTCTTCCCCGCCGGTCTCGACTTCGTCTCCGCATTCCTGGGCTGCCTGGCCGCCGACGTGGTCGCCGTGCCGGGCGTCCTCCCGCAGGGACGGTCGCAGAACCACCGTGCGCTGATCCGCATGAAGCGGCTGATCGCCGACGCCGACGCCGGGGTGATCCTCGGCACCCGCGACGTGATCGGCGCCCTGGAGACGTGGAAGGAGACCCTGCCGGAACTGGACACGGTCATCGGCGTCGCCACCGACGACATCCCCGACGAGGCGGCCGGCTCCTGGCGCGAACCCGGCCTGACCGGCGACTCGGTCGCCCTGCTCCAGTACACCTCGGGCTCCACCGTCGCCCCGCGCGGTGTTGTGATCACCCACGCCAATCTGCTGGACAACGAGCGGATCATCACCGAGCGGATGGGCCACACTCCGGACGCGCTCGCGGAGCACGATCACGAGCTGTTCGTGAGCTGGCTGCCCGCCTACCACGACATGGGTCTCATCCTCCCGATCCTGAACACGCTGTACCTCGGTGCCACGGCCACCCTGTTCTCGCCGCTGCACTTCCTGCAGCGTCCGGAGCGCTGGCTCACCGCCATCAGCCGCTACCGCCCGCACACCAGCGGAGGCCCCAACTTCGCCTACGAGTTGTGCCTGAAGCACGCCACCGCCGATCTCGTCGACAGCCTCGACCTGAGCGCGTGGAAGGTCGCCTTCAACGGTGCGGAACCGGTACGCGCCGCCACACTCCGGCGGTTCGCGGAGACCTTCGCCCCGGCCGGACTGCGCCGCGAGGCCCTCTACCCGTGCTACGGCCTGGCCGAGGCCACCCTCATGGTCACCGGGAACGCGGTGGACACCCCGCCGACCCTGCTCCAGGCCGACGCGAGCGGCCCGCATGCGGGGACCGCGGACGCGGCGGCCGTCGGCTGCGGCCGGGCAGGGACCGGCCTGACCGTGGCCATCGCCGATCCCGAGCGGCGGGAGGAGAAGGCCGAGGGCGAGACCGGCGAGATCTGGATCGCCGGGGCGAGCGTCGCCAAGGGCTACTGGCGCAACGCCCTCGCCACACGCGAGACGTTCCGCGCCACCCTGCCCGGCCACGAGGACCGCTTCCTGCGGACCGGCGACCTGGGATTCCTGCGGGGCGGCGAACTGTTCGTCACCGGCCGCGTGAAGGACCTCCTCATCATCGACGGACGCAACCACTACCCCCAGGACCTGGAGCTGTCCGCGGAGTTGTCCCACCCCGCGTTGCGGCCCGGCTGCACCGCCGCGTTCTCCGTCGACGCCGGCGTCGAGGGAGAACAGCCCGTCCTCGTCGCCGAGGTGGCGCCCGAGGCGGCCGCCGACTCCGAGACCATCGGCAACCTGATCCGCGGCGCGATCGGCGAGGCCCACGGGCTGTCCGTGCACGAAGTCGTGCTGGTCCACCCCGGCACCATCCCCAAGACCTCCAGCGGGAAGATCCAGCGCCGCGCCACCCGGGCGGCCTACCTGGACGGCACCCTCTCCGCGGTCGGGGCGCCCGCCGCGCGCTGACGTCACGCCCGTCACCGGTGCGGGCGTCCGCGCCGGTGACAGGCCCACCGGCGCGGATCCGCCGTACACCACCGGCCGTGCGCCACCGGCCGTACATCACCGCCCGTACGCCACCGGACACCGTCGTCCGCAGCCCGCACCCGTACCCGTACCCATGTCACGGAAACGACCCGAACCTCTGCCCGAGAGGACACCTGGCTCATGCCTGCGAACGAGTTCTCGCAGCGGAACACCGACACGCCCGCCACCCCCGAGAGCCTGCGCGCGTGGCTGGCGTCGGCCGTCGCCGAGGCCACCGGGGTCGACCCGCTGGCCGTCGACCCCGACCGGCCGATCGCCGAACTCGGCCTGGGATCACGCCAACTGGTGACCATGGCTGCGGAACTCGCCGCGCGGACCGGCCGTACGGTGGAGCCGTCCTTCGTCTTCAACCACCCCACGATCACCGAACTCGCCCGCGCGATCCTCGACGACCGCCCCGCCACGCCGAGCACCGGCCGCCCGCCCGCCGGCACGCGCGCACGCGCGGACGACGACATCGCGATCATCTCGATGGCCTGCCGCTTCCCCGGCGGCGCCGACAACCCCGACGCGCTGTGGCGGCTGCTCGCCGAGGGCCGGGACGCGATCTCCGAGGTTCCCGCGGGTCGTTGGGACACCCGAGGGCTGTACGACCCGGACCCCGAGGCGCTGGGGAAGGCGTACACCCTGCGCGGCGGCTACCTCGACGGCATCGACCGCTTCGACGCCGCCTTCTTCGGGATCTCCCCGCGCGAGGCCGACGCCATGGACCCGCAGCAACGACTGCTGCTGCAGACCGGCTGGGAGGCGATCGAGCGGGCAGGCATCGTCCCCGACACGCTGCACGGCACCTCCACCGGCGTCTACATCGGGCTCTACGACAGCGGCTACCTCGCCTCCGCCCCGCTGGACCGGCTCGACGGCCACGTCGGCACCGGCAACGCGCCCAGCGTGGCGTCCGGGCGCATCGCCTACACCCTCGGGCTGCAGGGCCCGGCGGTCACCGTCGACACCGCCTGCTCCTCGTCCCTGGTCGCCCTCCACCTGGCGGCCCGCGGGCTGGCGGGCGGAGAGTGCGACCTCGCGCTGGCGGGCGGTGCGACGCTCCTGGTGACTCCGCGCGGGCACGTCGAGTTCAGCAGGCTGCGCGGCCTGTCGCCGTCGGGGCAGTGCAGCCCGTTCTCCGCCGACGCGGACGGCGTGGTGTGGGCCGAGGGCTGCGGTGTGGTGCTGCTGAAGCGGCTCGCGGACGCCCGGCGCGACGGCGACCGGGTCCTCGCCGTGATCAAGGGCTCGGCCGTCAACCAGGACGGGCGCAGCCAGGGCCTGAGCGCTCCCAACGGCCCGGCGCAGGAACGGGTGCTGCGCGCCGCGCTGGACGCGGCCGGACTGGAGCCGGACGACCTGGACTACGTCGAGGCCCACGGCACCGGCACCCGGGTCGGCGACCCCATCGAGGGCGGGGCGCTCTCCGCGGTCTTCGGACCGGGCCGCCCGGCCGGGCGGCCCCTCGGCGTCGGCTCCCTGAAGTCGAACATCGGTCACACCCAGGCCGCGGCCGGCATCGGCGGTGTCATCAAGACGGTGCTGGCCCTGCGCAACGAACTGATACCGGCCTCCCTGCACGCCGAGACGCCGACGGAGCACATCGACTGGGCGCGCGGCGGCCTGCAAGTGGCCGGCACCGCGAGGCCATGGCCGCGCGGCGGTGACCGCGCGAGGCGGGCCGGGGTCAGCGCGTTCGGCATCAGCGGCACCAACGCGCACGTGGTGCTGGAGGAGGCGCCGGACGACGTCCTCGAGGCCGACGCGGAAGCGGGGCTGACGGGCCCGGCCCTCTTCCCGCTGTCCGCCCGCAGCCTCCCGGCACTCCAGGGACAGGCGGAGCGCCTGTACGCACACCTCGCCGCGCGACCGCAGGCGCCGCTGCCCGGGGTCGCCGCCGCCCTGGCCCGTCACCGCACGCACTTCACCCACCGCGCGGTCGTCCAGGCGGGCCACCAGGACGAGTTGCTCACCGCGCTGCGCGCTCTCGCCGACGGCCGACAGGACGCCGACGACACCGCCCTGACCGTCGGCCCCTCGCAGACGCCGCCCGCGGGCAAGGTCGCCTTCGTCTTTCCCGGCCAGGGAGCGCAGTGGGCCGGCATGGCGCGCGACCTGCTGGAGACCGACCCGGTGTTCGCGGAGGAACTCGACCGCTGCGACGCCGCTCTGCGACCGTTCACCGAGTGGTCGGTGGCGGCCGTGCTGCGCGGCGACGCGGACGCACCGTCCCCGGACCGGGTGGATGTCGTCCAGCCGCTGCTCTTCGCGGTGATGGTGTCCCTGGCCGCCGTATGGCGGGCCCGGGGCGTCCGGCCGGACGCCGTGGTCGGACACAGCCAGGGCGAGGTGGCCGCCGCCTGCGTCGCCGGAGCCCTCAGCCTTAACGACGCGGCCGCGGTGGTCGCCCTGCGCAGCCGGGCGCTGACCGCGCTGTCCGGCACCGGTGCCATGGCCGTCGTCGCCCTGCCGCACACCGAGGTCCAGGCCCGCCTCGACACTCTGGGCGGCCGGGTGTCGGTCGCCGCCATGAACAGCGGCCGGGCGACCGTGATCTCCGGCGAGGTGGAGCCGTTGCGGGCGCTGCTCGACGACCTCGAACGCGAGCAGGTCTTCGTCCGCCGCCTCGACGTCGACTACGCGTCCCACAGCGCCCAGGTCGAACCGGTGCGTGACACGATCCTCGACGAACTCGACGGCGTCACCGCCGGTCCGCCGTCGACGGTCGCCTGGTACTCGACGGTCACCGGCGAGCCCGTCACCGAGGAGCTCGCGGCCGACTACTGGTACCGCAACCTGCGCGCCCCCGTCCGCTTCGCGCCCACGGTGGAACGTATGACGGACGACGGGTACCGCCACTTCGTCGAGCTCAGCCCGCACCCCTCCCTGGTCACCGCCCTGCACACCATCGGTGAGGACCGCGGCCACGAGGTGGTCGCCGTCGGCTCGCTGCGCCGTGACGAGGACGGAGCCGCCTGCCTGGACGGCATGACCGCCCAACTGCACGTGCACGGACGGGCGGTGGACTGGCGGCGCCTGGTCGCCGACACCGCGCCGGAGGACCTGCCGACGTACGCCTGGGACACCCCGCGCCACTGGACCGACCCCGGGACCGCCGCCGGGGCCCCCGGCCTTCTCGACCGCGCCGCGCATCCTCTGCTCGGCATCCAGCTGCGGTCGGCGGACGAGACCCGCTGGACCTTCCGCAACGAATGGTCCGCGGACACCGCCGACTGGCTGCCCGACCACACCGTGTTCGGCCGGACCGTGGTGTCGGGCACGACCCTGATGGAGCTGTGCCGTGCCGCCCTCGCCGTGGCCCGCCCGGACGCCCCGGGCGACGTGACCGACCTGCTGCTGGTCGCGCCTCTCGTACTGCCGCCGTCCGGGACGGTCGAGGTGTCGGTCGAGCTGGCCACCGCCGGTCCCGTACCGGAGATCACCCTGCACAGCCGCCCGCGCGGCCAGGGGCCCGCGGCCTGGACCCTGCACGCCACCGCCTCGGCGGCCGAGTCCACCCCGGTCACCGGACAGCCGCCCGTGTGGCCGGAGGACCCGGAACCGGCGTGGTCCCCGCAAGTCTACGAGCGGATGGCCGCGTTCGGTCTCGGCTACGGGCCGGCGTTCCAGGGCGTCCGCGAGGCGGCGGCCACCGGCGGCGGCGAACTCCTGGCCAGGCTGTCGCTGCCGCCCGCGACCCGCGACCCGGCCGACCCGTACCCGGTGCACCCGGCACTGCTGGACGCCGCGTTGCACGTGGCCGCCGCCTTCGGGGAAGACATCTCCTCCGAGGGCCGCGCGTTCCTGCCGGCCGCGGTGGACCGCGTCACCCTGCCCCACCGGGGCGGCGACGACATCAACGCGTCGGTGCGGCGGACCGGCGGGAGCGGAGACGACCTCACGCTGGACGTGACGCTGTGGGACGCCGACGGCCTCCCCGCGGGACGGCTGGAAGGCGTACGGCTGCGGGCGGTCGCACCCGCGGACCTCACCGCCCACGCGGGCAACGGACGGCACCTGTACGAGGTGGCGTGGACGGCCGCGCCCGAACCGCCCGCTGAGAACCCGCCCGGGGACTGGACCGTTGTCGGGGACCGGTCCGACCCGGAGGTGGCCGCGGCACTCAGCGGCGTCGAGACGGCCGGGACCAGACTGCGTGAGACGGGCGGCGACGTTCTCGTGCGGTTCTGGCCCCGCCCGGCCGACACCGACGAAGTCGGCTCCGCCGCACAGGAGTTGGCCAGGACGGCGCTGGCGGAACTGCGGGCGCTCGTCACCGCGGACGACGCACCCGCCCGGACGGTCTGGGTGACCCGCGGCGCGGTGGCCGCCGGCGAGGGGGACGCGGTGCCGGGCCTGGCCCAGTCGGTGCTGTGGGGCTTGGCCCGCAGTGCCCGCGCGGAACACCCGGAACTCGGGCTGACCCTCCTCGACCTGGACGGCACCGATCCCGCCGAGGCCCTGGCAGCCGCCGTCACCCACGCGGAAGAACCCGAACTCGCCCTGCGCGCGGGCGCGCTGCTCGTCCCCCGGCTGGTGCGCGCCCGTGCCGTCGAGGCCCGCCACGCGCCGGACCTCACCGACGGCACGGTACTGATCACCGGGGGCCTCGGCGCGGTCGGCCGCCACATCGGGCGGCTCCTCGCCGAACGTGGCGTGGGACGCCTGCTGCTGACCTCCCGTCAGGGAGCCGACGACCCCCGCACGGCGGACGTCACCGCGGAACTCACCGCGTGGGGCGCCGAGGTCGAGGTGGCGGCGTGCGACGTCGCCGACGGCGCCGCCCTGGCCGCCCTGCTCGGCCGGATCGACGACCGGCTTCCGCTGCGCGGCGTCGTGCACTGCGCGGGCGTCCTGGACGACGGGGTGGTCACCGAGCTGACGCCCGAACGGCTGGCCCGGGTGCTGCGCCCCAAGGTCGAGGGCGCGGCCCATCTGCACCGGCTCACCGCCGGCGTGCCGCTCGACCTGTTCCTGCTGGTCTCCTCGGCCGCGGGTGTCCTCGGCAACGCCGGCCAGGCCAACTACGCGGCGGCCAACGTCTTCCTCGACCAACTCGCCCACCAGCGACGGGCGTCGGGCCTGCCTGGTGTCTCGGTGTCCTTCGGCGCCTGGGCGGGCGAGGGGCTGGCCGCGGAACACGCCGACCTGGCGGCGATGGCCCGCCTCGGCCACCGCGCCCTCACCCCCGAGCAGGGCCGCGACCTCGTCGAACTCTCCCTGCGGCGGAACACCCCGCACCTGGTCGCCTGGGCCCTCGACCTGGCCCGTCTGCGCGACACCACAGCCGCCGCGAGTGGCGCCGGCGCCGCCCTGTGGCGTTCGCTGCTGCCCGCTCCCCGGACCGGGCCCGACAGCGCCGACGGCCTGGCGGAGCGCCTGGCCGGCCTTCCGGAGCCGGAGCGCGCCGAACGTGTCCTGGCCCTGGTCGGCGAGGAGGCGACCCGCGCCCTCGGTCTGCGCTCGGCGCGGTCCCTCCGCCCCGACCAGCCGCTGCGCGAGCTGGGCATGGACTCCGTGACGGCCGTAGAGCTGCGCAATCGCCTCGGTGCGCGCCTCGGCGTCCGGCTCCCCGCCACGCTGCTGTTCGACCACCCCACCCCCGCCCGCCTCGCCGAGTACCTGCTGACCACGGCACTCGCGGCGAGCACCCGGACGAGCCGCCGCCCCGCACCCGTCGCGCGGCGGACCCGCGCCGGGACCACCGACGAGCCGGTGGCCCTGGTGTCCATGGCCTGCCGGCTGCCCGGCGGCGTGGGCGACCCCGAGGAGCTGTGGAACCTGGTCGCCGAGGGCCGTGACGCGGTGGGCCCCTTCCCGGCAGGACGCTGGGACGTGGAGTCGCTCTACGACGCGGACCCCGAGGCCCCGGGCAAGTCGTACGCCAGGGAAGGCGGATTCCTGGACGACATCGGGTCGTTCGACGCGGGCTTCTTCGACATCACCCCGAAAGAGGCCGCGGCCATGGACCCGCAGCAGCGGCTGCTGCTCGAGACCGCGTGGGAGGCGCTGGAGCGTGCCGGGATCGTCCCCGCCCACCTGGCGGGCAGCACCACCGGCGTGTACGTCGGCATGTTCGGCAGCGACTACCTGGCGGGCTCCCGGCTCGACCAGCTGGACGGATACGTCGGCACCGGCGGGGCGCTCAGCGTGGCCTCCGGCCGGCTCGCCTACCTGCTCGGACTGCACGGCCCGGCGCTGACGGTGGACACGGCGTGCTCATCGTCGCTGGTCGCCGTCCACCTGGCGGCTCAGGCGCTGCGGTCGGGCGACTGCGACCTGGCACTCGCCGGAGGCGTGACCCTGATGGTCACACCGCAGACCTTCGTGGAGTTCAGCCGGCTGCGCGGTCTGTCCGCCACCGGCCGCTGCCGGTCGTTCTCCGACGACGCCGACGGCGCCATCTGGGCCGAGGGCGCCGGCGTGGTCGTACTCAAACGGCTCAGCGACGCGCGCCGTGACGGCGACCAGGTGCTGGCGGTGCTGCGCGGCACGGCCGTCAACCAGGACGGCCGCAGCCAGGGCCTGTCCGCGCCGAACGGTCCCGCCCAGGAGCAGGTGATCCGGCGGGCCCTGGACCTGTCGGGCCTGGAACCCGCCGACATCGACTACGTGGAGGCACACGGCACCGGTACGACACTGGGCGACCCGATCGAGGCCAACGCCCTGTCCCGGGTGTTCGGTGACTCGCGTCCCCCTGGCCGCCCGCTGTTCCTGGGCTCGCTGAAGTCCAACCTCGGCCACGCACAGGCCGCTTCGGGCGTCGCCGGACTGATCAAGACCGTCCAATCGCTTCGCCACCACAGCCTGCCGGCCACCCTCCACGCGGGCGCGCCCAGCCGCCACATCGACTGGGACGACAGCGGGCTGCGTCTGCTGCAGCAGGCCGTTCCCTGGCCGTCGACGGCGGAGCGCATACGGCGCGCCGGGGTCAGCGCCTTCGGCATCAGCGGCACCAACGCCCATGTGATCGTCGAGGAGGCGCCGCCCGCCCCGGCGGAACGGGACGGCGAACTCCCGCCCACCGCCTCACTGTTCGTGCTGTCCGGGCGGAGCGAGACAGCGCTGCGCGGGCAGGCGTCCCGGTTGGCCGGACACCTGGCGTCGCAGGACGTCGCGCTGCCATCCGTCGCCCACACCCTGGCCCGGCACCGTAGCCACTTCGAATGGCGCGCGGCGATCACCGCCGACGACCGGGACGAACTGGTGGCGGCCCTGACCGAACTGGCCGCCGGACGCACCGCGCCCGTCCCGCCCCGCGACGGCCAGCCGGGAAAGGTGGCCTTCGTCGTCCCCGGGCACGGTGGCCAATGGCCCGGCATGGCAGCGGAGTTGGCCGCCGAGTCGGACGCCTTCCGTGCGGAGCTCACCCGCGTCGACGAGGCGGTGCGGCGGCACGCCGGTTGGTCGGTACTCGACGTGCTGCGGGAGCCGGAGGCGCTCGCCGCCCTCGACGGCACCGAGCGCCTGCAACCGCTGCTGTTCGCCGTCAACGCGGCGCTGGCCGCCGCCTGGCGGTCGCTCGGGGTCGCTCCCGACGCGGTGGTCGGCCACAGCCTGGGCGAGATCGCCGCCGCGTACAGCGCGGGCGCCCTCACCCTCGACGACGCCGTGGCCGTGGTGACCGCACGGGCGCAGGCCGTCGCACCCCTGGTCGGCCACGGCGGCATGCTGGCGGTGGAACTGCCGCGCGCGCGGGTCGAGGAACTGCTCGTACCGTACGCGGACCGGCTGTTCGTCGCCGCCGAGAACAGCACCACGTCCACGGCCGTCGCCGGGGAAGCGGCCGCGCTGACCGAGCTCCTCGGCCACCTCGACGAGGAAGGTGTCACGGTACGGCGGCTCTCGACGCCGTTCGCGTCACACACCGCGCTGATGGAGCCGGTGCGCGCGGAACTGCTCGACCGGCTCTCCGGCGTGCGGGCCACCGGGACATCGACGCCGATGTACTCGACGGTGTCGGCCCAGCCCGTGCCGGGCGACCAGCTCAACGCCGACTACTGGTTCGCCAACCTCCGGCAGCCGGTCCGCTTCGCGGACACCATCCGGCGGATGCTGGACGACGGCTACCGCTACTTCGTCGAACTCAGCCCCCACCCCTCGCTGCTGTCCTTCATCGAGGCGGTGGCCGCCGAGGCGGGGATCGACGCGGTCGGCGTCGGCTCGCTGCGCCGCCGGCAGGACGGACAGGGCGTCCTCCTGCGCGGGGTGGGCGAGTTGTACACCGCCGGGCACACGCACGACTGGACGGCGCTGTTCCCCGAAGGCCGACGGGCCGACCTGCCGACGTACCCCTTCGCCCGCGTACGCCACTGGCTCACCCCGGCTCCCGCCACGCGCACCGACGCCGGTTCCGCGCTCCTGGGCACGCATGTGGAGTCCAGCGACGAGCCCGGTCGGCACCTCTTCCAGAGCGACATCGACCTGAGGGACAGCCGCTTCTCCTATCTGTCCGACCACCGCGTCAACGGAGCGGTCTGGCTGCCGGGCGCGGCCTTCCTGGACATGGCCGTGGAAGCGGCGTCCCTGGTGCACGGGGGCGGTGACGTACGCCTGGCCGATGTGCGGTTCACCGAGCCACTGCGGCTGGACCGCGAGCGGCCCACGCGGCTTCAACTGGTCCTGCGGGCGCCCGTGGACGGCTCCTGCCTCTTCACCGTCGCCTCCGCGGGCGCCGACGACCGGCCCGCGCGGTGGGTGCCGCACGTCAGCGGACGGGTCGTGGTGACGGACGACGCGTCCCCGGCGGAAGATGACTTCGCCGCGGTGCGTGAGCAGTGCACTCAGGAGGTGGACCTGTCGGAGGTCTACGCCGGGCTGGCCGCTCTCGGCATCGACTACGGACCCGCCTTCCGGGGTCTCGTGCAGGGCCGCCGAGGGCACTCCACGGCCCTGGGCCGGCTGGCCGCCACCCCCGCGGCCGGCCACCTCCTGC
Organism: Streptomyces sp. NPDC051976; assembly: GCF_040680795.1. Lineage (NCBI taxonomy): Bacteria > Bacillati > Actinomycetota > Actinomycetes > Kitasatosporales > Streptomycetaceae > Streptomyces > Streptomyces sp. NPDC051976. The sequence continues at coordinate 99,984 of NZ_JBFAXL010000016.1, forward strand.
ACCCCGCGGTCCTCGACGCCGCCTTCCACACCGCCACCCTGCCCGCTGACGCGCCGCGGGGCCGGGCGTTCGTGCCCGCCGAAGTGGGATCGCTGCGGTTCACCGGCGTGCACGCGACGCCCGCCTGGGCCAGTTGCCGTCTGCGGTCGGTGTCCGCCGACGAGGCGGTCCTGGACCTCGCCGTCTGGGGCGACGACGAGCAACTCCTCCTGCACATCGGGGAGTTCCGGCTGGCGGCGCTCTCACCGCTGGACAGCGCGCTCTTCGAGACCCGCTGGCAGCCGCTTCCCGTGGCGCAGGAACCGCCTGCCCCGGGCCGCTGGCTGATCCTGGGCGACGGCAGTGGAGTGGCCGCCGAACTGGGGGAGCGGCTCGACTCCTCGGTCCCGCATGTCGTCGTCCGCCCGGGCACCGAGTTCGCCATCGAGGGACCCGAGCGGTACGTCCTCGATCCGGCCGATCCGCGGCACCTGGCCCGGCTGCTGGAGGAGGCGTTCCCGGACGGGCCGCCCGAACGGGTGGTCCAGCTGTCGGCACTCGACGCCCCGGCGATCGAGGACGCCGCGTCGGCCGAGGAGGCCGCCCGGCTGTGCTGCCTGAGCACCCTGCACCTGGTGCGCGCGCTCGCCGACCGTCCGCGGGGCCGCGCTCCCCGCCTGTTCGTCGTCGTACGCGGCACCCAGGCCGCCGGTGACAGCACCCGCGTCACCCACCCCCAGCAGGCGCTCGCCTGGGGCTTCGGACTCACGGTGGCGCAGGAGTACCCGGAGCTGTCCACCACACTCATCGACCTGCCGCCCACGGGCGGCGCCGACGACCTGTGGACACAGCTGAGGCACGCCGACGACGAACGGCTCGTCGCCCTGCGCACGGGCGGCCGCCTGGTGCCGCGTCTGGCCCGCACCCGCCCGGACGACGGCCACGGCGACGCCGGCGCGGACGGCGCGATCCTGATCACCGGCGGCCTCGGCGGCCTCGGCCGGGTCGTGGCGGAACGCCTGGTCCGCCGGGGGGCCCGCAGCCTGGCCCTGATGAGCCGGGGCACGCCGGACGCGGAGACCGGCAGGTGGATCGCGGGTCTCGAAGAGCGCGGCGTCACCGTACACCTGGCGCGCGCCGACGTCGCGGAACGGGCCGGTCTCGCGGCGGCCCTGGACGCCGTACGACGCGATGCCGGCCCGCTGTCCGCGGTCGTGCACGCGGCCGGTGTACTCGATGACGCCACCATGGCGAACCTGACCGACGAACGCGTCCTGCGCGTGCTCGCCCCCAAGGTCCTGGGCACCGCCCTGCTGACCGAACTGGTCCCGGAAGCACGCACATTGGTGCTGTTCGCCTCGGCGGCCGGACTGCTCGGCTCGGCCGGCCAGAGCCCGTACTCGGCGGCGAACGCCTTCCTCGACGCCTGGGCGCACCACCTCTCCCGCACCGACCGGCGGGCGCTGAGCCTGGACTGGGGCGCGTGGGCCGGTGTCGGCATGGTGGCCGAGTCCGCCACCCGGGCCGCCGAGACGAGCCGGTCGGGCCTGATCCCCTTCTCGCCCCAGGAGGGCGGCGAGCTGTTCGACCGGGTACTGACCACCTCCCGCCGCCAGCTCGCGCCCCTGGCTCTCGACCGGGAGACGCTGGCGCTCGTTCCCGATCTGGCGCGCACCCGGCCGATCCTTCGCGACCTCGTGGCCGCACCGAGCGATACGGCCGCCTCGGACGACCTCGTGAAGAAGGTGTTCGCGGCGACGACCGACCAGGACCGCGCCACCCGGCTCGAAGCGTACGTACGCGCCAGGGTCGGCGAGGTCTCCGGGGGAGTGGTGGACGCGTCCGCCACCATGGCCCTGAAGGAACTGGGCCTGGACTCCCTCATGCTGGTGCGGCTGCGCAACGCCCTCGCCCGCGACCTGGGCGTCGAGCTCCCCGCCGCGGACATCTTCGCGGCGTCCGGCATCCGCGGCCTCGCGCAGACCCTCGGCGAGGCCCTCCCGGAGCGGGAGGCCGGGGCGGTGGAGCGGCCCACGCGCGCCAGGGAGGACGTGCCGGAGACCGAACTGCGGCCCGCGACCCGCGACGTCGTACGCCTGCTGCGCAGCGCCCAGCCGGGCATGCCGGAGGCGGCGCACGGCATCGGCCTCGCGGTACGGCTCACCACACCGACGACCCGTGGGGCGCTCACCGCCGTCGTCGACCGGCTGGTCGCCCGGCACGCGGCCCTGCGCACGGTGATCGTCACCGGCGGCGAAGGCGGGTGGCAGATGCGCGTGGTCCGCGAGCCGGCCGGGCCCCTGCTGCGCTGGACGACCCCCGAGGGCGAAGTCGACGCCGCCGACCGGCTCCGCCGGCTGCTGGAGCCGGCCTTCGATCCGGCCGACGCGACGATGTGGCGGTTCGAGCTGGTGGACGGTGACGCGCCGGGCCAGATCCTCGTGTTCGGCGCACACCACGCGGTGAGCGACCTGCAGTCGCTGCTGCTGGTGGCGGGGGAGATCGACGCGGAGCTGTCCGGCACGCCACTCGGGGCCGCCGTCACCAACCGCGACATCGACCAGCTCGTGGCGGCCCAGCAAGGCGGTGAGGGGACGGCCGCCGGATGGCGCGAGTCCTTCCAGGGCGCCCAGCGGCTCGACCTGGAGCTCGCCCGGCCGCGCCCGGCGGCACGGTCCTACCGCGCCGGCAGCGTGACCCTGACCCTTCCCGACGGCCTGATGGAGCGGGTGTCGGCAGCCGCGGGCACACTCGCGATCACTCCCGCCGCCTTCTGCCTCGGCACCCTGACGGTGCTGCTCGCCAGGAAGCGGGAACGGGAGCGCTTCGTGCTCGCCGTGCCCGTGGACACCCGGGTCCACGCCGACGCGTACGACGCGGTGGGCTTCTTCGGCGTACCGGTACCGTTCCCGGCAGAGGCCGGCCCGGGCGAACCCGTCGCCGAGGTGCTGCGCCGCACGGACGCGCGCCTGCAGCAGGTCCTGGCCAAGGGCGCCATGTTCTCCGACGTCCTGGCCACACTCGCCCGGCAGGGCCTGCACCGGCGGAACGCGCCGCTGGTCGAGGTCTACTTCAACTACAACCGCACCTCGCGCCGCCTCACCCGGCTGGAGGTGCTGCCGGCCGGCACCGGCTACTCCGACCTCGACCTGATGATCACGATGACCCCCGACGAGCGTCGCATCCGGCTGGACCACAACCTGGACATCCTCGACGCGGCGGTCACGGCGGAACTGGGGGAGGAGTTCCTGCGCTTGCTGGGGGAGACGGCCGAAGACCCCGGAGCGCTGGTCCCGGGCCTGAAGCCGGCGGCCGAGGCGGTCACGCCCGCCGACAGCGCCCAGCCGCGCCCGACCCTCGCCCTGGCCGCCACCTTCGCCCTCGGCAATCTGCCGCTGATGTGCGAGACCGCCCTCAACAACGGTGCGGCCGACCCGGGTTGGGCGATCGCCGAGGCTCCCTACCACCAGGTGCTCGCCGCCCTCCAGGCCCCCTCCGGCGTCTTCTCCGACCCGTCGACCGCCGTGGGCGTCGTCCTGCTGCGGGCGGCGGACCTGGAGCGCTTCGGCCCGGTGGACGACACGCTGCTCGCCGAGTTGCGCACCGCCTACCCGGCGGCGTTGACGGCCCTGGCCGAGCGCACCCGCAGGCCGCTGATCGTCGGCTTCCTGCCCTCCGCGCAGCAGCAGGACCGCCTCGTACGGTGGGAGCGCGGGATCGCCGCGGACCTGGCCGGCCGGCCCGGCATCGCGGTGGTCGGCCCCGAGGACTGGACGCGGCACCGGGCCGTCGCGGAACGCCTCGACGAGCGGACCGAGCGGCTGGCACACCTGCCCTTCACCCCGGCCTTCCAGGCGGCTGTGGCCCTGCGCCTGGCCGAGGTGGTGCGGGCGGTGCTGCGCCCGGCGCCGAAAGTGATCGCCGTCGACGGCGACGAGACCCTGTGGGGCGGTGTCGTCGGCGAGGCCGGGCCCGAGGCGGTGGACCTGACCGGTCCGCGTGCCCTGCTCGCGCGCAGGCTGCTGCGCTGGCGGGAGGCGGGCACGCTGCTCGCCCTGGTCAGCAACAACGACGAGGCAGGGGTACGGGCCGTCCTGGACCGCCCCGACAGTCTGCTGAAGCCGGAGCACTTCAGCGTGCTCTCCGCCGCCTGGGGACCGAAACCCGGCCGAATGGCCGAGGCCGCCCGCACACTCAACCTCGGCCTGGACAGCTTCCTGTTCCTGGACGACAACCCTGCCGAGATCGCCAGGATGCGGTCGGCGCAGCCGCAGGTGCTGTCGGTGACCTGCCCGCCGGCGGCCGAACTGGAGGAGTTCCTGGACCGGTTGTGGCCGCTGGTCCCGGTGGCGGCGACCGCGGAGGACGCGTTGCGGGCCCGGTTCTACGCACAGGAACAGCAGCGGGAGGCCGTCCGCGAGCACGCGGGCTTCGAGGAGTTCCTCGCCGGGCTGGAGCTGAAGGTCGACATCCGGGCCCTGTCCGACGCCGACGTCCAGCGCGCGGACCAACTCGTGCACCGCACCAACCAGTTCACCTTGCGCGCCCGGTCCGCCGACGGCGGCGACGTCGCCCGGTGGCGGGAGCGGGGCGAGGTGTGGACGGCCGCGGCCCGGGACCGGTTCGGCGACTACGGCCAGATCGGACTGCTCGCCGTGGCGGCCGACGGCGGCCAACTCGACGTACTCGCCTGGCTGATGAGCTGCCGGGCGCTCGGCCGAGGGGCCGAGGAACGGCTGTTGCAGTGGCTGGCCGACCGCGCCGACGAGCTCGGCTGCGCGAAAGTGCGCCTGACGGCGGAACGCACCGCGCGCAACGTACCCGCCCGGCGGCTGCTGGCCGCGCTCGGCGGCGGGGACCAGGAGGACGAACGCCTGGAGGCCGTGGTCACCCCGGACCAGCTACGGACCTTCCGCTCCTGGGAGACGTGAGGCCGAGGAAGACCCGTCCGGCTGGGGGCGCGGGAATCGGAGAAGGAATCCGCACACGGTGAAGGGCTCTGATGGGTGACATGAACGAGGACCTCGGGCTGGGATCCACCGCCGAGTCGATCGAGCGCGGTGGCGGCGGGCTGAGCGTGGACGACCTGCTGAGCAAGGTGGGGGAGGCGGCGGGCACCCGCCCAGGCGCGGCGCCGGCTCCACCGCGGGACCTGGACGGGGTGGCGGCCACCATCGCGGCCGCGGCGGGCCACTACCTCCCCGACGGACACCTCCCGGCCGACGCCGACTTCTTCGACGCCGGGGGCAATTCCGTGCAGGTCGTGGAACTCGTCGCGGAACTGGAGGGCGAACTGGGCATCGAGTTCGACCTGGACGAGGTGTTCGCCGACGCCCGGCCGATCAGCCTGGCCCGGCGCTGGCTGGAAACCACCGGCACACTGCCGCCCACCCCGATCAGCACGCTGCCGCCCGCCCCTATCGGCACGCTCCCCGTCCCCGCCCCGCGCGGCCTTCCCCGCCTCGCCCCGCGTACCCCGCCCATCGCCGGGTACGGTGCCGGCACCGGCGTCGACCGGTACTCCCGGGCCAGGGGCGAAGAGCTCGACCAGATCCTGGCCGATCTCGCGCTCGCCGACCGCCTGCCGTTCACCGACGTACCCGAGCCGGTGCCCCCGCGCCGCGTCCTGCTGACCGGCGCTACCGGCTTCCTCGGCAGCCACATGCTGCTCGACCTGCTGCGGCACAGCGACGCCCACGTCTACTGCCTGGTCCGAGCGGCCGACGAGGAAGTGGCGCTCGCCCGGCTCGGCGCGGCGCTGACGAGCTACCAGCTGCCCTGGTCCTCGGAGGTGCGCCGCAGGGTGACCGTGCTGCCCGGCGACATCCGGCAGCCCCACCTCGGCCTGTCCGAGGAGTGGTGGCACACCCTGTCCCACGAACTGGACAGCATCGTCGGCGTGGCGGCGGCCGTGGACTTCCTGCGCGGCTACCAGAGCCTGCGCACCAGCAACGTACTGGGGCCGCTGACCCTGGCCGAGCTCGCGGCCACCGGCCGGCCCAAGCCGCTCCACCACATCTCCTCGATGGCGGTCTTCAACGAGGTCGGGATCACCTCCGCGGGTGAGGACGACCCGCTCGCCCACGTCGACCGCCTCATCTCCGGCTACGACCAGTCCAAGTGGGCCGCCGAGGTCGCGCTGCGCCGGGCCCGCGACCACGGCCTGGTGGTGACGGCCCTGCGCCCCGGCGGCATCGGCGGTCACACCAGGACGGGCGCCTACAACCCGCAGGATCTCAGCGTCGGCCTGATCTCGGCCTTCGGGCGCTTCCGCACCGTTCCCGCCTTCCGGTACCTGAACACGGCTCCGGTCGACTGGGTCAGCCGTGTCGCGGTCGCGGCGGTGTGCGAACCCGACGCCTGGGGCTTCGACTACCACCTCACGGGCGTGCCCAGCACCCTCGACGACGTCGTACGTGACATGGCGCTCGGCGGCATGCACGCCCGCGTCCAGGACTGGGACGAGTGGCGTACCGACGCCCTGGCCCGCCTGGAGGCGGAGCCGGTTCCCGAACTTGCCTACCTGACCCGGATGTTGCGCAGCCCCACCGCGCTGAAGCTGTGCGAGGCGACCCTGAAGGGACCGGCGGCCGGCGGCACACGCACCGCCGCACTGGCCGAGGCGGCCGGGGTGCCGGTCGCGGTCCGCTACGACGCGAAGGCCCAGCTGAAGACGTTCGAGCGGCTCGCCCAGGACGGGCTCGCCCGGTTGCCGCACCGCGACGACCAGCCCTATCTGTGGTTCGCCGAGACGACCGAAGGCCGCGTGGGCCCGGTGGGCGCCACCGCCGACACTCCGTGCTCGATGGCGCTCACCCTCTCCATCGCGAGCATGTACCAGTTGGTGAAGGAACGCCGGGTGGACGTGACCGGCCAGGTGATGTGCGCGGCGGCGCACCCGGAGCCACTCACCGTCGAGCGCGCTGACATCTGGATCCGCCCCGAGGAGGGCGTCCCGCACAGCCACTCAACCACGCACCCGCTCCTGTCCTACCGGATGCGGTTGCGCGACGCCGACGGCGGCCACTGGTGGCTGGAGGGCCGCAAGTACGCCCGCGCCCGTCGCGACCTGTGGCGGCAGACCCGCGCGCTGACCGTGGAGATCGGCCGGGAGGGCGAACCGGCGAGTCTCGCGGGCCAGGTCATCGTGCCCGCCGACTCTTACGTGCGCGACCAGATCGACGGCATCCAGGTCGACCCGCGCCTGTCCAGCCAGGAGCGGCGGGCCGCCAAGCTGGCCTGGCTCGTGTGGTTCGGCCTGGAGATGGGCCGCGGTCTGCTCGGCCCCTTCGCCCGCGCCGCGGCGGACCTCCTCGACGTGTTCGACGTGCGCCGCAACCCGACCCTCACGGAGGACCACCGATGATCTTCAGGACGGCGAACCCCCGCCCCGGCCGGCCGGCGCTCCGCAGGGTCAGGACCACCGCGGCCCCGCGCCCCCTCCACCACCGCCTCGATCCGGCGGCCGTCGAGGAGATCCCCTTCCGGGCGAGCGACGGCGTCCGGCTGGGCCTGACGCGCGTCGACGCCGGCCGGCCGGACCGGCCCGCCGTGCTCGTACTGCACGGGCACACCGCGTCCGCCGACATGTTCCTGCTGCCCGAGACGCGCAATCTGGTCGACGTCCTCCTCGACGACGGCTACGAGCCCTGGCTGCTGGACTGGCGGGGCAGTTGCCGGCTGCCGTACAACGAGACCGGCCAGCGGTACACCTACGACGACGTCGCTCTGTACGACATCCCCGACGCCGTGGCCCATATCCGCGGCCGGATCGGCGATCGCCCGCTGTTCGTGGTCGCCCACTGCATCGGCTCCCTGACCCTTTCCATGAGCATGGCGGCCGGACTGGTGCCCGGCCTGGCCGGTGTGGTGTCCCAGGGTGTGTTCCTGACACCGAAGCTCGCCGGGCGGACCTCGCTGCGGATGTCGGTGGCCCGGGAGTTGCTGAAGAACAGGATCGACCACATCCCGGTCGACTTCCGCAAGGTGGGCCTGCGGTCGAAGTACACCCCGCTGTTCGCACTGGCCTCCCGGAAGGCGACCTGCCCGGACCCGACCTGCCAGATCCTGCACAACTCCGCCTGGGATTCGGGTGCTTCGCTCTTCGTGCACGAGAACCTGTCCGAGGCCACCCATGACCGGCTGGCCGAACTCCTGGGCCCCGCACCGCTGTGGATCCTGCCCCACCTGCGCCGCATCGAGCTGGCCCGTAGCGTGGTCCGCTGGCACGACAGCGACGACCGCTACCGGGCCCTGCCGCCCAACGCCCTCGACGCGGCCGCGCGCATCGACACCCCTGTCCTGCTGCTCGCGGGCAGCGACAACGCGCTGTGGCTGGACTCCCAGAAGCTCTGCCACGAGATCCTCGCCCGCCGGCAGCCCCAGCTGGACGTGTCGTACACCGAGATCCCCGGCTACGGCCATCTGGACCCCTTCCTGGGCCGGGGCGCCGCCCTGGACGTGTTCGGGCACATCCTCGACTTCCTCGGCAAACGGCGCTGACGGCAGCCGCGCCACCGCGCGGCGCTCCTCGTCGCGGGACCGGACACCACCCACACACCCCGGAGACACCATGACCGCCGTACTGATCACCGGAACCTCCTCGGGCATCGGCCGCGCCGCGGCCCAGCGACTGGTCCGCCGCCCGGACCTCACCGTCTACGCCACCGCCCGCAAGACGGAGACCATCACCGAACTCGCCGAGAGCGGCGCCCGCGTCCTCCCCCTGGACGTCACCGACGAGGAGTCGATGCGCGCCGCCGTGGAAGCGGTCGAAGCCGAACACGGTGCGGTCGGTGTCCTGGTCAACAACGCGGGCTTCGGCGAATACGGAACCATCGAGGAGACCCGACTCGACGGTGTGCGGCGCCAGTTCGAGACCAACGTCTTCGGCCTGTCCCGGATGACCCAGCTGGTCCTGCCCGGCATGCGGGAAGCCGGTCGCGGACGGATCGTGAACATCGGCTCGATGGGCGGCCGTCTCGTCTTCCCGGCCGGCGGCTACTACCACGCCAGCAAGTACGCCGTCGAAGCTCTCACCGACGCGCTCCGCTTCGAAACGGCTCCCTTCGGCATCAAGGTCAGCCTGGTCGAGCCCGGGCTCATCCGCACGCGGTTCTCCGGCGACGCCGCCCAGAACCTCGCCGACTCGGCCGTGCCGTCCGGCCCCTACGCCGCTCTCAACTCAGCTGTCGACCACCAGATATCGGAGTCCTTCCGCTCCAAGCTCCTGGCCGCTCCCCCCGAGGTCGTCGCCACCGCGATCGAACGCGCCATCACCGCCGCCAGGCCGCGCTCCCGCTACGTGGTCACCCCTGCCGCCAAAGTCCTCGTCCACACCCGCCGCCTCCTCGGCGGCCGCTTCTTCGACGCCTACCTGCGCGTCCAGTTCAAGACCGCGCCCTGACGCCGTCCGGTGCGCCCGCACGCGACGTCGGACACCGTGCGGTCAGGCGTGGGGGAAGCCGACGGTGATGCGGAGGCCGCCTTCCGGGGGTGCGTGGGGGGTGAGGGTGGCGCTGTGGGCGTCCGCGATGGCGCGGACGATGGCCAGGCCGAGGCCGTGCCCTTCGCGGTGGCGTATGCGCTCGCGGCCGAATTGCTGGAACGGTTGGAAGAGGCGGTCGAGTTCGGTGGGGGGAATCCGCTCGCCGGTGTTGGTCATGGTGAGGTACGAGGTGCCATCGACGGTCGCTGTCGTGATGTCGATGTGGCCGCCGGACAGGTTATGACGCAGCGCGTTGTCGATCAGGTTCGCCACCATGCTCTCCACCAGGCTGGGGTCTCCCGCCGCCGCGGCCGGACCGAGCGCGGACTTGACGCGGATGTCCCGCCGACGGGCCTCGCCCTCGCGGTCGGTGAGGACCTTGGCGGTGATCTCCGCCAGGTCGAACGTCTCGCGTCGCTCGATGCCGCGCTCGCTGCTGGCCAAGGTGAGCAGCGCGTCGATGAGCCGCTCCTGCTGTTCGCCGAGCGCCAGCACCTCCTCGCATGTGGCGCGCAACGCGGCTGCCGAGGCGTCCGGCTCGGCGAGCGCCACCTGGAGCAGGGTCCGTTCCGCGGTGAGGGGGGTGCGCAGTTCGTGGGAGGCGTTGGCCACGAAGTGGCGTTGGGAGTCGAAGGACGCCTGCAGGCGTGCGAAGAGGTCGTCGAGTGTCTGCGCCAGTTCCGTGAACTCGTCGTCCCGGCGGCGGAGGTCCAGCCGCCGGTCCAGATTGCTCGCGGAGATGTCACGGGCGGTGGCCGTGATGGTCCGCAGCGGTCGCAGGAAATGCCCGGCGATCACCCAGCCGAGGACGAGGGAGATCAGTGCCATCACCGCGAGGCCGGCGGCGGAGACGGTGAGCAACCCTTGCACGTCGCGTTCCGGATGACCGGACGGACCGCCGCCGCCCTGCTGGGGGTACGCGGGGGAGGTGCTGCTGGTCTGCAGGACCTGGACACTGACCAGTGCCGCACCGGTCACGAGGAACGGTACGGCGTAGAGCAGGGTGAGCTGGGCGCGCAGGGTGAACCGGGGACGTCTCATGCGTCCCCCAGCCGGTAGCCGCCCTCGCGGACGGTGTGGATGACGGGTGGGTCGCCGAGCTTGACCCGCAACCGGCGGATGGTGGTCTTCACCGCGGTGGTGAACGGGTCGGCCGCCTCGTCCCAGACCCGCTCCAACAGCTCCTCCGCGGACACCGCCCTGCCGAGGGCGCCGAGGAGGTACTCCAGGACGGCGAACTCCTTCGGGCTGAGGTCGAGCGGCAGTCCACCGCGGGTCGCGGTGCGGCGGCCGGGGTCCACGGTGAGGTCGCCGCTCTCCAGCACGGGCGGCAGCGCGGCGGCGGTGCGGCGCCCCAGCGCGCGGAGCCGGGCGACGAGTTCGGTGAAGTCGAAGGGTTTGGGCAGGTAGTCGTCGGCGCCGAGGCCGAGGCCGTCGACGCGCTCCCGTACGGTGCTCGCCGCCGTGAGCATCAGCACCCGGCTCTTCCCGCCTCCGGCCACTATCCGCCGGCACACCTCGTCGCCGTGCACTCCGGGCAGGTCCCGGTCCAGCACCACGACGTCGTAGTGGGTGAGGGCGAGGTGGTCGAGCGCGGCGGCGCCGTCGAGGACCACGTCGACCGCCATGCCCTCGCGGCGCAACCCGGTGCCGATCGCCCGCGCCAGCACTTCGAAGTCCTCGACAACCAGCACTTTCATGACCTTGCCTCTGCTCTTCCCGACGGCCTGGCGTCCCACGATGCCAGGTCAGCGGTGTCAGCGAGGTGTCAGTCGGCGGCACCGTGCTGACACCGGCTGCCGCGTAGAACCGCTGTTGACGCATCGTCAGCGAGTGGGAAGGACCGGAGATGAACGAGGCGACCATCGTCGTCAGCGGGCTGCGCAAGAGATTCGGGGGGACGACGGCCCTGGACGGAATGTCGTTCACCGTCCGTCCGGGGCAGGTCACCGGCTTCGTCGGGCCCAACGGGGCGGGGAAGTCCACCACGATGCGGGTGATCCTCGGCCTGGACGCGGCCGACGCCGGCACCGCCCTGATCGGAGGCCGGCCGTACGCGAGTCTGCGGCGGCCGGTGCGGCACCTGGGCTCGTTGCTGGACGCGGCGGCGCTGCAGCCGAGCCGGACCGCCCGCAACCACCTGCTGTGGCTGGCCCGTTCGCAGGGGCTGGACGCCGGTCGGGTCGACGAGGTCATCGAGTTGACGGGCCTGCGCGGGGCGGGGCGGCGAGCGGCCGGCGGCTTCTCGCTGGGTATGCGGCAGCGGTTGGGCATCGCCGCGGCGCTGCTCGGCGATCCGCCCGCGCTGATGCTGGACGAGCCGTTCAACGGCATGGATCCGGAGGGCATCGTGTGGATGCGCGCGTTTCTGCGGTCGTTGGCCGCCGAGGGCCGGGCGGTGCTGGTGTCCAGCCATCTGATGAGCGAGTTGCAGGACACCGCAGGCCACGTGGTGGTGGCCGGCCGCGGCCGGATCATCGCCGACGCGGCGGTGGCGGAGCTGCTGGCCGCGGCATCCGGCGGGCACGTGACGCTGCGTACGACGGCGCCTTCCGCGACGGCGGTGCTGACGGAGGCGGGCGCGGTGGTGACCCCCGGCGCACCGGGCACTCTTCGGGTCTCCGGGCTGGCGGCCGAGGCGGTCGTGGGCTTGCTGGGCGCGCGCGGTGTGCCGTTCTCGGAAGTGTCCTCGCACCGGGCGACCCTCGAGGACGCCTACCTGGAACTGACCCGGGACGCCGCGGAGTTCCGCGCCGGGACGCAGGAGGCGGGCCGATGAGCACCAGAATCCTCGCTCCGGAGCGGGCTCCCGAGCGTGACCAGTTCACAGGACTGCTGCGCGCGGAGTGGACGAAGCTGCGGACGGTACGTGGCTGGGTCACCGCCCTGCTGGCCGCGGCGCTGCTCATCGTCGGTTTCGGTGTGCTGCCCGGCATGCAGGGTTCGTGCGGGAAGAACGGACCCGGCTCGGAGTGCGAGTTGCCGGTCGGGCCCGGCGGCGAGCAGGTCACCGACAGTTTCACCTTCGTCGGCCAGTCCATGACCGGTGACGGCAGCGTCACCGTGCGGCTGGCTTCGCTGACCGGAGTGCTCCCGCCCGAGCCGGGCGACGGCGGCCATGCCCCAGGTCACCAGGCCGCGGGCGACGCCGCGGGCGAGGGCGGCCGCCCCGGCCTGGCGCCCTGGGCGAAGGCCGGGCTGATCATCAAGGACGGCACCACACCGGGCTCTTCGTACGCGGCGGTCATGCTCACCGGCGGCCACGGCATACGGATGCAGTACGACTACACCCACGACATCGCCGGCCGCCCGGCCTCTGCCGGGTCGCCGCACTGGCTGCGGCTCTCCCGCGCCGCAGACACCCTCACCGGGTACGAGTCCGCCGACGGAGCCCACTGGACCCGCGTCGGCAGCGCCCGGCTGCCGGGTCTGCCGTCGACCGTGCGGGCGGGGCTGTTCACCACCTCCCCGCAGTACACCGAGCTGACGAAGGAGGGCTTCGGCGGGGTCGGCGCCGCCGGTGGCCCCACCAAGGCGACGGGCACCTTCGACCGCCTCGGGCGGACGGGCGGCTGGTCCGGTGGGGCGTGGACGGGACAGACCATCGGCGGGAGCCCGCAGCAGCACGGCGAGTTCCGGCAGGCGGGCGGCCGGTTCACACTGACCGGCTCCGGCGACATCGCCCCCGCGGTGTCCGGGTCCGGGGGCCTGGGGACCACCGTCACGCAGACCCTCATCGGCACGTTCGCCGGGCTGTTGGCAGTGGTCGTGCTCGGGGCGACGTTCATCACGGCCGAGTACCGACGCGGCCTCATCCGTACCACCGTGGCCGCGAGCCCGCGCCGCGGGCGGGTGCTGGCCGCGAAAGCCGTCGTGCTCGCCGCCGCCGCCTTCGCCACAGGTCTGGTCTCCGCCGCGCTGGTGGTCCCGCTCGGCCAGCGCGTGCTGCGCGGCAACGGCGTCTACGTCGCCCCCGCTTCGCCACTCACCGAGGTGCGTCTCATCGTGGGGACCGCGGGGCTGCTGGCCGTCGCCGCTGTCCTCGCCCTGGGCATCGGAACGCTGCTGCGGCGCAGCGCCACCGCGGTCGCGGCGGTCACCGTGGTGATCGTCCTGCCGTATCTGCTGGCCGTGAGCGTCCTGCCGGCCGGGGCCGGGCAGTGGCTGCTGCGGCTCACGCCCGCCGCCGGCTTCGCCATACAGCAGAGCGCTGTGCGCTACGGCCAGGTCAGCAGCGTGTACACGGCGGCGGAGGGCTACTTCCCGCTGTCGCCCTGGGCAGGCTTCGCCGTGCTCTGCGCGTGGGCGGCTCTCGTGCTGTCCGTGGCCTTCCGCGCCTTCCGCCGAAGGGACGTGTGAGCATGCGTGACGCCCTGCGCGCGGAGTGGACCAAGCTGCGCACCGACCCCGGCCTGACCTGGCTGCTGCTTGCCGCTGTCGTGTTGACGGCGGGAGTCGGTGCCGCCGCCGCGGCCACCGTGCGCTGCCCGGCTGCCGGTTGCTCCACCGACCCCGTCCGGATCAGCCTGACCGGCGTCACGCTCGGGCAGGCGGTCGTGGCGGTGCTCGCCGTGCTGGCGGTCGGCAACGAGTACAGCACGGGAATGATCCGTTCGACCCTGGCCGCCATGCCGCGCCGGTGGGCCGTGCTCACCGCCAAGTCGGCCGTCGTGTCCGCTGTGGTGGCGGCCGCCGCCCTGCTCGCCGTACTCGTGTCGCTGCTGGCCGGGGGGCTCATCCTGCCCGGCGACGGCTTCACCACGACCTCTGGGCACGGCCCGCTGTCACCGGCCGACGGCTCCGTCATCCGGGCCGCGGTCGGCTCGGTCCTCTACCTGGTGCTCATAGCCCTGCTCGCCCTCGGCACCGCCATGGCGGTACGTGACTCGGCCACCGCCATCGGCACCGTCCTGGGCCTGCTCTACGTCCTGCCGATCCTCACCCAGGTGGTGTCCGACCCGCACTGGCGCCGCCACTTCCAGCAACTCTCCCCGATGAGCGCCGGGTTGAACATCCAGGCCACCACCCACCTCAGCACCCTGCCCCTCAGCCCCTGGGCGGGACTCGGCGTGCTCGCCGCCTGGTCGTCCGCCGCGCTCCTCGGCGGCGGGCTGCTCCTGCGTCACCGGGACGCGTAACGGCCCGGCAGTGCTCGTGTCCGCCCGGCGTGGCCCGGCCGTCCCTGGTGGATCGGGCACCAGGCTGGGCAGGTGAAGGAGCGCGGTCACGAGCCGCGGCCGCTACCGACGAACGCGATCAAGGAAGGAGTGTGCGTGATGAGGTACATCAAGCTGCGTGACCTGGAGGTGTCCCGGATCGGGCTGGGCGCGATGGGCATGTCCACCGCCTACACCGGCTTCGGGGCGGACGAGGCGGAGTCGATCCGTACGGTGCACCGGGCACTGGAGCTGGGCGTCACCTTCATCGACACCGCCGAGATCTACGGCCCGTACACCAACGAGGAACTCCTCGGCCGGGCCCTGAACGGCCGCCGTGACCAGGTCGTGCTGGCCACCAAGTTCGGCATGGTCTCCCACGCGGGCGACGGCCCGGGAAACCTGGACAGCAGCCCGGCCAACATCCGCACCGCTGTCGAGGGCTCCCTCAGGCGGCTGGGCACCGACCACATCGACCTGTACTACCAGCACCGCGTCGACCCGAAGACCCCGATCGAGGAGACCGTCGGCGCCCTTGCCGAACTGGTCACCCAGGGCAAGATCCGCACGATCGGCCTGTCCGAGGCCGGACCGGACACCATCCGCCGCGCCCACGCCGTGCACCCCGTCACCGCCGTCCAGTCCGAGTACTCGTTGTTCACCCGTGGCCTGGAACAGCGCGTGATCCCGGTGCTGCGGGAGCTGAACATCGGCCTGGTGCCGTTCTCGCCGCTCGGACGCGGACTGCTGACCGGGCAGGTCCGCTCCACCGACGATCTCGCGGAGAACGACTTCCGCCGCAGCAACCCGCGGTTCGCGGCGGAGAACTTCGCTCGCAACCTCGCGCTGGCCGACCAGGTCAAGGCGCTGGCCGACCAGGTCGGCGCCACCCCCGCCCAGGTCGCCCTGGCCTGGGTCCTCGCCCAGGGGGATGACATCGCCCCCATCCCCGGCACCAAGCGCGTCACGCGCGTCGAGGAGAACACCGCCGCCGACGCCCTTCAGCTGACCGAGCAGCAGATCGCACAGCTCAGCGCCCTGCCGCCGGCCGCGGGCGACACCCACAACGAGGCCCAGATGCGCATGATGGAACGCTGACCGCCACCGGCACCCCTTTCAGCGGGGTCGGCGCACCTCCCAGGCCGGCCGGTGGAGTTGATCGTTGTAGACGATGATGTCGGCGTGGTCGGTGGG
The DNA here is from genome assembly GCF_040680795.1 of Streptomyces sp. NPDC051976. Classification (NCBI taxonomy): domain Bacteria; kingdom Bacillati; phylum Actinomycetota; class Actinomycetes; order Kitasatosporales; family Streptomycetaceae; genus Streptomyces; species Streptomyces sp. NPDC051976. The sequence continues at coordinate 115,800 of NZ_JBFAXL010000016.1, forward strand.
GCGGGCTGTGGCGAAGTAGAGCTGCTGGGCGGGGATGTAGCGGTCGCGCCAGGACCGTTCGATGGCGGCGGTGTCCGCGGTGGGTCCGGTCGGCCCCGTGCCCCGGTCCCTGGCGCGGTCCACCGTCTGCTCGAAGGGGACGGACACGAAGATGCGCAGGTCCCACCGGTCGATGAGTTCCGGGCGCAGGAGGAAGACTCCGTCGAAGAGCAGCACGGCGTCCGCCGGGGCGGTCGTGGCCGGCAGGGATGTCGGGGTGTCGGTGTCCTTGTCGAAGGCCGTGGTGCGGATCGTTCGGTCCCCGCCCGGGCCCAAGGGGTCGAGGAGGACCCGGCACAGTGCGGCGCGGTCGTGGGCGTCGAAGTAGCAGCCCTCGGCCGAGTACTGGCCGCGCCGGTAGCGGTGTGCGCGGGGGAGAAGGAAGTCGTCGATGCACGCGCGGATGACCTCGCGGCCCTGCGCGCGCAGGACGACGGCGAGCTCGTCGGCCAGCGTGGTCTTGCCGGAGGCGGGCGGCCCGTCAATGGCGACCCGCAGCGGGTGCGTGGTCGTGACGGCCGCTATCGCCTCGGCCAGCCGACTTGTGAGCTCACCGCGGGTGCCGTGGTCCATTCCTGCCTCTCGTTGCACGTCGGTGCCGGATCTAGGTGGTCTCACGGATGTGCCCCGCTCGTGAGGGCGTCAAAGATGGCACGGACTTCCGCCACCGGGTTCCCACCACAATGAAGGGCTCACCACCCTACGAACGCTCCCGCCTAAGATCACGTACACCGTCGTGACAGCAGGGAGTGCGGATGAGCGGGAACGCCCGGCCGGAGCCAGGGCTGTCGCCCGAGAGGCTGGCCTTCTTCACCGACGCGATCTTCGCGATCGCGATGACCCTGCTGGCGGTCGAGCTGGAGCGCCCGGACGACAAGGAGCTGGCGTCGGCCCACGCCCTGGGGAGCTTCCTGGTCGACCAGCGCAGCTCCTTTCTGGCCTTCGCCCTGGCCTTCGTTCTTCTCTGGTCGGTGTGGCGCCGCCATCACAGGCTCATGGACCAGGTCGACGAACTCTCGAAGGCGTTTGCCGCCTGGCACGCGCCCTTCCTCCTGTTGGTGGCATTCCTCCCGTTCCCCACCGCCGTCATCGGCGCCTCGATCAGCAATCCGCTGGCGCAGACCCTTTTCGCGGGGACGATAGCGGCGATGGTGTTCTGCGAGGCCGTGATCAAGGAGATCTCCATGACGTCCCTCGCGGCCCCGGGCGGCCCGGTCGGAACCCGCCAGCACCCCGACGGCTCCTGGGGAGTCGGCCTCTGGTTCGCGCTGAGCGCCGGCCTCGCGTGGGTGTCGTCGTACGCCTTCGTGCTGTGGTTCTTCGCGCCGCTCGCCGCCGAGTACGGCGGAGCCCTGATCTCCCGCCTGCGTACGGGCCGCCTGTCAGAGGGGGCTGGTAGACATGCCTGGTGGACAAAGAAGAGTTCTTAGCGGCACTCCGCGACAATCCGCAGGCAGCACTCGAGCTCGGATGCCGGATTGTCGCGACGGCCGGCGTCGATGAACGTCGGCACGCGGACGTCCCGTTCGAGATCGCACGTGACGCAGACCGCGCGACGGTGTGGCACGCGGCCGAGGCTTATACGGAAGTGAGTGACGGTGGGGCCGCGCGGTGGATGGCGGAAGGGGCGGCGTCCCTGAGCGACCCGGACGGCATCGTCGTGGATCCCCTGACGCTGCCGATCTCCATATGGGAGTACGACGAAGACCGTTGGACGCTCGATCACCAGGACTGGCGTATCGCTGTGGGGTGCGATGACCCGGCCCGTGCGATCGTCGCTCTGCATGCGGCACGGCCGCGCCTCCTCTCCGTCGCCAACGACGGCAGCGTGCAGCTGGACATCCCCGCCGGGCTCACGGGACCTCCTGGGCCCTGGTACACGCCGAATTTCGTGGGCGTCGATGAGGACGTCCCCCTGATCTGGCTGGACTGCAAGAGCGGCGCCGTCTTTCCCCTCATGGCCCGGACCGTCCTCGAAATCGTCATCGAGGAGCTGCGCGCGGCCGGTATCACTCGAGCCGAGCTGACGACGCCGAAGAATCAGGATTCAAGGCGCAGATTCCGCGGGTCCGCGTCTTCGGGGTGACGGAGGACCAGGCGCAGGGTGTAGGCGGGTTCGCTTCCCTGGTGGAGCCAGGACGTGGCGGCCACCGTGTAGGCGGCTCCGTCCTTCAACCAGTCGGCGGCTGCCTGGAAGACGTCCGCGGGGCTGTCGCCGGCGAGTACCAAAGTGCCGTCGTCCTCGACGGCGACCCACAGGTCCACGTGGGAGTTGACGAACGCTCCCGCACGTTCCCGCAACTCCTCGGCGAGGGACTGGTTCTGCAGGTCACTGATCATCTCGTCCTCCTCCTGCGCGGCAATTACTGTTCGTGTACCCGACTCACCCTCTGTCATGCCGGGCCGCTGGGCTGGCGGTCGCTGCCGCGCTGAGCTGGCCTTTTTGCGCAAGCGCGGGCACTCTCCTCACGGGCCGGTGGGCGCTGCCGATCGGATGGGTGGACGCTGGAAGACAGGGCGACATCGGTCCCCGCGGACCCGGCCACGCTCGTGCGGCGTCGGCACCGCGGGGAGGGCAGGAAGGAGAGGCCATGAGGGTGGGTGTGCTGACCGGTGGCGGCGACTGCCCTGGGCTCAATGCCGTGATCCGCAGCGTGGTGCGCAAGGGCGTACAGGAATACGGATACGAATTCATCGGCTTGCGCGACGGGTGGCTCGGCGCGATCGAGGACCGGACCGTACCGCTGGGCATCCCCGAGGTACGCGGAATCCTTCCCCGGGGAGGGACCATCCTCGGCTCCTCCCGTACCAACCCGCTCACGAAGGAGGACGGGGAAGGCCGGGTGCGGGACACACTGGCCGCGCACGGCATCGACGCGCTCATCGCCATCGGCGGCGAGGACACCCTGGGGGTCGCCGCCGAGCTGGGCCACCGGGGGCTGAAGGTGGTGGGCGTACCGAAGACCATCGACAACGACGTGGCCGGGACCGACTACACGTTCGGATTCGACACCGCCGTCGGCATCGCCACCGAGGCGATCGACCGCCTGCACACCACCGCCGAGTCGCACATGCGGGCCCTGGTGGTCGAGGTGATGGGGCGGCACGCAGGCTGGATCGCCCTGCACGCCGGGATTGCGGGCGGCGCCAACGTGATCCTCATTCCGGAGCGGCCGTTCGACATCGACCAGGTCTGCGGGTGGGTGGAGAGCCGATTCAAGATCCACTATGCCCCGATCGTGGTGGTGGCGGAGGGTGCGGTGCCCAAGGAAGGCCACATGGTCCTCAAGGACCGGACGGTTGACGAGTTCGGGCACGTGCGGTTGTCCGGCATCGGCGAGTGGCTGGCCCGGGAGATCACCGACCGCACCGGGGAGGACGCCCGCACCACCGTCCTGGGCCATGTCCAGCGGGGCGGCACGCCGAGCCCGTACGACCGCTGGCTCGCGACGCGCTTCGGTCTGCACGCGGTCGACGCGGTCAGGGACGGGGACTTCGGCTCGATGGTCGCCGTGCGCGGCACGGACATCGTCCGCATTCCGCTCGACACTGCCACGACGGGGGCCAAGACGGTCGATCCCTCGCTCTACGACGAGTTCGAGGTGTTCTTCGGCTGACGGCTGGCGGCTGGCGGCTGGCGGCTGGCGGCTCTGGCTCACGGCTTCGGCTGACGGCTCGACCGAGGAGCAGGCTTCCCCGCCCGGTTCCGGCGCCCGGTTTCAGGGTCAGCCGGCGTGCGGTACGACGGCCACCGGGCAGCGGGCGTGGTGCAGCACCGCGTGGGCGACCGGCCCGAGCCTGCCCTCGGGCGCCCGCGGCTCGGTGCGCCGCCCGATGACCAGCAGCTCCGCGTCCGAGGACGCGGTGACCAGCGCCATCGCCGGATGGAGCAGCCGGACGTCGGGTTGCACGGCGACCTCGGGGTATTTCTCCTGCCACGGCCGCAGGGCGTCGGACAGCAGGAGGACCTCCTGGTCCTCCCAGTCGGCGCGGTCGCCTTCGGTGACGTCCAGCATCAGCGGGGAGACGGCCGCGGCGGGAAGCGCCCAGGCGCGCACCACCCGCAGGAGCGCGTCGTGCCCGAGGGCGGCGGCGAAGGCGAAGTCCGCCGTGGCGTCCGCCGTCGCGTCCGGCGTGTGCGCGGCGAGACCGGCGACCACACGTGCCGAGTCCGCCATCTCCTCCGCGTCACCGCTACCGGCGTGCGGTTCCGGGACCACCACCACCGGACAGAGGGCGGCGGCAGCCGCGCGCAGCGCCACCGACCCCATCGCGAGACCGTCGAAGCCGCCTGCCCCCCGGGCGCCGACGACCAGCAGCCCGGCGTCGGCCGCGGCCGCCAGCAGGGTCTCGGCCGGACTCCCGGACACCTGCTCACCCCGTACGACCAGGCGCGGATACCTCTCGCGGAGGCCGGCGACCGCGTGCTGGAGCATTTCCTCGCCGACCGGCTGCCACACCTCCGCGGCGGCTACGGGCATCACCATTCCGGGCGCCGACGGTATGGCGTGCACCAGCCGGAGGGTGGCGTGGCGAAGCGCCGCTTCCCTGGCGGCCCAGTCAGCCGCCGCCAGACTGCGTGCGGAGCCGTCGACACCCGCCACCACGGGCAGATTCATCGCGCCCTCCTTCGCCTCGCGGGTCCCACGAACGCGCGGCGGGCCCCGGAGCCCTTCCACTCCACTGTTCCACGGCCGGCCCCATCCGGCCGCTCCTGCCGTTACGCGGGCTCCTGGAGTACGGAGAGCACATTCCCTGCGGGGTCGGTGAACCACGCGATGAGCGGGCCGCCGCCTCGGAAGATGCCCTTGTCGTCCGTCGCGAGGTTGTCGTACTCGGCGAACCGCACGCCCTTTGCGCGCAGCTCGTCGACCGCGGCCTCGATGTCGGCGACGGGGAAGTTGAGGATCGTGTACGTCGCCGGGGTGTGGTCGGCCTTGGGGTAGACCAGGATGTCCCGATCGCCAGCGATGTGGAGCGTCAGCATGCCGTGCTGCTCGGACACCCGGATCCCCAGCGTCTCGCCGTAGAACTTCCTGGCCCCTTCGATGTCGTCCACCGAGAAGCCGCTGAACGCCTTTGTCGAACCGAACATCTTCGCCTCCGCTTCCTGTGCATGAAACCTGCCTACCCCTGGAGACCGGAACTCGGCCGGAAACTCATCGCCAAGGCGCGAGGGCGTGAGGGCGCGAGAGCGCGAGGCAGCGGGATCCCGGGGATCCCCGCGCTCCCGCGAAGAGACGGCAGGCGACCAGGACTCAGGGCCCCGTACGGGCGTACGACCCTTCAGCTCAGCTCAGCTCAGCTCGCGGCGCCGGTCACGCCTGGGGCGACGAAGCGGCGGTGAAGGGGGCGGAAGGTGGTCTCCGGTTCGCCCTCGATGCCGGCCTTCTGGATCGCGGCGGCGAGCCGGTCGGCGAAGAAGCGCTCGAAGTCGGCCTGCGAGTCCCAGACGTCGGTCACGTACATGGCACCGCCCTCGAAGGAAGCAGCGTGCAGGACCGCACCGGGCGGCACGTCCTGCTCCCAGCGGACCGCTTCGCGTACCACGTCGTACTGCTCGGGCGTGGCGCCGACCCAGCGCATCGTCATCATTACGGCCATTTCCAGGATCTCCGTTCCGGGCGACGAGCCCCCTCGTCAGCAGACCGCGACGGCCGCAGCCGCGCACGCCGGGGTACCCCGTTCGTGCACGGGCTGCGGTCGGCCTCCGCGGGGCGGGGGCCGACCGCCGGGCTTGCCCGTACGGGGGTCAGGCGTAGACGCGGCCCGCGAAGCGGCGCTCGAAGCCGTCACCGATGTCGGCGGTGACCGTGACGTCGTACTGGCCGTCGGAGGAGGGCGCCAGGGTGGTGGTGGCGGTGCCGCCGGCCGCGACACGGACGGTCGTGCCGCCGGTGCCGGTGTAGCCGTCGGGGGCGAGTGTGAACGTCACCGCGGCGCCCCCGGCGTTGGTCAGGGTCAGGGTGAGGGTGCGGGGAGTGGCGGGGTCGATGGACACCGCCGCCTCGGGGTGGCCCTTGGCCGCGTTGCTCCATGTGCGCACATCGCCCTTGAAACCGCGCAGGTAGCCGTCGGGGCCGTGCAGGTCGAAGTCGTAGAGGCCGCCGCCGTAGGTCTGGGCGCTGAAGTAGTCGGAGATCGTGCCGCCCGCGGGCAGGGTGTAGCGCCAGTTGTCGTAGGCGCGGTGGTTGACGGTGTACGCGGCGAAGGCGGCGCCGAGGGTGCCGCGCGAGACGGTGGTGAACCAGATCCGCCCGGTCGCGGTGTCCGTCCTGGACGTGGTGTCGAAGAAGTAGCCGACCGTACGGGCGGGGCGGGTGCCGCTCTCCTGTACGGGGGCCACGGGCGTGGCCGGCGGGGCGGCGTCGGGCAGGCTGTTCTCCGCGTCGCAGGCGGCCACCAGGGCGGCGGTGTCCGGCAGCGACGGGAAGGAGGTGTTGGCGGTGGTGAAGTCGAACGCCGACATCAGGTCGCCGCAGACCGTACGGCGCCAGGCGGAGATGTTCGTCTCCTTCACGCCCGTCCAGTTCTCCAGGAAGCGCAGCGGCGAGGTGTGGTCGGCGACCTGGGAGTTGACCCAACCGCCGCGGCTCCACGGCGAGATGACGATCATCGGCACCCGCGGGCCGAGGCCGATGGGCTGACCGCTGACGAACTCGTCGGCGGTGCCGGCGGGCGGGACCGGCGGCGCCACATGGTCGAAGAATCCGTCGTTCTCGTCGAAGTTGAGGAAGACCACCGTCTTCGCCCACACCGCCGGGTCGGCGGCGAGCGCGTCCAGGACGTAGCGCGCGGTGTAGTCGGCCCCGTAGGCCGGCGGGTAGTCCGGGTGCTCGCTCTGGCTGGCCGGGGCGACGATCCAGCTGACCGCGGGCAGGGTGCCCGCCGCGACGTCCGCGGCGAAGGCGTCGGCGGCGCGGCGCTGCATGCCGTTGACGTAGAGCGGCGAGGTGGTCGCCGCCTTCTTGAAGCTGGTGAACCATGCCAGCGGGTTGTCGTCGTAGTTGTCCTGCTGCTGGTAGACGCGCCACGAGATGCCGGCCGCCTGCAGCCGCTCGGCGTACGTCGTCCAGGTGTAGCCCTTCTCGGAGTTGTCGGTGACCGGGCCGCCGTGCTTGCCGCCGGGATCGATCGTGCCGGTCCACTGGTAGAGCCGGTTGGGGTTGGTCGGCCCCTGCACCGAGCAGAAGTACTGGTCGCAGACGGTGAACGCCTCGGCGAGCGCGTACTGGAAGGGGATGTCGGAGCGCTGGTAGTAGCCCATCGACCAGGCGCTCTTGGCCGGGACCCAGTTGTTGTACAGGCCGTTGTTCCAGGCGTTGTGCGTGCCCGACCAGCCGTGGTCGAGGTCGCGCACCCGCTGGGCGTCCGTGGTGGCCGTGTCCAGGTGCCACGGCAGCACCAGGCTGCCGCCGGACGGACCGGAGCTGGTCTGCTGCAGCACGTCGGCGTTGTTCGGGAAGCGCAGCCGGGAGCGGTCGGCGAAGCCGCGCACGCCCTTGAGGGTGCCGAAGTAGTGGTCGAAGGAGCGGTTCTCCTGCATGAAGATCACGACGTGCTCGATGTCGTCGAGCGTGCCGGCGGCGGGCGCGGCCGCCATCGCCTGCTGCACGGACAGCGGCAGCACACCGGCCGCGGCCAGCGTGGTGCCGGCTGCGAGGAACTTGCGGCGGGTCAGGGGCGTCACGATGTCTCCTCGATGAGGGACCGGGGGTCCCGGCCGGGCCCCCGGTGGTGCGCGGGAAGAAGAAGCTCCGCCGGTGCCGGACCGTCAGGCGCCGCCGTACGACGCCGGGTTCGCCTCGACGTCCCGCCGGTCGCGCGCTCGGCGGCGGACGACACCTGCTGCGCCGGTCGCGCGCCTGGCGCCCTGCCCCGCGGTTCCGGTGACGATGGCGGCTCTCACGGCGGAGACTTTCGCGGCCGCAGATGACCCGTCGCGGTCGCGTTGCCCAACGACCAGTGAACAGGCCAGCAATTTCGGCCTAGACCCGTTATCATTTCGTTACCATTGAGGGGTGCCCGACCAGGGCCTCGGCCCGGTCAGCGGTGACCGTCCTTCTCCCCTCGGCTCACGCGGGCGAGGTCAGTCGAGGACCCCGATCTCGGTCGCGGCGAGCCGGTCCCGATCGGCGATCACGTCGTAGCCGCTGACGGTGCCGTCGTGGACGGTGAAGGCGACGGCGAGCAGCAGACGTCCCCGCGGGGCGACGACGAGCCCCACGCGGCCGTCCACCAGGGCGAGTTCGGACATCCGCGAGCGTTCGGCCAGCAGCACCGTGCCCTCGGCCACGGCCCGGGCACCGCGCACCTCGGCGGGCATGCCCGGCGGCAGGGCGGCGGCGTCCGCGCGGCGCACCGCGTCCGGGGACAGCACGGCGAGGACCGCGGTGAGGTCGCCGGACCGGGCGGCGGTCAGAAACGCTGTCACGGTCTCGCGCTGCCGGGCGAGTTCGGCGGCCGGCACCGCGGGCCGGCCGCGGACCTTGCCCCGGGCCCTGCTGGCCAGCTTCTTCGCGGCGTCCGCGGTGCGCCCCACGATGGGCGCGATCTCGTCGAAGGGCACCGCGAACATGTCGTGCAGCACGAAGGCGACCCGCTCGGCGGGCGTCAGCCGGTCCAGCACCACCAGCAGCGCGCGGCTGACCGCGTCGGCCCGCAGCACCTCCTCCTCCGGCGCGCCCGCCCTCGCCGGGCCCACGGCAGGGACCTGGTCGAGCAGGTGCTGCTCGGTGAAGTGCTCCCGGCGTGACCGGCGCGAGCGCAGCATGTCGAGGCAGATCCGGGTCACCACCGTGCGCAGCCATCCCGCGAGGTTCTCCACCTCGGCGGTGTCGGTACGTTCCAGCCGCAGCCATGTCTCCTGCACGGCGTCCTCGGCCTCGCTCACCGAGCCGAGCATCCGGTACGCCACCGCCAGCAGCGCGCCGCGCTCGGTCTCGAAGCGCTGGGTCTCGAAGCGCTGGGCCTCAACGTGCCCTGCCCCGACGCGCTGATCCCCGGAACGCCCGGCCTTCCCGCCTGCCGCCCCTCCCGTCCGCCCTTGCCGCGTACGCCGTTCCTCGTGCCCGCCCACTGTCCGCACCGCTGCCTCTCGTCCCTCATCATCACGTCCGCCTCCACCCCGCGGGTACGGACCCCGTACGCCGTAGGGGCGGGCTCCCTGACCGCCGTGTCGCGCCCGATGGTCACCTTTGCCGGACCCGCTCCGTCAGGTGCGGGACAGCGCGTACGCCGCGCTGCCCCGGCCCGCACCCCTGTGACGGAGCCGGCGCCCGACACGTGACACAAGGAGACCCGCCATGACATCCCTGCTGCACCTCGACTCCGCCGCGAACGGCTCGGGCGAGTCGGTCAGCAGAGAGCTGACCGCACTGTTCGCCCGCACCTGGAAGGAGGCGTACGGCCCCGTCGGATACCGCTACCGCGACCTCGCCGCCGACCCGGTGCCGCCGCTGGACACCGCCTACTGCACCCTCGGCCGGCGCGTGGAGCGCGCGGGCATGCTGCCGCCGAACCGCGTGCCGGACCTGGTCGCCGGACCCGACGAGGAGCGGGCGTGGGCGCTCACCCGTCCGCTGATCGCCGAACTGCTGGCCGCCGACACGGTGGTCATCGGCGCGCCGATGTACAACTACGGGGTGCCGGCGCTGCTGAAGGCGTGGATCGACCGGGTGACGTTTCCCGGCGCCTTCACCGACCCCGTTCATGGCGCGAGCTTGCTGGCCGACACGCGGTTCGTCGTGATCGCGGCGCGTGGCGGCGCGTACGGGCCGGGCACCGCTCACGCGGCCTGTGATTTCCAGACGCCCTATCTGCGCGCCTACTGGCGCCGGTACGGCGTGCCCGAGGAGCACATCGCCTTCGTCGCCGCCGAACTGACCGTCGCCGGGCTGATGCCGCACCTGGCGCAGTACCGCGAGACGGCCGCCGCGTCGCTGGCCGCCGCGCGCGCCGAGGTGACGGCGCTGGCCTTGGCGGGGGCGGGAGTCTGACGCTCCGCCGCGAGGGGGACCGCCCGCTTGCGGCCGGCCTGGTGCGGCCGGTCGAAGTGCGTAGTTTCCCCGATGCCGGAGACCGCCGCCTTTGCGAGGGTCGGTGCCGGGTGAGCCGATCATGCTGAACCGCCCACCCTCATGGCATCCGTTGGCGGAAGGTTGGTCGCATCATGTCCTGGCTCGACGATCCCCTGGCGAAAGCGGCGGTCCCGCTCGCTCCGGCGACGGTGCTGCGGACTCTCGCCGACGCCGCCGGGGATGTTCCGCCGCGGCTCACGGTCCACCTGTCCGGCGGTCACGCTCTCGCCGGCGTCCTGGTGGCGGTCGGCGCCGATCGCGGAACCGACGTCGTCGTCGTGGCCGATCCGGGCAGTGGCCGGCTCGAGTACGCGCTGGTGTCCGGCGTGGTCGCCGTCGCACTGCACGACCCGGCACCCTTCCAGGACGTACTCACCGGGGGCCGAGTGCCGCTGTCCCGGGCCGGCGGTCCTGTCACACGGCTCGCGTTGCGCCGGGAGTTCGCCCCCACCGAGGACTTCCCGCTGGACGTGGACTGGGCGGCGTTGGACGGATCCGACGTCGAGCTCGGCAACCTCGCCGCCCTGCTGCGCGGCCTGCGCGATGCCGTCGTCCAGGTACGCGCCGACGACATGGGCCGGCAGGCATGGGCGCAGATCCACACGGTGCGCGTGGCACACCGAGCCGAAACCCACCTCACGGTGCGGCCGATCGCGGACGGACTCTCTGTCCAGGCCGATCTGACCGCCGCGCTGCCCCGCGCCCTGCCGGACGAGCTTGTCGGGCAGATCAGCGCTCTGCTGTAGCCGGGCGCCGCACCAGCGCCCCCCAGCCTGGCCGCCCAGGGACAGTGAACGCGCCCGCGTCCACGGCGAGTACGGCATCCGGTGGGTGCCGTACCGCCGCGCGGGCGCCGTCATCAATCCCGGTGCGCCCCGCGAGCCCTGCCTCGTACCGGCCCCTCGGCACTCTCCGCTACCGGCCCCGCTGACCGCCGGGTACGGACGGGCGCGCGGGCCGCTTTTCGAAGGGGCCGGGTACAGGAAAGTACGATTCGAGGAACGGGGTGATCAGGTCTGTCTGGTCGGCTAAGTCGTCGTCGGTCGAGACGGTGTCGTTGACGCAGAACACGGTCTTGTCCCGGGCGGCGAGGAGGCGGCCCAGCCTCGTGTCCGTCCAGGGGTGGGAGAGGTCGATATAGACGTAGGGGAGTTCGGCCGGGATCGCCCGTCCGGTCGTGAAGGCGTAGTAGTGGTGCAGCGAGGACGCGACGGAGATGTCGTCCATGCCGCGGAAGCGACTGGACTCCGTGCGGCGGTGCTCCGCGGCGAAGGTGTGCTCGATCTCCTGGAGCACACTGCGGCGAAGGGCATGCGGCATGTGCTTCATCTTCTGGACGATCACCCCGCCGTTGTACTCTTCGATGATCCGGCGGTTGTTCTTTCCGGCCGCGGCGACCGGGGGGTCGTCCGGCGACTTCTCGCCGAGCGGCACCAGGGCCGAGGACGGAAAGAACTTGGTGGTGCCGTTCGCGAGGAAGAAGTCCTGGGCGGTGGTCTCCCGGCCGAGCATCACGTCGTCGTTGAAGTACAGGAAGTGCTCGGACAGGCCCTCGATGCGATGCAACTGGCTCTCGATGGCATGGGAGTTGAAGGTCGGCAGGCTGCCGGGTGAGCGAAAGATCTCCCGATGGCTCACGACATGGACGCCGGGTACGGAAGTGTCCAGCCAGTCCGGTACCTGGTCGTCGGTGACGACGTAGACGTTGCGTGTCCAGGGCGCGTACATGTGCAGGGAACGCAGGGAGTACCGCAGTTCGTCACGGCTGAGATAGCGGGCGGCATTGGCCGACTCGCCGTGGTACGACGCGCCCGTGTGCTCCGCCCGCCGGGCCAGCCATGCGGGGTCCGTGCCGTCGACCCAGGTGTAGACGACGTCGACGGGGAAGCGGATCTTGTCCACGGGGTGGATGGCGAAGTGCTCCCGGGTGGGAACCTCGACGCGGGCGGGCGAGTGCTCGTCCAGGGGCGCCAGGTCGGTGAGGTACGCCTCGGAGACGGTCACCGGCTTGGAGTCCGCGGGTATGTGCTCGGCGAACCGTCCTGGGCGGGGGGCGACCAGGCGTCCCTCCTCCTCGGTCCAGAACTCCACGTCGCAGCCGTAGCGCGTGCCCAGTCCCAGGCGGCTGGTGCCGTTGGTGCGGTACCACGTGAGGCGCAGGATCTCGGCGCGCGCGACCCGTCGCCAGGTCGACGGCTCGAATCCGGGCCACGACGCCTCGGGCACCGGGCGGTTCCCCTTGACCACGGTCACATAGCCGGGCTCCTGCCCGCACAGTGCCTCCAGCGCCGCCAGCACCTGCGGCCGGTCCTTGTCCCGCACGGCGACGGCTGCGGCGGTCTCGGAGCGGCTCCGTACACAGAAGTGCTCCAGGCCGCCCGCGGCCAGGGCGCTCAGCACAGCCGCGAGGTTGGCCCGGCGGGCCGTCAACGGTGTCGCGTCGGCGTCGATCAGAGCGATCTTGGGTTCCCTGCCCGCTGCCAGCACGGTGCGGCCGGGCTGATCGACGATGCCGTTGAGGCGCTTGCCCAGGCGCGACGCGCGGGCCAGCTCGGCCGCGTCGGCGGCGCCGGCAATCCGCATTTTGACCTGGGTACGCAAGCCGCGGTGGACGTGCCCCGCGATGATCCTGCGAGCGCCTTCCGGCAGAGCGCGCCGGTACGCGCCCACCAAGCGGGGCGCCTCAGGGTTTCGCATGATCGACCGCTCCTCACGAAAACCGGCGAGGCGTGAAATGCCGTCCTGGGCATAATCCCGTGAACAGCCCCTGGACCACCGGACAGTGGCTGACCGTAACCCGACGTTCCCAGGCGAGGCAATTATTTTGGTAAACGTGCGTATGCGCATGTGAATTCTGCGACGGGGCGCTGTCCACGCCCTTGGTACTTCTGCTACCCGACGTGTGAGAGCCGTCCGAACTCCCTTATGAAGACGGGGTTTTCGCTATTGTCGGCACCTGTGCAGTCGACGGGGGAGTCCCGGTGGCGCCACTACGATCCCTGACCGGGAGACAGCTGTGTTCATCCGGATACTTGTCGGCGTCGCCGTATGCGCGGCGGCCTGTGTGGTGCTGGACGTGGTGGTCGCCACGGTCCGCCTCTGCTCGACCGATCCGGACGAGCCGTACTTCGGCCACGACGATCACGGCGGCCGGCAGGACATCGTGTATCCCTTCCGGTGACACCGGGGTGGCGGCGTCCCGACGGGCCCCGGCGCGCTATGCGCGACTTGCACCGGTCCAGCGGGTGACCCGGGGAGCGCCCCCTGGGCCGAGCGTCACCAGCGCGACGGTGCCCGAGCCGATGCCGATCACGGCCGGACGCCCGACGGCGACCGTCGGCGCCAGGTCGTGGTGGCCGTGGCCCAGCCCGGCGAGCCCCATGGTGGCCGGACCCGTCCGGACGGCCAGGACGGGAGTGCCCCCCAGCGGCTGCCCGGCCAGCAGGGAGACGTCGCCGAAGCCGGCGTCGTTCACTCGGTACGCCGGTGTCCAACGGCCGGCGGGCCCACCGGAGAGCCGCTCCACCACGAGGGCCGCACTCTGCGGGACGTGATAGGCCAGCAGCAGGGAACCGTCCTGGGCGGCAACGGCGTCCGGTGCGCCGCCCGGTGGCGAGGCCGACCATGTCCGCACGGGCCGCACCTCGCCCGTGGGCGTGTCCTGCCCCCAGTGGTGCACGGAGGAGGGGCCTGCCGCGAACACATGGACGCACCCCGACGCGTCGAGTGCCGCCGTCAAGCCCTCCTGGACCTGCCCGCCCGACAGCAGGCGCCAGCCGGACCAGTTGCCCGCGGTGTCCCGGACTCTGGAGCTGAGCCCCTTGGAGGCATTGCGCACGAAAAGGTGTACCCGGCCGTCCACGCCGGTGATGACCGTGGGCGGCCCGACCCGGCGGCCGCGTACGGGGTCGCTCTCCGGGTTTCCCAGGCTGCGCCAGGCATGACCGGCGAGGGCGCCGGACGAACGCGGCGGCTCCGCCAGCATGACGATGTCCCGCGTGTTGCCCCGCACCGTCCCCTCCAGGCCGCCGAATCGTAGGCCGAACAGCAGCGCCTGGCCGTCGCGCGTCGTCGCCGCGCTCAACGCGGGAGCCAGCGGTCCGCCGCCGAGGTCCTCCGGCTCCCCCCATCTGCCGCTGCCCGCCGCGGACTCCACCCAGCGCACTGCCCGGGTGCCCAGCACGGCGTGGACCACCAGAGCGCCGTCGCTGCCGGCGGAGGCGAGCGGGCCGGCGGTGGGATAGCGGTGATGGGTGCTGCGCACCCAGCCCCTCCTGGACTTCAGTGTGGAGCCCTGGCCGATGCTGTAGTCCCCGCACCCCGCCGCGTTGCCGCACGCCCAGGCGGGACTGCCGCCGTACGCGTCGAGGTATCCGGCTTTGAGCCGTACGAGTGCGGGCGGGAGGTTGAACGGCCAGCGCTGGTTGTAGTAGCCGCGATACGTGTCGGTGAGAAAGGCCGGGGCCTCGCCGTCGCGCTCGATGCTGCCGCGTACCCACTGTGCCATCGCGGCCCAGGTGAAGAGCGCCGCGGCGGTGTGATCGGGGTGGTCCGAGTAACCGCGCTGGTCGGAACTCCGCGGATGGTGCTTGTCGTGCACCTGGATGTCGGGGTCGGGGTCGAGGGTGCGGATCAGGGTGGGCCGATAGGTGCGGAAGAGGAACGCGAGGGAGTCGGTCAGGCGCTGCGCGCTGTACGTGCGTTCGCCCCGGACCGGCGAGTCGTTCAGGGCGACGGTGTGTACGACGGTGCCCCGCCGGTCCCACAAGTCGGCCAGTCCCACGTAGCCGTGGGGGACCTTGTTGTGCATGTCGATGGCGAGGAAGACCAAGTGCGCACTTCTGCCTCGGTAGTGAAGGGTGTCCACCTCGGCGTGGCCGCCGCCGGGCAGCGCGAGCGTGGTGCGCACCCACGGCGTGAAGACGTCGGCTCCCAGCATCCGCGCGTAGCCCTGGCGCAGGCCCTGCTGACGGGAGGACACGTAGGCGGGGATGTCGGGCCGTGGCTGTGGCTGCCCGGGAACCTGGTTGACGCCGAAGGATCCGCCGCCGGTGACGTAGACGGAGACGACCGGCACGCCGCATTGGAGGGTGCCGACCGTGTCGGGGTTCATGAAGAACAGGTCGTCGTCGGGGTGTGCCAGCACCTGCATCGCCAACGGCCTGCCGGTGGCCGCGAATCGCACCTTCCGTGAGACCGGCAGCGCTCCGCCCGTCGGGGCATCGGTGAGGCCGGAGGTGCCCGGCGTCGAGGTGGGTGAGCCCGTGCAGCCCCCGGCGATGCCCGCGCCGAGAGCCGCTGCCATCGACGCGAGCACGGCCCGACGGGGGCGGCGGCCCCGGCGCAGGTCCCCTATGCGATCCACTCTCGGCCCCGCTCCCTTTGCGCAGTGAATTGGTCTCTCCGCGCAGAAGAGTGGAAGCAGGCGCTCTTGGTTTCCACGACAGGGCGAGTTCTTCTCGCGGTGAGGGGTTTTCGTCGTGACGGATGTGAAGCGTGTCCAGACCGGGCGCCAACCCGTTGTGAGTATTGTCCGGAGGCCGAATCCGGCGGCGGCTGAGGAGTTACGCTTCTCTTTCTCGTGCGGTGTCAGGCGGCCAGAACCTACGCGTCCCCGGTCTTCCCTCCGCGCACGTGACAGATGGTGAAACCAACGGAACGGGATGAGAGAGACGGGGTGTCCCGGCGACCGTGAGCGAATTCCTTCTGCCCTATGCGGTGAAGACCGCGCAGCAGGCGAGATCGGCAGCGGCGCGGATACGGCGCCGGGTCCAGCGGATCACCACCGTCCCCACGGTGGGCACCACGGTGCGCCCGCGGCCGATGCTGGTCCCGGTGCATCTGTCCGTACTCGGCGGACGCACTCTGAACGTGGCGATCCCCCTGCGGGGGAGTGATGAGGACGTCGCCGGTGCGCGCCTGGAACTGGTCCGCGGCGCAGAGCGGATGTCCACCCCACTGGTGCGGGAACGGCACGGGGCGGACGGCACGCTGCTCACCGCGACCGTGACGTTGCGTCATGGCGACGGGCCGCAGGGCCGTTCTGCCGCTCCTGACCACGGCCGCCCTTCATCCATGGTCCTGCGCGGTGGTCTGTGGCGGTTCTCAGCGGCACTTGTCCACGACGACGGCCGTGAGACTCGTGTCGATCTCGCGGCGGTCGAGCGGCGCGTGAGCGAGGGACCGACCGTCTCCCATCCGCCCTGCCCGTACAGCGGCGCGGTCTTCCGCCTGATGCGTTCGGTGAACGGCCGGGCGCTGCTCAAGGTCTCCGGCCCGGCGCAGCACGCGGAGCTCGTCGACTTCGACCTCCGCTGGGACCGGGTGACCGTACGCGGACGTCTACTGGGCCGCCGGCAGCCCGCCCAGCGGTTCTCCGCCGAAGTGCGTCGGCGCGGCACCGGCCGCACGATCGCCGCCGAAACGGTGTGGGACGGCGACCGTTTCACCTTCGATCTGCCCCTGGCCGCGATCACCCGGGGACAGCGCACCGAGCGCACCTGGGATGCCTACCTGACGGCCGGCCGGACCCGGCTGAAGGTCGCACGCCGTCTGACCGACGTGCGGCACCCCAAGCGGGTCTTCCGTACGCCCTACCGCATCGTCGCCCTTGAGGGCGGCTCGCTGGTGCGGGTCCACGCCTATGTCACACCGGCCGGAGCCCTCGCGGTGGCCTGTGCGGACTTCACCGCCGACGCACCCGCCGATGTCACCGCCGATGCAACCACCGCCGACTCCACTGCCGATGAGGACGCATGAGAATCACCTTTCTGCTCACCTGGGGCGACGAGATGGGCGGCACGGAAATGGCCGCCTACACCCAGGCGGTCCATCTCGCACCCCGGCACGATGTCGAGGTGCTGAGCGTCTTCAAGACCCGTTCCGAGCCGTTCTTCGCCATCGCCCAGCAGGTCGAGCGCCGCTACCTGGTGGACAGAACGGGTCCCTGTGAACGTCCGACCCGCCGCACGGCCCTCGACGCAGCGGCATGCCGCACGCTCGCGTCGCTGCCCAGCGAGATCGTCAAGCCGGCGTGGGAGCCCACCTTCGACCGGCTCTCGGACATCGAGATGACCGCAGCCCTCGGCGCCCTCGACTGCGACGTCCTCATCACCACCACGCCCGCGCTGATGGCCGCGGCCGCCGCACTCGTCCCGGCGCGGGTGGTCACCGTGCACGAGGAACACCGCGCTTCGCAACTGCGCGGTGTCTCGGGCGAGCCGCTTCTGGCGTGCGCACCGCGGATCGACGCCCTGGTGTCGCTGACGAACCGTACGAACGACTGGTTCGCCGACTCGCTGGGGGCGTCGGCTCCCGAGCTCGCGGTCATTCCCAACGCCGTGCCCGACGGCTACCGCCCGCGGGCCGACCTGGACGGCAGAGCGCTCGTCCTCGCCGCGCGGATGACACCGGAGAAGCAACTGGACCACGCGATCCGGGCATTCCGCGAGATCGCCGACGACTTCCCCGACTGGCGGTTGCGGATCCTCGGCGACGGCCCGCAGGAAGTGCGGCTCCGGCATCTGGTCGAGGGCCTGGGGTTGCACCTGCGGGTCGAACTCGTCGGCAGGTCACAGACGATGGAGGAGGAGTGGGCCAAGGCGGCCCTGTGCCTGCTGCCGTCGCGCAACGAAGCCTTCCCCCTCGTCCTGCTGGAGGTGTTCGCCGCAGGTGTGCCGGTCGTCGCGTACGACATCGTGACGGGCCCGGCCGAGATCATCCGCCACGGTGTGGACGGCCTGCTGGTGCCCTCCGGTGACGTCGCGTCGCTGGCCGCCGCGATGTCACAGCTCATGGGTGACGACCGGCAGCGGCGTGCCATGGGCGAGGCGGCCCGCGAGGGCGTCTACGAAAGGTTCGGCAGCCGGACGGTCACCGCGCGATGGGAGGACCTCCTCACCCGCCTGGTCGCCCGCCGCGACAGCCCGCAGCGCCTGGCCGACCGCGCGGACCGCGTCGCGCTGCGGCTCGCGGCGGGCGGCACCCGCGACTTCAGCGTCGCGGCACCTGTCTCGCACCTGCCCGACTCCTCCGACGAGCAGAAGGCCCGCGAGGTGCTCCTCCAGGCACAGAACCGCTCGCTGATCCGCTCTGCCGGGCGGCTCGCCGAGGAACGCGACGACATCAGCGGCCCCCTCATGACACAGACCAACCTGGAGATCGCCTCCACCGTGCTGGAGGACGCCGGAATCCCGTACGTCCTGCTGCGCGCCGACGGCCCCGCCCACCGCCTGGCGGTTCCCGTCGAGGAACGCGGCCGCGTACGGGACGCGCTGGCCGCCGCACTGCACGGCGAGCCGGTGTATGCCGAGCTGATCACCCCACGGGGCGCCGCACCCGGCGCCGTCCTCGCCGAACGCCTGGGCGGGGTCGGTGAGATCGCGGGCCTGCGCGTGTTCAAACCCGTCACCACCACCAGCCGCACCCTGCGCTACGGCCCGGCGTACGGCTGCACCATCGAGTTCTGGGCGCTGGAGGACGACGGCTGGCGGGCGGCCCCCCGGGGCGCGACCCTGCTCGGCAACCGGCTGCCGTCGCTGGAGGCTACGGCGAAGCTCCGCGTCGGCGGGCGCGACTACCCCACACTGGCGCAGTTCACCAAACCGCTCATGTGGCAGGTCGACTTCCCCGTGGACGCGGTCTACACCTGGGTCGACGACACCGACCCGGACTGGCGGACCCGCCGCGACACGGCGCGCGGACGCCTGGGCATGGCCACCCAGGAAGCGGACGGCGGCGACGTCCGCTTCCGCAACCGCGACGAACTGCGCTACTCCCTGCGCTCGCTGGCGATGTTCGCCCCGTGGATACGCACCATCTACCTCGTCACCGACGACCAGACTCCGGCGTGGCTGGACACCGGCCGGCCCGGCATCAGGGTGGTGAGCCACCGGGACATCTTCGAGAACCCGGCCTGGCTGCCCACCTTCAACTCGCACGCCATCGAGAGCCAGCTCCACCGGATCGACGGGCTCGCCGAACACTTCCTGTACCTCAACGACGACGTGTTCATCGGGCGCCCGCTGTCCGCGCAGTCGTTCTTCCAGAGCAACGGCGTGGCGAAGTTCTTCCGCTCACCGACCGCGGTCCCCCCGAGCGAACCGTCCCCGGATGACGAGGGCTACTTCGCGGCGGCCAAGAACAACCGCGCGCTGCTGGAGCGGGCCTTCGGACGCACCGCGACCCACGGATTCCTGCACGCCCCGCACCCGTTGCGCCGCAGCGTCCTGGCCGATATCGCCGAGCGGTTTCCCCAAGAGGTGGCACGGACGGCCGCCAATCCGTTCCGAGGCAACCGCGACCTCTCGATCGTCTCCTCGCTCCACCACCACTACGGCTACCTGACCGGGCGCTCGGCGCCAGGAGCGGTGTCGTGCCGCTACGTCAACGCGGGCGACTACGGGCACCACTCCGTGCTGAGCCACCTGCTGGCCACGCGCAACCACGACACCTTCTGCATCGGCGAGTCCCCCGACGCGGAAGTGCCCGCCGCCGAGCAGGACCGGGTGCTGCACGCCTTCCTGAGCGCGTACTTCCCCGTGCCGTCGCGCTTCGAGAAGAGCTGAGCGGGAGTCGGCACCCCCTGCGGTGAGGCTCGTCAGCGTCCTCGCCGGGCCGCCGACTGGATGCGCAGGGCGATCACGAGATCGTGCGCGCCTCCTGAACGGCCGACCAGCCGACGGCCCAACAGCCGCTCGCACGCGGCGAGATGATTGCGCACGGTGTTGGGATGCGCGTCAAGGTGCTGCGCGCACTCCTCGATCCGGCCGTTCGCGGCTATCCATGCCGTCACCGTGCGCAGGAGCGGACGCGCGTCCCTCCGTAAAGGTGCGGTGAGCTCCTGGGCCCAGGCCAGGGCGGCAGGAGAGTGGAGAATCTCCGCCAGCGAGAGTGCGGGCTCCCGCGTACCGCCGGGGGCCGACTGCGACTGCGTCTGTGCCAGCTCCAGCGCGAGGTTGAGCTCGGCCCTCACCCGCATGTCGCGGAGGTCGACTCCGAGGACCGATCCGGCGCGGTTCCAACGAGCGGCCACCGTCTTGCGGTTCAGGCTGATCTTCTCCGCGGCGGCCGCGTGTCCGGTGTGCAGGACTTCTCCCACGATCGAGAGCAGGTCGAACCGTTCCTCGTCCGACAGCTCCTGAAAGGGCGTGAGATACGCCTGAGCCCAGCCTCTGGCGCTGTCGGGCAGGTGCTGGGCCAACTGCTTTCCGTCGCTGTGCAGAGCGATGCGTTCCGGCCGGCGCCGAGCCACCCTGAGTGCCCGCGCCGCCATGTCGTAGGCATCACGGAACCGATCCAGCTCCACGGGCCCACTCTCGCCCACGGCGGCAATGGAACGGGCCTCCACCAGTTCCTTGAGCGCCCTCCTGACCTCGTCGGTGTGAGGGGACCGAGGTGGGGGAGCGACGACCACCACATGATCGGGGCAGTGCGGATCCGCGGCGGCCAGGGCGGCGCCCGCGAGAGCGCGCCGGCAGGATTCGAGGGACAGGGTTCTGCTGCCCGGCGGACACTCGACGAGGAACACCCGCGTCGGCGACGTGTCGAGAACGCCCGGGAGGACAGGGCGGGCGAGCCTGCGCGCCGCCGTCACGTCGCCGGCCATCAGGTGGGTCAGAATCGCCGCACGCGCGGTGTGGACAGCGGGGGCGAGCTCGTGTTCCCCGCGTGCCAGACGGGACGGCGTGCTCGACGCGCCCAGCGCCAGCGCCGCGTAGTTGACCAGGTCCGCCACCCACCTCGGGTACTGGGCCCGGCCCGCGACCAGGATCACCGGGCGCGGCCGGAGGCTGCCGATCCCCACGATCTGCACATAGGAGCCGGGCAGTACGAGGCACGCGGCACCCAGCGCCCCCTCCCGCACCCTCTTGGCGGTGGCGGAACCATGGGCGCGCAGCAGACTCGACGAGGCGTCGTCCCGGCCGATCACCCTGGTATCGGGCGTGATGACCGCCGCGTGGCCGCCGACCATCCCCGCGATGTGGTCCAGGAGCTTGACCAACGCGAGGTGACCGTCCGGTGCGGACGGCCGCAACTGCTCGACGAGGAGGTGCAGGAACGCCGACTCCGCCGCGACCCGATCGAGTGCCATCAACTGTCTCGCCTCCTCAGGCTTGCCGGTACGGGTGATCGCGACGGGTCACGCACAGCCGCAGCGCGGTCAGGTCATCCACTGGTGATCTCCTCGGGCTCCTCGCTCACTCCCTACTTGTCCGGAGCCCGGTTCCGCGTTCGCGCCGTTCCGAGTCGGCGCCCCGGCCTCGACAGCCGACCGCGCCGCGCACACGCACACCTTGGGGGGATGTGGACCGATCCCGCCTCGCTCTTCGACAGTTGGACACGCGGCTCCGGCCCCGGGTTGTCACCTCCCGTTCGACGGTTGTGTGACCGGATTGTCGCGGAGTCGTCACTTCCGCCCGCGTGTGGTCTCAGACGCACCTCCCGTCGCGGAAAGCGTCGTTGATCACGACATCGGCGCGGACCTGAGCACGCTCAGCGGAGCAGCCAGGTGACCGCCGTGGTCACCAGGAAGACGACGACCGCCGCGAGCCAGACCGCAGGGCTCGAGGGGCGGGTGGGCTGTGCGGGCCCGGCAGGGGGCTCTTCTACCTCCCGCGGTGACAGCAGCGCGTCCGCGAATGCCTGGGCGGTGTCCGGCCGGTCGTCGGGATCCGCGGACAGGGCGGCATCAAGGAGCGCGCGGACGGCGTCGGGAACCTCCAGGTCCGCGCGGATCGTCGGCGAGGGGGCCTTTGCCGCCTGCTCCGGGGTGAGGGTCGCGACGCGACCGCCGGTACCGAAGGGCTTGTTTCCGGTCAGCAGCTCGAAGGTGACGACGCCGAGGGCGTACACGTCTGCGCGGCTGTCGAATCCGGTGGTCTGGAAGGCCTGTTCGGGCGCCATGTAGGCGGGGGTGCCGGTGGTCACGGTCAGCCCCGAGGCGTCGGCGGCCTGCTTGGCGCTGCCGAGGTCCGCGACGAGTACGGCATGGGGTGCGCGGCCGGTGTTGAGCAGGAGGTTCGACGGCTTGACGTCACGGTGGATGATGCCCGCGTCGTGGAGCACCTGCACGGCGTATCCGGCCTCGGCCGCCAGGCGGAGCGCCTCCTGGGGACGGCAGTGCCCGATCTTCTCGGCCAGCGTGCCGCCCTGGACGTAGTCCATGACGAAGTAGGGCCGCTCGTCCTGGACACCGACGTCGTGGACCCGCACCACGCGGGGACTGGAGAGCCTGCGCAGCAGCCTCGCCTCGGCCAGGAACCGCTCCCGCACGTCGGCGTTCGACGCCCAGTTGTCGGCCAGCACCTTGACCGCGACGTCCGTGTCGAGTTCGGGATCGTATGCCTTCCACACGGTGGCGAACGAACCGGCTCCCAGCCTGTCCTCGAGGAGGTAACGACCCAGCTTCCGCATGTGGCAACATTCTGCCGTAGACGGTGGAGCCGGCAAACGCGGGTTGCCCACGCGGTAGTCGGCTCGGACGGAAACGGAAGAAGCAGGGTGGACGACGAGGACGACCTGGCAGCGCTTGTGGCGTCCGCCCAGGCAGGCGACCGGGAGTCCCTGGACCGCCTCCTCGTCAAGCTCCGGCCGGTGGTCATGCGCCGCTGCTCCAGGTTCCTGCCGCACCACGCCGACGCCGAAGAGGCCGCGCAGGACGCCCTGCTGTCGATCAGCACACATCTGCCGGAGTACCACGGCCGGGGCTCGTTCCTCGGGTGGGTGACGGTGATCGCCTCGAACGCCGCCCGGTCCACGTATCGTTCGATGCGCAGGCGCGCGGAGGACAGTCACGCGGCCGTTCCTGACGACGTCGACCCCCGAACGACCAGCGTCATCGTGGGGACCCGGCTGGGCCTCATGGAAGCGCTGGCGGAGCTCGAGGAGCGGCATCCGGCCCTGGTGGAGTCCTTTGTGCTGCGTGATCTCGGGGACCTGACCTATGGCCAGGTCGCCGAGATCACGGGCGCTCCCTTGGGGACGGTCAAGGACCGTATCCATCAGGCGCGCCGATTCATGCGGGGACGTCTCGGCGGCGTCTGAGGTACGGGGGAGGGGAGGTGTCGCTGTGCGGACTCCGGCCATCGTGGCCATCCTGGCAACGGCCGTCGCACTCGGTCTGCTGACCGGCGAGTTCGTCCTGCCCGCTCGTTCCGCTGCGACGCCGACGCCGGTCGTGGCGTCGTCCTCGCCGGCCGACGGCTCTTCCACGCCGAAACCCACGCCGACGCCGACGCCGACACCGACGCCCGCGAGCGGGCCGATGACCAACCGGAACATGGTGACGGCGGCCGACCTCAAGGAGGCCGGGTACGCGCAGCCCATCCATGTCCAGGACTCCGTAGGGGACGGTACGTACGCCACCGCGGCCTGCACGGGGGAGACGTCCCTCGGCGAGACCCTGGGAGAGCGGAACGCGCACATCCGCGGGTTGAGGACGCGCGCGGACCAGGACGAGGTCGCGCACGAAGTCGCAGCTGAAGCCAGCAGCCCCGAACTGGCCCAGAACTTCGCTGAGCGCCTCCTGCTGGAGGACGTGCAGTGCCAGGAGGAACCGGCCACCCACTGGGTCTACGGACCGACGCACACGGTTGCTGTCGCACCCGGCATCACGGGGAGCTGGATGGGCACGTACCAGGGTGATCTGAACACCACGGGGACCGCGCCACGTGGCAAGGAGCCGTGCGGAGGACTGGCCGTCCTGCGGAACGGTTCCCACTACGGGGTTCTTGAGGTCGAGGCGTGCCTGGGCACGGCCGCGATGAACCGCCTCGTCCGTGCGGCGGTCGGCCGACTCTGAGGCCGCCACCGGGACCCGGTTCAGCGGGTGTGATGTAGCTCACACCACGCAGGCGCACTGCCGTCCAACATCCGCCGCGCGACCGGCATCTCTCCCTACGTACAAGGACGCGAATCGCGTCGTGACCACACAGGAGATGACATGTCCGACAACGGGGAATCCACCAGCACGTTCTCGCGCCGCGGTCGTACCGCGCGGAAGGCGGCCATCGCGGGCGCGGCCGTGATCGCGGTCGCCGCCGGCACGGCTTCCGCCGCCGGGGCCACGGACGCGCGATCCCACGGCCGACCGGCGGCCGCGCCTGCCGCCGTCGCACAGCCCGGCCTCGGCTCGGCGAAGCTGGTCCAGAGCGAGGACTTCTTCCAGCAGGGCCTGGCTCCGGTCGGCGCGACTGTCGACCTGACCGGGAAGCAGGCGCTCTCGGCGTGCTCGGGCGAGGAGACGATGCGCGCGCTGACCAAGGGGAAGGCCGCCGCCTACGCCGACGTGTCGTGGACCTTCGACACCGCCGGCACTTTTCTGACCGAATCCGTCGCGGACGGTGCGACCGTCGCGTCCGCGGTCTCGTACGAGAAGCAGCTCAACCGGCTCGTGCGCGACTGCCAGAACGAGCCCGCGGGCCACTGGCACTACGGGGCGGGCCACTCCCTGACCGTCCAGGGCGGGGAGGCCACCTGGTACCCGTCGTTCAACGGCGACGGCGCGGTCAGCGGCGGCGCCGTGGTGATCCGCGCGGGCCACGACTTCGGCATCCTCGAACTCACCGGGCAGCCCACCGACGACCCCGGCTACATCAAGGGCATCGCGGCCGCGGCCACCAAGCGGCTGGCCGGCTGACCCCGCCCCACAGCGGCGCACCTCCCACGCCGACCGCCGTTCCCGCCGGGCACCCCGGTGGGAACGGCGGTCGGACGTGCGTGACGGCTCAGGAGTCGCCGCGGACCAGCAGGACGGAGACGGGAGCGGCCTTGGCCACGCTGTGGCTCACGCTGGCGTGCAGCAGGGCGGCGATACCCCGGTAGTGCCCGGGGCCGACCGCGATCAGGTCGCTGCCGAGAGCCTCGGCACGCTCCACGAGGATCGCGGCAAGTTCCTCCCGCAGGCCCTCGTCCACCTCGCCCTCGGCGGTGATCCCCTCGGCCCGCAGACGCCCCAGCGCCTCGTCGACGACCTGCCGCCCCGCGTCCCCCTCCTCGACGGGTACGACGACGGCCCCGCTGATCCCGTCACCGATGACCTGCTCGGGACGGATGTGGATGACGTGCACGCTCGCGCCCGTGAGCTTGGCGAGGGAGACGACGGAGTCCAGCACCGCGGCGCCGTGCGCCGATCCGTCGACGGCGGCGAGGATGTTCTTGTACATGCGCTCAACTTCCTTGTCACAGGGGCCCGAGGGATGCGCGGCCCTTCGATCGGTTCAGCCCTCAATCACCTCGCTCCATTCCGTGATCCGGAGTGACGGCCACCACTCGCCTCGGCGGTGCGCGATCGCAAGAAAGTGCCCCGGGGCACGGGTGGCCCCGGGGCGTGGGTGGGTCAGATCTTGATGCGGTCGAGGTTGGGTCCGGTGCCCGCCGTGTTGGCGATGACGACGGAGTTGGTTCCGGCCCGCAGGGACACCGAGACCTTCAGGGTGACGACGGTGTTGTAGTCCGGTGTCGACGGGAAGTTCACCGTCTGGGTGGCGCCGCCCGCGGTCACGGTCGCGCTGTGGACGCTGCCGACGCTCATGAAGTAGACGGTCATCGGATAGGTGCCGTCCGTCGGCGCGGTCACCGAGAAGGTGGCGCTGCCCAGGAAGCTGATCTTCTTGCCGCCGGAGCAGTGCGCGCAGCTGGTGACCGTGGTGCCGGTGCCCAGGACCGCCTTCTCCGCTTCGTAGGACTTTCCGGGGGAGGTGGGCGGACCGCTGGTCGTCGGCGTCGAGGTGGGAGTGTCCGTCGGCGTCGAGGTGGGCGTGTCCGTGGGTGTGGGGGTGGACGTGTCGGTGGGCGTGACGGTGGGTGTGTCCGTCGGCGTGCTCACCGGGGCCACCGACTTGAGGAAGAGCGACTGACCGCTGTCGGTCCGGGACGCGTCCACACCGTGCCCGCCCGTGTAGTCCTTCGTCTCGTTCTTCGCCCAGTCGGCGATCGGCGTGCCACCCACGTCGAGCAGGTGGTAGGCGCCGTCGGACGGCCCGGCCACACCGAACTGGTAGATCGTGTTCTTCTGCGGGTAGTACGGCTGGTACGGCCCGCCGGTGGAGAGCTGCTTGGTCATCGTGTTGTCGAAGAAGACGTTCTGCGGTCCGGACGCCCCCGACCACTTGACGCCCTTCTGGCCCGCGGTCCAGTAGATCGGGTACCAGTTGGAGGTGTCGGGCGTGGTGGTGCCGCCGCCGTCGTCACCGCAGTTGGACTTGCAGTTGCCGGCGCGGTGGTCGTACGGCACGGCCTGGGTGTTGAGCTCGATCAGATTGCGGCGCTCGTACCCGCCGTGCATGTTGAAGTCGGAGTCGATGTCGTTGCCGATCGCCACGTTGTCCGACGCCGACCACTGGAAGGTGAAGTGCCGCAAGTTTCGGGTGACGTTGTCGGCGTAGAGCGAGTCCCAGACCCGGGAGCCGCGGAAGTAGCCCCGGCCACCAGCGCCCTTGTTCCACGAGCCGTCCAGGAAGTTGTCCTGGATCTGGACGTTCTTGGCCTCTTCGGTGACGATCGGGTGGGATCCGGTCATGTAGCTGCGGATCCCCTTCACCCAGTCGTTCACCGCCCACTTGAGAACGATGCCGTTCATCTCGGCGTGCGGGTCCATGTTGCCGTAGTTCTGCACCGAGTCGGCCTGGTTGAGGCCCGACATCGGCTGGGTCATGTAGAAGTTCTCCAGGCCGACGCCGACGACCGGCTCGACGAGCGGTGAGGCGTTGCTGGCGTAGACCGAGCCGTCGATCGGCGCGGAGCCGTCGGAGGTGGAGTCGATCGGCATGTCGTACTCGAGCGGCTTGTCGATCGTGACCGTGTGGTTGGTGGTGTCGACGGCGCTGATCGTGAAGATCTGCTGCCGCATCTGCAGGTTCTCTTCGGGGTACGTCGCGCTGACCGCGTCCATCGACTGGTAGAACTTCTGCGAGTTGGCGGCCATCATGTTCACGAAGCCGCCGACCTTGAGGTTCGTCATCTTGGCGTTGGTCGCCAGGTAGACGACGGTGTCGCCCTGCCGGGCGGCGTATTTGGTCTCGCCCGGCTTGGCCCGCAGCTTGACGCCGGCCTTCCAGTGCTGGTTGATCGACCCGAGGAAGATCTCCTTGCGGTTGGCCGGGGCGGAGTTGTACTCCGACTGGTACGACGGGTCGACGGTGCGGGAACTGACCCGGAAGAGGCCGGTACCCGGCCAGGCCCACCCCATCTTCCCGTCACCCGACGTCATGTTGTCCCCGTCGGAGTCGGTGCCGTCCGGGGTGAGGACGTCGTACAGGGTGTTGGCGTCCGGGCGGTACTCGAACGCGGTGCCGGTCGCCGGATCGGTGCCCGAGCCCCGCAGAATCGTGTAGTTGGCGTCCACCTCGATCTCGTGGGTGACATTGAGGACGCCTGGCGGGAATGTGATCAGCGACAGCTTGGTGTACGAGTTGGTCGGCGAGCAGGTGCTCTTGAGCTTGTCGATGGCTGCCTGGATGCCGTTGGTGTCGTCCTTGCCGTCATTGGGCACCACGCCGTAGGTGGAGGCCAGTTGGGACGGTGTGATCTGGCAGGACGTCGAGGGGTTGATGTCCGAGGCGTCGGGCAGCGGTTGGCCGCCGCGGTAGCCGGCCTTGCTCCAGTCGGGCAGGCCGGGCAGCGGGGCGCGCCGGTTGGCGGCCGAGAGGTCGAGTGCCCGTTGCACGGGCGGGGGGTTCACGCCCGGGGGCACTGTGGACGCACCGGCGCTGCCGGCGGTGACGCCGGCCCAGCCGGCCGTCGCGATGCTGGCGGCGAGCAGGGCGAGGGTTCCGCCGAGCGCTAACCGGCGTTTGCTGTTCGATGGCATGGGATGTCCCAACATGAGGCAGTGGGGGGATAGGGCACCGTGCGGCCAGACACGGTGCCGGACGCTTCGGCAGGCCATGGGAAGAGCTGGGGGACAGGCGTGCCGAGCGGCTCTGTCCCCGGCGCAGGGGTTGGACCTGGTGCCGGGGGTTTTGTGGTGCCGGTCATGAGGGGTGGCCCGTGGGGGGCCACCCGGTCATGGTGGGTTGGTGTTGGGGGTTAGAGGACGATGCGGTCGAGGTTGGGTGCTCCGGCGTTGGGGTTGGAGAATTTGATGGTGTTGTTGCCGGCTTTGAGTTGGACGGTGACGTTCTGGGTGACGACGGTGTTGTAGTCGGGTGTTTCGGGGAAGTTGACGGTCTGGTTGACGCCGTTGACGGTGAGGGTGGCGGTGCGGGGTTGGCCGACGCTCATGAAGGAGATGGCCATGGTGTAGCTGCCGGCGGCGGGTTCGGTGATGTTGTTGAAGGTCGCGGTGCCGCCGTTGCCGAGGTAGCTGAGTTTCTTGCCGCCCGAGCAGTGTGCGCAGTTCGTGATGGTGGTGCCACCGGCCAGAGTTGCTGCCTCGGCCTCGTAGGAGTTCCCGCCACCCGGAGGCGGTGACGACGGCGGAGGAGTCGTCGGCGGCGGGGTGCCGCCGCCGTTCATGCTCGCGCCGAGGGTGTCGAGCGCGTTCTGGACCATGGCCTGGGCGTTGTCGTTGAGGTTGGAGTTGGTGCCGTTGACGACCCAGTTCGCACCGGAGAACATCACGACGGTCACGCCGTTGTCGACGCCGCCGGTGGTGCCGCTGCTGGGTATGCCGAGCAGCTGGGCGGCCTTCACGGACGCCTCGCCGAGCTCGCGGGAGTCGTTGTCCGACGTGCTCTGGTTGTTCGCGGTCTGGGTGTCACCGAAGATCGAGCCGATGACGTGGCCGTTGTAGAACATCAGCGCGAACTGCCGCCCGCTCATGCCGTGTTCCTTGTAGAAGAAGTGCGGGCACGGCTTCACGCGGTCCCAGCAGTCGTCGCCCAGCACGTAGAACGGCACGTGGTGCGCGCCCAGGGCCTTGCCGTTGCTGTCCGACCAGGTGGTCTCGCCCTGGTGGTCGGGGTCGGGGTCCGGGTCGCTGCCGTCGGTGTCGATGGCCATACCCGAGCTGTACGAGTAGACGCCCGGAGCGACCTGGTACACGTTGACGTTCTGGGCTCTGGTCATGGTGTTGATGTGCGGCTTGGTGTTGACCTGGTTCGCGGCGGTCGAGTTCGCCTTGATGCCGGCCAGTACCTCGGCGGCGGTGTACGAGGCGGAGGCCGGGGCGGCCTTGACCGTTGTGGGGGTTGTCGCGTCGGCGTGACCGACGGCGAGGGGAACCGCGAGCGCGAGGGCCGCGGCGGCGGCCACAGCGAGGCGCGTACGAGTCGATGACATGGCGGGTGGGGCCTCCGAGTCGATCGTTAGGAAAACTTCCTAACGAATGAAAGCAGTCGCGACCCGGTCACGCAATCGTCTGGTCACGTCGCTTTCCCGCGCTCATGATCCACGGACGTCCATGTCGGTGGCGATCCCTCGGCGAGGCTGGTCTGTTAGGAAACTTTCCATTCCAGCATCTTGACGAGGAGTGCCACGGAGATATTGACTGCGGGCGCTGCGGACGCAACGCCCGACCCCGAACCCCCCACGAAACCCCGGCAGTTGATGCTGACGCGTCCGATCCCGCAGTTCCTCCCGCGTCGGCGCCCTGCTTCGCTTCGGCTCTCCCGGAACACCGGCATGCCACAGCTCCGGCCCTCAGCGCGGACCGGCGGCTGAGCCCTCGGGGCGTGCCCCGTCCCGATCCCACCTGGAGGACATACGTGACGTGGTCACGACTCACCAAGGGGCTTGTCGCCGCCGCACTGCCGACAGCAGCGGTAGCGATGAGCATCAACGCGATCGCCAGTGCCAGTCCTCAGGCGGCGAACGCGTTCCCGGCCCACTACGCCGCGCCGTACCTGGAGCTCTCCAGCGGCACCGCAGGCGACATGGCAGCCGACATGAAGGCCACCGGGCTCAAGGACTACACCCTGGCGTTCCTCATCCCCAAGTCCGGTTGCACTCCGCAGTGGGAGGCCGGAAACAGCGCACTGGGCGCCTTCACTTCACAGGTCGCCGCCTTGAAGGCGGCGGGCGGTGACGTCGCCATCTCCTTCGGCGGCGCGGAGGGTGGGGAGTTGGCGCAGACCTGCACGTCCGTCGCGTCACTCACCGCCGCCTACGCCAGCGTGGTCAACACGTACGGCATCACCCGGCTCGACTTCGACATCGAAGGCGCCACCCTGGGCAACACCGCGGCCAACACCCGGCGCAACCAGGCCCTCGCCGCCCTCCAGGCACAGAACCCGAACGTCGAAGTCGACTACACCCTCGCCGTCGACCCGTCCGGCCTCGAGTCCGACACGCTCAACCTGCTCAAGGACGCCAAGAGCAAGGGCGTCAACGTCAACCTGGTCAACATCATGACCATGGACTTCGGTGACGGCGAGAACGCCCTCAACGACGCCCTGTCGGCGGCCAAGGGCACCGCCGCACAGCTCGCGAGCCTGTACGGCATCTCCACCTCCCAGGCATACGGGCGCATGGGCCTCACTCCGATCGCCGGCAAGAACGACGACAACGAGAACTTCACCCAGGCCAACGCCGGCACGCTGGAGTCCTTCGCCGCCACCAACGGCGTCCAGGAGCTGTCCTTCTGGGAGGTCGACAGCTACGACAAGGGCACCGGATACGCCTACTCCCGGATCTTCAACAAGATCACCGGCGGCACCACCCCGCCGACCACGCCGCCGCCCACGACTTCTCCGCCGTCGTCACCGCCTCCGGGTGGCGGGAACTCCTACGAGGCCGAGGCAGCAACCCTGGCCGGTGGCACCACCATCACGAACTGCGCCCACTGCTCAGGCGGCAAGAAACTCAGCTACCTCGGCAACGGCGGCACCGCGACCTTCAACAACATCACCGAACCCGCCGCAGGCAGCTACACCATGGCCATCTCCTTCATGAGCGTCGGCCAACCCCGCACCGCCACCCTCACCGTCAACGGCGTCAACCAGACCGTCAACTTCCCCGAAACACCCGACTACAACACCGTCGTCACCCAGAACGTCACCGTCCAACTCAAAGCCGGCAACAACACCATCAAATTCTCCAACCCCAACGCCGGAGCACCCAACCTCGACCGCATCATCGTCTGACCCCCACACCCCGAACCAACCCCGACAGGTGGCCCACCACAGGGCCACCTGTCGCATTTTGAGCTCCCGCTGCGCACTGCTGACACGTACGCGTGAACACCGGTGTGCCTGCGTCCAGTTGTCTTGTTACCGAACGCGGACAGGCCCGAGCGAACTCGGTCCGCGCGGGTGTCGTCTGATGGGGTGCAGCGAAACAGCTGATGCGGCTGGTCCCCCTGCGGGGGCAGGGGATGCCGTGTCCTGACGTTCTTTTGGGGGAGCTCTCATCATGACCACATACCGTGCCCGCCGTACCGCCCGTTGTGCCGCACTGGCCGCCGTCACCGCCGCGCTGGCGTTGGGCCTGACCGCCTGCGGCGGCTCTGACGACGGCGCGAAGGCGGCCGGCGGCGACCACAGTGCCGGCGCCACGCAGAGCCCTTCCGCGTCGGGCGGGGACGGCAAGGGCACCGCCGGCAACAGTGGTGACCCCGCCAAGGGGGCGCCCTCGGCGAGCGGCTCGGGCGGGACGGACCAGTCCGCGAGCCACGGCACAACCGGCGGCGCACAGCAGTGCCGTGGAGACGAGATGCTGGTCACCGCGGAGCACCGGTTCGCCGGTCAGCAGGGCGACCACCTGCTGGTCACGGCGTCGAACGAGGGCGCCAAGCCGTGCTGGGTCACCTCGTACCCGGTCGTGAAGCTCGGCGGAAACGTCGACGGCGCCGCACTGCCGCACTCCAAGAAGGACAACCCCGGTGGCGGCAAGCACATCACGCTCCAGCCCGGCGGCAAGGCGTACAGCGCGGTGAACCTGTTCGCCTACGGTTCGAAGAACCACACGGCGCAGTCGTTCGCCATGGCACTGCGCGACGCGGACGGCCACAACGGCCCCTTCTACTCGGTCGACACCAAGGGCCAGAAGCCGCAGTTCAGTTGGAGCGACGCCGACGTGATGAACTGGAACACCGAGAAGCCGTACAACTTCTGACGGCGTCTTTCGGCCAGACGTGCGCCCTGCCCCGTCACCGTTCGGCGGGGCGAACCGGCTGGCCGCGTGTCGCGCGTGGGACTGCTGTCAACTACTGGGATCAGAGTGGCGACTTTCAGCCAAGTTGATATTGCTCCCGTGACATGTACATCTCCGGGCCCATACGGTGAACAGCGCCTCGGACGACCTCACGTCGACCGGGGCGCACCCTCATGTTCGCCATCCGTACCGGGCCGCCCACACATGCGGCGCGATACGGCACGCCGGCTGTCGTGAGCAGTCGGCGTCCCCCCACAAGGAGCTCAATAGATGCGTTCCCGTATAGCCGTCGGCATCGCCGGTAGCCTGGCGCTGTCGTCCTGTCTGGTTCTGGCCGCCACTGCCACCGCTACGCCCCCCGACGCGACACCGGCAGGCCACCAGGCCCACCACAAGCACTTCGCCACCGGCCTCGACCTGACGGCGGTCAAGGCCCACCACGCCGTGAGTTCCGCGGCGGTCACCGCCAAGGCTCTGAAGGCCATCGCGCCGTTCGCCCGCTCCGGCGCGGCGCCGGCCAGCGCGGACCTCACCCAGTACGCCCTCAGCCCCGGCGACCAGGGCCCGGTCGGCTCCTGCGTCACCTGGGCCACCGGCTACTCCGGCTACGGCATCCTGATGAACGAACAGGGCATCAGCGGCGCGCCGATGGCCCCGATGTACATCTACGCGCAGATCGCCCAGGGCAACGACACCGGAACCTACGGCAGCGTCGCACTGAAGATGGAGCAGCAGCAGGGCATCGACACCCAGTCCGACTACTGGCAGGGCACCACGGACTACACCACCCAGCCGGACGCCAGCGAGACCGCCAACGCGGCCCACTACAAGCTCTCGGGCTTCGTCCAGCTGCCCACCAGCGGCCCCTCGGCCCGTGCCGCGATCGAGGACGCGATCTCCCAGGGCGAGCCGGTGCCGATCGGCTTCTCGGTCCAGCAGAGCTTCATGGACCTCAACGCCCAGACCGCGTCGGACTACAGCTACACGCCCGGTGACACCGGCAGCGACCCGGTCGTCGGCGGTCACGAGATCACCATCGTGGCCTACAACGACCAGGGCGTGACGATCGAGAACAGCTGGGGCACCAGCAACTGGGGCAACGGCGGCTACGCCAACCTCCCCTGGAGCTTCTTCGACACCGGCGCGGTGAACGAGATCCACGCGATGGGCAAACTCGCCTGACACACCGCCCGCAGCCCGGCCGCGAAATCCGCTCCACCACTCCCGCGGCCGGGCTCCGGGCGGCCTGCCGCCGCCGGGAGAGAACGGCCCTCTAGCGGGGCGATCTCTCGCTGAGGAGTGAGGCGGCGGTGGAAGTGGCGTAGTGGCGGACGCTGTTGTGGTCGCGGTGGCTGGTGGTGAGGCCCGCGTGGCGGAGCGCGGTGGCGTGCTCGGAGGCCGAGGCCAGGGACTGGTCGGCGCGTTGGGCGAGTTCGCTGGTGGTGAGTCCCGGGGTGGTGTGGATGACGTGCAGGATCCGTGATCGGCTGGTACCGAGGATCTTGTCGATGGCTTTGCGGTGCCGCCCGGGGGGCGGGCTGGTGAAGGGGCCTGTGCCGGGGTCGAGGGGGAGTTGGTAGACCAGCACGGGGATGTCGTCGGGGTTGGGCAGGAAGCGGGGGGTCGGTCCGCAGAACACCATGGGGACGACGACCAGGCCGCGGCCGGCCAAGTGGACGTCGGTGTCCTCCCGGCTGGGGATGGTCAGTACCGGTGGTTCCCAGCGGAGCGCTGGGTGGAGGCCGAGCAGGAGTGCGCCGACGCCGTGCTGGGCCAGGGCGGTTCTTCGGACGGCGAGATCGCTGTCGAGGGCCGACTGCATCTGCTGGACGTGGGGAGCGATGGCCACGTGGTGGTAGGTGGCCATCGCGCTGGTGAGGGCCGCCATGGTGTCGGTGTCGCCGTGGGCGAGCGAACCCGCCCAGGAGGGCAGGGTGTGATGACCGGCCAGTGTTCTCAGTTCGTCGGCGATCCGGTGATGCGGCGTGACGCTGATTCCCTTCAGGACATCCGCGCCGTCATGGGTGTCGACGATGGTCGGGGTGAGGAAGTCGGGGATCCAGCCGCGCACGGGAAGCAGTTCCGCCAGGGGGCGGACCAGCGCGGGCACCTGGCCCCGCAGGGAGTCGCGCCAGGGCCCGTACCGGGCTCGCTGATCGGTGCGGCGCAGGATCTGCAGACTGAGCACGGCCTCGTTCATTTGCGGCAGCAAGTGGTGGAACAGCACAACGCGGGCCAGGTCTTCCGTAGTGAAATGCAGTCGCAACGTCACGCCCCCGCGATCCCCGACATGTCCCGCTCCTGACATCTTCGGGCATTCCCAGGCTGGGCGCTACCACGAGTTTCGGTGAGGGCCGAAACCGTGTGCGGCGCCACGGTGTCTCCCTCAAACTCGTGGGAGCCGTTCACCGTTTCACGGCCATCCGGAATGGACGAAAAGAACCGCGGTTACTTCCGGGCCCGCGCGGCGGAGAGGGTGAGGTCGGCCGGGACCACCGCGCGTGATCCCGCGAAGCCGCTGGTGGTCCGCAGCCACTGTGCGTAGGCGCGGGTGACGAGGCCGTCCGGGATGAGCCGGTCGAAGGCGGGCGGGTGGTACCGGTAGGTGTACTCGGTCGCGGCCAACCGGGCGATGGGCGCCACGCGGCGCGCCCGGGACCGCTCGAACCGTCGCAGCACCTCGGGCAAGTTCCGGCCGCGGCTCTCGTGCAGCGCGACCGTCAGGGCCCAGGCGTCCTCGACGGCCTGGTTGGCACCTTGCGCGACGATCGGAGGCATGGTGTGTGCGGCGTCACCGAGCAGTGTGACCGCTCCCTGGCCCCAGCGTGCCGGGACCCGGTGCGTGTAGTGCGGGAAGACCTCGATGTCCGCTTCCTGGAGTGTCTTCAGGACCAGCGGCACCGGATCCGCCCACTGGCCGAAGCGCGTGCGCAGCGTGGGCAGGGCGGGCCCCTTGTCCGCGCCCGGCCAGGGATGGCTGAACCACCACTGGAGCGTGTCGGGGCCGGCGGGGAGCAGTCCGCAGAAGCCGAGGCGGCCGTTGATCATCAGGCCGCGGTTGGGGTCGGGGAGCAGGTGCCGCTGTGCGGAGAGTCCTTGCCAGGTGGCCCAGCCGGCCAGGCGCGGGGGGTGGTGGCCCCACAGGCTGGTGCGCACCACCGAGCGGTGGCCGTCGGCGCCGATGAGCATGTCCGCCTCGGCGACCGTGCCGTCCTCGAAGGTCGCCCGGACGCCGCTGCCGGAGTGGGTGAAGGCGGCGAGCCGGTGCCCGTAGTGGACCGTGCCGGCCGGCAGCGCTTCCGTGATGCGTTGCTGCAGTAGACGTCGGGGGCAGGTCAGACTCATGTGGCCGAGTCGCCGGGACGCGTGGGCGACATCGATGGTGTAGAGCTTCTCTCCGGTCTCTGACCGGGTCTCCAACTGGTCGATCCGGGCTCCGACTCCGGCCAGGTCGACGCCGAACCACCGCAGGATGCCCACGCCGCCGTTCCACAGGGTGACGGCGCCACCGGTGGCTCGGGGTTCGGGCGATTGTTCATAGACGGAAACCGTGTGCCCGGAATTCACAATTCCAAGGGCTGCGGCCAGGCCACTTATCCCGGCGCCGATGATCAGTATTCGCATGCGGACCGATTTCCTCCGTGTAAAGGGTGGATGTTCGGGTGGAGATTCTCTGGACCGGAGCGTCGCCTCTATGCTTATAGTACGTGCGAGAGCCGTCAAGTACCGCCCTTCGATTGCCCATCGTGTCCATGTCAGCCTGCTGGGTGAGGACGTACTTTGGTCACCGATCTGAAGACTGTGCTGTCCCGCGGCGTCGACCGGCTATTGTCGCAACAGCAGCCGGAAGGCTGGTGGGGGGATTGTCCCGACGCGAATGTCATGGTCGATGCCGTCGACCTTTTCCTGCGAATTCTCCTCGGAATAGAGGAATCCCGAACCGTCTCCGCCACCGCGCGCTGGATCAGATCTCAGCAACGCGCTGACGGAAGCTGGGGGTTGTATCCGCGCAGCCCCGGAGACCTGTCGACGACCGTCGAGGCATATCTCGCACTGCGTCTGGCCGGGGACACTCCGCGGCAGCCGCACATGGTCGACGCGGCGCGCTTCGTCCGGGCCCACGGAGGCTTGGCCGACTGCCGGATGGAGGCACGGCTGTGGCTCGCGCTCTTCTGCCAGGCGGACTGGGACGACATCCCCGCCGTACTCCCCGAGGTGCCGTTGCTGCCGCACCGGATACCCCTGTCCCTCTACCGATTCTCCGCCTGGACCAGGCTGGCCATGGTGCCGCTCGGCCTCGTCCACTGCGCACGCCCCGGCATGGATCCCGGTTTCCGGCTCGACGAGTTACGCGGCGAGGACGCACCGGCCGCGGGAGGCGGGGCCGCCGCGCGTGTCCAACGGGCCGTCCGGTGGGTCAACGCACACCCCGTGCCCCCGTTGCGCCGCGCGGCTGTGCGCCGCGGCGTCCAGTGGATCACCGACCGGCAGGAGTCCGACGGGGCATGGCTCGCCTGCAGCGTCGCCTCCGTCTTCTGTCTGCTCGGCCTGTACGCGGCCGGACTGACCGTGCAGCACCCGGTCGTCAAGGCCGGGATCCGCGGGCTCGATGACGTCGCGGTATGGGAGGAGACCCCGGACGGCCCGGTCCGCCGCATCAACTGCATGCCCACACCGGTGTGGGACACCGCCTTGTCCGTGTGCGCGCTGACCGACGCCGGCGTGCCGGGGGACCACCCCCAACTGGTCCGCTCCGTACGCTGGTTGCTCGGGCAGGAGGTCCGCCGGGTGGGAGACTGGGCGGTCGCCCGCCCCGGTCACGGCCCGGGGGGCTGGTCGGTGGGGTTCGTTGAGGAGCACTTCCCCGACTGCGACGACACCGCGCTCGTCGTCGAAGCGCTCTCCCGCGTCGCGGCGGTCGACGCGAGCCTTGCCGCCCGGTCGCGCGAAGCCTCCAACCGCGGTATCCGCTGGCTGCTGACCATGCAGTCCGGCGACGGCGGCTGGGCCGCCTACGACGCCGACAACGACTCCTGGCTCGCCGACCGGCTGCCGGTCCTCGACTTCACGGAACTGACCGACCGTCCGTGCCCCGACATCACCGGGCACGCGCTGGAGGCGCTGGGGGGCCAGGGGCTCTCGGACGACCCCGGTGCGCGTCGTGCCATCCGCTGGCTGCTGCGGAACCAGACCCCGGAGGGCTCCTGGTTCGGCCGCTGGGGCGCGAACCACCTGTACGGCACCTCCGCGGCGGTGACGGCGCTGGCGCGGGCGGGCCGACCGCCGCACGACCCGGCGATCCGCCGTGCGGTCGCCTGGCTGCTGCGGCACCAGAACCCCGACGGCGGCTG
This sequence comes from Streptomyces sp. NPDC051976, assembly GCF_040680795.1. Classification (NCBI taxonomy): domain Bacteria; kingdom Bacillati; phylum Actinomycetota; class Actinomycetes; order Kitasatosporales; family Streptomycetaceae; genus Streptomyces; species Streptomyces sp. NPDC051976. Next base: position 153,301 of record NZ_JBFAXL010000016.1, read on the forward strand.
GGGCGAGGACCTGCGCTCGTACCAGGACGACGCCTGGATCGGACGGGGTGACTCCACCCCCACCCAGACCTCCTGGGCGCTGCTCGCCCTGCACGCCGGGGGGCTGACGGCGGACGACGAGCCGGTCGCCCGGGCCCTCGCCTGGCTGGGGAGCACCCAGCTGCCCGACGGCTCCTGGGACGAGCAGTCGTTCAACGGCACCGTCCTGCCACGGCAGTTCTACATGAGCTACCCGATGTACCGTCAGATCTTTCCCGTCATGGCCCTGGGGCGCTTCTCCCACCGGGCCTCCCCGACGCCCACGACGCCGCAGGACTGACCTGCTGCCGCCCGTCCGCGGTGTGACGCCACCGCGTGCACCGGACCGGCGCGCCGCGTCGACTCACCTCACGAACCTTTCCCGTCGGTCGGCCCGGCGCGCATGAGCCCCGGTAGCGGGTGTTTCACCTCGCCACCGGCTTTCGCCGACCGCCCTTCACCCGCCGAGCAGTTGTCACGACACCGATCAGGGGGACCTGTGGGACGAGCAAGGGTAACCGCCAACGACCTGACGCAGTACGACTCACTCGCCGACCAGTGGTGGGATCCGCGGGGCCCGTTCGCGGCACTGGGCTGGATCGCCGCCAAGCGCGGCGAACTCATCCCCGACGCCACGAGGGAGGACGCCGTACTCGTGGACGTGGCCTGCGGCGGCGGACTGCTCCATCCTCACATCGCCGGCAAGGGCTACCGCCACGTGGGGGTGGACCAGTCCGAGCGCTCGCTGGAAGTCGCCCGGGCGCACGGTGTGGACGAGACCCTGCTGTCCGACGTCGCGTCACTTCCCATGCCCGACAACAGTGTGGACGTCGTGGTCGCCGGGCAGTGCCTGGAGCACGTCCCGGAGCCCTACAAGGTGGTGGCCGAGTGCTGCCGTGTGCTGCGGCCCGGCGGGACGCTGCTGCTGGACACGATCGCCGACACGCTGCTGGCCCGCATCCTGATCGTCACCCTCACCGAGAACCTCCCGCTGCCGGGCATGGCACCGAAGGGGTGCCATGACCACCGGCTCTTCATCAACCGGCCCCGGCTGCTCGAGGCGGCGGCGCAGGGCGGGGTACCGCTGCGGATCTACGGTCTGTGGCCGCAGGCACGGGCCCTCATCCCCTGGTTCTTCAACCTCCGCTCCACGGTGCCCATGTTCGCCACCCGCGGCAGCCGTGTCATGTTCCAGGCCATCGGCACCAAGACCGCCACCGGACGGAGGGGAGAGGCATGACCTCGGCCTCCGACACCGCCCTGCCCGTCGCGCGGGCACGGCAGCTCCGCAGCTGGGTGGTCGCCGCGGGACCGCCGCTGGTCCTGGTGATCGTGCTCCAGGGCCTCTACGCGGTCTCGGCCGCACGGCACGTGGAGCCGCTGGTCGGCTGGCGGGTCGCGCTCACCCTGCTCGTCCTCGTGCCCGACTGCGCCGGCCGGCGCTACTGGAACGACTACGAGGACCACCGGCGCGGCCTGGACCGTCCCGACCGGGTCCGGGCGGAGAGCGCCCTGGCGCTCGGCCTGGACATGCACCGCCTGCGCGCGGTCGGACTCGGGTGCTTCGTCGTCGCCTGGATCGGGCTGGTCGTGCTGGCCGTCGCCTCGACCCTGTGGCTGCTCCCGGTCATCGCGCTGTGCTACCTGGCCTACTTCGGCTACGCCGGCGGCCCGCGCCCGCTGGGCCATCACGCACTGGGCGAAGCACTCGACTTCCTCGTCACCGGGGTCGCGGTGACGATGGTGCTGGCCTGCCTCAACACCGGCCGGATCACCGGGACGATCGCCGTGGCCGCGCTCGGCCCGGGCTTCCTCTTCGCCGCACTGATGCTGCACAACAACGCCCGGGACATGGACAAGGACCGCGCGGTCGGCAAGACCACACTGCCGCAGGTGGTCCGTCCCGAAGTCACCAAGGTGCTCTACGGCGTCTGCCTGACCGGCTTCTACGCCGTGGTCGCCGGTCTGGCCGCCGCCGAGGGCTCGACGGCGCTGCTGCTGCCACTGCTCACCCTGCCCTGGGCCGGCTACCTGGTCGTCGCCGTGGGCCGATCCCGGGTGGGCCCCACGATGATCTCTTGGGCCTGGCTCTACTACCTCATGATCGCGGACTTCGTGCTCTTCTCGATCGGGGCGTGGCTCTGACATGGACCGAGAACCGACAACGAGCCTCGCCTACTTGGGCGACCTGGACCGGGTGCGCGAAACCGTGCGCAAGGCGCTCACCCCGGAAGACCCCGAACTCCTCGCTCCGCTACAGCACTTCGTCGACCGTCCCGGCAAACTGCTGCGGCCGGCCCTCGTGCTCGCGACCGCCTCCGTCACGGGCGGCGAGACCCCCGCCACCGAGCGGGTGGTGCTGGCCGCCTCGGCGACCGAGATCCTGCACCTCGCGTCGCTCTACCACGACGACCTGTGCGACCGCTCGCCGATCCGGCGCGGTGTCCCGACGGTCAACGCCCGCTACGGCGAGAACACCGCCCTGGTCCTCGGCGATTACCTGCTTGCCACGGCCCTCGGCACGGCCGGCTCGCTGGGCGCCCAGGAACTGGCCGGCGCGGTGCGCTGCGCGCAGCAGATCTGCACCGGTCAACTGGCCGAACTCCGGGACTCGGGCAACCCCGAGCGGTCCGTCGAAGGCTATCTGCACGCCGTCGCCGGCAAGACGGCCGCGCTGCTCTCCTTCAGCGCCCGGCTCGGAGTCCTGGCCGCCGACGGGGGCGAGACCCGCGCGGAGGCGGCCGCGGCCTGCGGTCACCACCTGGGCGTGGCCTTCCAGATCTGGAACGACCTGCGCGACCTCGCCGACATCGCCGCCGACCCCGCGCCCCCCGGAGCGGGCCCCGCACCGGACCTCGGCAACGGCGTCTACACCCTGCCCGTGCTCTACGCGATGGAGCGTCACTCCGCCGCACTGCGACCGCTCCTGGCCGCGGCGACCAGCGGTGCGAATCTGGCCCGGATCGCGGGCATCGTCCAGGACAGCGGATCCTTCGACCGCGCCCGGCAGGTCGCGGACGGCCATCTGGCCACCGCCTTCGCCCGGGCGGCGGAGTTGTCCGGTCCGTACGGCGACGCCCCCGCTCTGCTGCGCGCGACCCTGCACCGGCTGCTCCCCGAGGCCGTCCGGCCGCACTCGAGGGATGAGCCCGCGGCCACACCGGCAGGGGGGATCGGATGAACGCGGCGATCCCGGCCCTCGCACCCGACCGGGTGCTGCGATTCGCGATCGACCCGTTCCGCGGCATGCTCGACGCCCGCCGCCGGCACGGCGACGTCGTGCAGGTGGGCTACGGGGCGCAGCGCGCGGTGTTCCTGTTCGGTCCCGAGGCCAACTCCTTCGTCTTCGCCAACCCGCAGCTGTTCTCCTGGCGCGACTCCTTCGCCGTGATGCTGCCCGTACTGGGGGAGACCGCGCTGCTGGTCACCGACGGGGAGGAGCACCGGCGCCGGCGCCCCCTGGTGCTTCCCGCGTTCCACCGGCGCCGCCTGGAGGAGTACGCCCGGCTGATGACCGTCAACACCCGGGAGGCGCTGACCCGGCTGCGGACGGGCCAGCGCGTCGACCTCTACGCCGAACTGCGGGCGTTGATCCGGCGCAACACCATCGACTCCTTCTTCGGTACCCGTCTGGCCCGGCAGGACGCCGAGATCGGCCGGAAGCTCCAGATCGCCCTGGACGCCACCGACCTCCCGCTGGGGCTGCAGCTGTTCCTCACCGGTGTCCCCAACCCGGTGACCGCCCGGGCCGTCCGGTCCCGGCGCTGGGTGGCCGAGCGTGTCCGCGCGGAGATCGCCGCGAGGCGGCGTTTCCCGGTGGAACGGCCCGACGCGCTCACCGTGTTGCTGGACAAGCCCTCGAACTCCGGTTGCCCGCTCGGCGACGACGAGATCGAGGACCAGGTCATCAGCCTGATCGTGGCCGGATACGAGACCACGAGTGCCGCCATGGCGTGGACGGTGCACATGCTGCTCACCCACCCCGGGAGCTGGGAGGCCGCCCGCCAGGAGGTGGCCGAGACGCTGGGGGACGGGGAGGCGGACCCGGAGACGCTCGAGAAGATGACGGTCGTCGACGACGTGGTCAACGAGGCGCTGCGGCTGCACCCGCCGGTAGTGGTGCTGCCGCGGATCACCCGTGAGGACACCGTGTTCCGCGGCCTGAGCATCCGCGCGGGTACCCGGCTGGCGATCAGCCCCTTCGTCACCCACCGGATGCCCGAGGTCTGGCCGCAGCCGGGACGGTTCGTCCCCGGGCGCTGGCGGCCCGACCACCCCCTGCACCGCCCCGCCACGCCCGCCGGCTACCTGCCGTTCGGCGGCGGGCACCACCGGTGCGTCGGGGCGCCCTTCGCGACCCTTGAAATCAAGATCATCCTCATCGAACTGCTGCGCCGCACCCGCCTGCGGTCGGCCGGACCCGTCCGTCCGGCCAGCATCATGGCGATGCGCCCGCGCCGCGGCATGCCGGTGGTCGTCGAACACTGCCAGCCCGAAGGACACGCATGAGAATCATCATCGTCGGAGGCGGCATCGCGGGCCTGGTCACCGCGCTGAGCCTGCACGAGGCCGGTTTCGCACCGGTCGTGCGCGAGTCGGCCAGGACCATCGACACCGTCGGTGTGGGCATCAACCTCCTGCCGCACGCCGTTCGCGAACTCACCGAACTCGGCCTCGGTGACGCGCTGGCCGCCATCGCCGTCCCACCGCGGCGGCTGCTGTACTGCGACCGCGCCGGCGCTCCCGTCTGGCAGGAACCGCTCGGGACAGCCGGTGGCTACCAGTGGCCGCAGTACTCCGTCCACCGCGGCCGGCTCCAGGGCATGCTGCTCGACGCCGTCCGCGAGCGGCTGGGACCGCGGGCCGTGGCCACGGGGTTGGCCTTCCGGCGGCTGCGGACGGACGGGGACGAGGTGCACGTCGAGTTCCACGACCGCCACCACGGCACGTCCGTCACCGAGCGCTGCGACGTGCTCGTGGGCGCCGACGGGATCGACTCCGCGGTCCGCGGCCAACTGCATCCCGATGAGGGGCCGGTGCACGCCAACGGGGTCCACATGTGGCGGGCCCTGGCGCCCTGTCCGCCGCTGCTGGACGGCTCCACGATCGTGGTGGCGGGCGGACAGCCCGGCGACAAGTTCGTGGCCTATCCGATCGGGCACCCGCGGGCGGCGGGCGAAGACACGGCCATGAACTGGGTGCTGGAGGTCCGCCACCCCGAGCCGGACGCCGCCTCCCGGCTCACGGGCCGCGCGGTGCCCGCCGAGGAGGCGCTCGCGGCGGCGGCGCGGTGGCACCTGCCCTGGATCGACCTGCCGGAGCTCGTACGCCGGTCCCCGGTCATCCACGAGTACCCGATGATGGACCGTGACCCCCTGCCGTTCTGGACCTCCGGCCGGATCGCCCTGCTCGGGGACGCGGCCCACCCGATGTTCCCGATGGGCATGAACGGCGGCTCCCAGTCGGTCCTCGACGCCCGTGTCCTCGCCTGGTGCCTCGCGCGCCACGGCGACCCGGTCCTCGCGCTGCGTCGCTACGACCAGGAGCGCCGCGCCGTCGTGAACGGCATCGTGCTGCGCAACCGGGACCTCGGACCGGAGAAGATCATCGCTCTCGCGACGGAGGGCGGTCAGGAACTGGACGCGGCGGAGGCCGACGCGGTCGCCCACGCCTACCGGCACGCCGCCCGTACCACCGCGCAGCAGGTCAACTCGCGCCCCTCCTGGACGGCGCACCGCACCGACCGGGCGCGCGGCTCCCGCGCACAGGACGGCGGAATGGACGCTGGGCTCAAGCGTGAGCTGGAGGAGAAGGTCTACGCGGGGGAGCGGTTGACCCGCGAGGACGGTATCGCGCTCTACGAGTCC